>NZ_KI519494.1:0-300000 GCF_000482745.1 Oleidesulfovibrio alaskensis DSM 16109 | reverse complement strand
GTGGCCACCTGCGGATGCTGATCAAAAATGCCCAGCACAAAGCCGTTACCCGATCTGCCCACATGGTCGAAGACAAAAATCAGGTTCAGACGGCTGTTCAATGTCTGGAAGTTCTCAGCCAGACGCGCCGCCTGACCGGAAATCACGGATTTCTGTGCCATGCATCCACCCATCCGCGTCCCATAAGCGTGTATCCCCCGGTTTCTGCCTGTTCACCGCACCGCGAGCTGTCATCTGCATACCCGCACGCAGGCGGAACGCCGCCCGCGGTATCGCCGCCGGCATACAGTTCCGACCTGCACACCCATACGCCGTCGCGCTTTTCCCACGCGGCGGGGTCGCGATGCGCGTCAATGCAGGCAAAAAAATCCGCTTCGCTCATATCCAGCCATTCCAGAAGCAACGGCAGGTCGCCGGGAACCACCTGCTGGTACGCACGCACAACCCCTAGCCCTTTCTCGCGGGAAAGTCTGCCGAATCTGATTTCACGGCATACATGGTCAACAACCTTGGAGTATCCGAACTTCAGATATTTTATCAGATCGTGCACACCGGCATAATGCCAGTTATCCACATGATTATAGGCATCAAAGGTGCGCTGCTGCGGAGCTGTTTCATAGCCGTATCTGTCAATCATGGCCTCATGCTGGGCTTTGGTATCCCACCGTATGTAATTGCCCAGATAGATACCCCGCACCCCCGCGCCGGCCACATCACACTCATGCGGATACATATAGGGAGCCACATCCCTTTCACTCAGGCCGGCATCCGCCGCCAGCAGGTCTTCGGCCTCGTATCCCATAAGGTCGTGCTCGTGCCGGTACCTGCGCGACATCTCAACTTCGTCAAGGTGCGAAAACATGCCCACCTGTTCCAGCCCCTGATGTGCCCCCCAGATAATAAGCGGAATCTTGAACCGTGTAGCCACCTGCACCGGAAAAGCAGTGCCCCCGGCAATGCAGTGCCAGTGCATGCTGCCCATAAGCCGCAAAGTGGCACGGGTGACTTTTTTCACCGATGCGGGAGAAACCGTCTGCTGAAAATAGTCGCAGTCAAAAAAAGTACGCAGATACGCAAGATTGCGGATGCCCGTCCGGGTATTGTACTGCTGGTTGTACGAAACAAGCAGAGGATTCATGCGCAGCCTGTTACGCACCACATCCACTATGAAATAGGAATCACCCGCACCGGAAACAGGAACCACGCAGTCGTGAAACCTGCCGCTGCGGCTTCTGTACGGTGCCACAAGGCGCTCAAGACGGGCAAAGCGTTCCGCCCAGTCCAGGGTATCTTTTTCTTCATGCACCCTGCACCCGCTGCACACCCCCTGCCCGTCAAATATGATGTGCAGCGGATGGTTGGCAGGATACAGGCATCTCGAGCAGTATTTCATGGCACTACCTTTTCACGGCAAGCACATGGCGCGAGTCGGACATCAAATGCCTGTCCACAACACCCTGCAGTTCTTCATACGCTTCCGAAAGCATGGAGCACACGCCGGCGGCCATATCTTCTGAGTAGCTTCCGGCTATACCGTTTCTGATAATCCGGCCAAGGTCGATGACATCCTGCCCGAAAACCCAGTGGGACACTTTTTCAAACCCCGCACTATGCAGAAAATAATCAATGGAATCATCGGTAAAAAGCTGTGTGTGGATGTCGTTATCCAGCGTGCGTGCAAAGTGCCCGTGGCAGGCGCTTTCCAGCACAACCGACAGGCTGAACATGGGCACCGCGAAGCAAAACAGCGTACCGGCCGGCACCGAAGCCAGAGCCTGAGCCACTGAATGCAGGTCAGGCACATGCTCCAGCACATACCATGCAGCCAGAACATCAAAACGCCGCTCCCTGATCTCGCAGGCTAACGGACGGTGGGAAATATCCACGCAGTCAGCCCCCAGCAGACCGGCACAGCGTCCTGCCATGATGGTGTCAGCTTCCACCCCGCTCACATGCTCCGCTCCGCTGCGCTGCAGCGCCTCCAGAAAAAAACCTTCACCGCAGCCTATCTCAAGCCACTGACAGGCCAGCATATGCTGCCTGTCGCGGCCCAGTTCGCGGCGGCACGATTCCAGAACCCAGTCGAGCTTGGGCTGATAAACATTCAGTCTGCGGGCTTCGCGTTCCTCTCCCCGCAATGCAGGATACACCTTGGCAAACTGTTCTTCGTCCTGCTCCAGAAAAGAAGGGTCGTTGCAGGAAACAATATGTCCGCAACGGGGGCAACGGAAATATGCCGCACCACGGTGCACAAAATCCTGTGCCTGCGGTGCGGTACCGGCACAAAGGGGGCAGTGGGTTCTTGCCGGCATGGCGCACAGGGCGGCAGTGGCCTGTGCGGCACGGGCCACCAGCTCATCGTTTTTTGCCAGAAAAGATGCCTGACGTCCGAAGGTGGCGCTGAGTGATTTTGAATAATACGTTTTCATGCACTTTTCCGCAGCTAGGGTAAAAAGGAACGTGCCGCTGCAAGGTCCTGCGCACTGTTGATGTACAGCACCTCCTCACCGGCAATGGGATAGCAGATGCTTTTATTGCCGGTCATGCTGCCCTTTTTCAGATTACCAACCTTAAGGGCGAACACGTTGCGCGATTCCTGAAAAATTGTATTGAAATCACTGGTCGAAAATGTGGACGGATTGATGCAGGTCATACCGTTGGGGCCCCTCCGGTACAGCGGCTTGTCCACGGGTATCGCCGTAAATACACTGTCCGCATCAAACATCAGCAGTGTATGCACGGCCTCTTCCAGTGTTTCCACTGTGGTAAACGGTGCCTGAGGGTAACACAGCAGCATAATGGCAGAATCCGGTAAAGCAAGCTGAGCCGCCACACTTTTGAGCGTATCCGTCATGGGACGCGACCTGTAGGTCGAAGCATGCTCACGCGGCAGAAAACGCAGTCGCGGGTCACTGACACCGCCAATCGTATCCAGCACCTCGGTGGTATCGGAAGTAACCACAATACTGCTGAACAAGGCGGAATCGACGCATTTCCCCACGGCCATATCCAGCAGGGACAGCCCGCCGATGCGCTCTTTCCACACATCGGGCACAAAGTCGTAGCAACTGCGGCAGGGGATGACCGCCACCACCGGCTGCTCACAGGTGCCCATGCCGTCGCAGACACTTTTTTTCACAGCCTGCCGGGCCAGTGTTATACGAGCTGCATTGCGGGTCAGGTTATAGCCGTGCTGGCGGTAGCAGAACAACGGCAGATTGATGTTATGCACCCCGTATTTATCGCGTATGCGGCTCCATACATAAAAGCCGTCCTGCGCGGGCAGCGATGCGTCATAGCCGCCTATTTCACGGAGCACCGAGGTGCGTATCATGGTGCAGGCACCGTGAGGGGGCATGTCCTGCACATTGTCATTGCCCGCCAGTGATTCCTTGCGGAACGAAGAATACAGCACCCCGTCCTGATCCATCAGATAGTAATCGGGGAATACCATGGCCACATCCGGATTGCGGTCAAGGTAGTTGGAAAGCACCAGCAGAATATTTTCGTCAAACACATCATCGGCATCCAGCCGGATGATGTATTCTCCGCGGGCAAGCTCAAGAACCGTGTTAGCCACGGGGATAAGCCCCCGCCCTTCACCCTGCAGAATACGGATACGTCCGGCTCCCCTGTAGTACTGCAGAATGTCGCGGGTGTTATCCGAAGAATTATCGTCGACAAGAAACAACTCCCACCGGTCGAAATTCTGACGCAGCACGCTTTCCACAGCCTGCTCCAGATACTCTCCGTAGTTGTGCGACGATATGTATACCGTTACTTTCGGTGCTACTTCAGGCATAGCGCTAGCTCATCCCTGAACCGGACCAGCCTGCGCAGTTCCTCTGCATCCATGCTGCCTTCGTGGTCCGGCCCGTACATGGTTTTGTCGATGGTAAAATGCTTTTCGATGATGCGCGCCCCGCGGGAAAGAGCAGCCATGGCCGCGGTAAGACCTATGCTGTGATCGCTGAATCCTGCATAGGCGTTAAAATCGCAGTGCTGCAGATGCAGGTGCTCCAGCGGTGTCGGATATTCCGAAACGCAGTAAAGATATTCCACACGGTCTGCACCGGCAATCTGCGGAAAGCCGTCTCCCCGCCACATACCCAGCGATACAAGCAACGGCTTGCCCGTGGCCGCGAGACGCCGCAGCAGCGGAGTTTCGGTTACGGAACGGGAGGCAACCTTGTAACGCCGCACACCCAGATCTTCCAGCCACTCCACACGTTCCTCGTCGAACACAGAAGCCATGAATTCAATGCCGTACCTGCGGCATGCATCAGCCAGCAGGGCCACATCGTCGCGCGAAAGCTCTGTGGCGCAGTTGTATTCGAACCACGGGTTACCTTCACGCGGAAACAACGCCCTGGCATCATACACCTGAAATTTAGCCACATCGGCACCGGCTTCGGCGGCAATGCGCACCATATCCAGCGCAAGATTCATATCTCCGTTGTGGTTCTGCCCTATCTCCACAATCAGTTCCATGATGCAAACTCCTCAAGCCACAGGTTAAGCATAATGTAACAAAACAGCGTATGACCATTGAGCCTCTGCGGGTCTTCCAGCATAAGTCGTGCCCGCGCAGCAGCATCCGGTGCCAGCAACCGCGTCTCTGCCAGACGCGAACCCGAGCGGAACGTATCTGACACCATGTCTGCCCATTCTCCGCGCAGCCACCTGTCCACCGGCACATTGAAGCCGTGCTTGGGCCGCCGCGCCACCTGAGGTGGCAATACATCGGCAAAGGCTTTGCGCAGCAGCCATTTAAGCTCCGTTCCGTGCACCATCTGCCGCAGTGAAAGCCCTTCGGCCAGCTGCTGCACCGCAGGAGCGGCAAAAGGCACCCGCCCCTCCACAGAATTCGCCATAGTCATCCTGTCGGCTTTGCGAAGCATCTCAAACGGAAAATAAAATGCTCTGTCCTGCCGTATGTAATCTTCGGGCTGCGGGCGTCGGGTAAAAAATCTTTCAAAAAAACGCAGTGACGGACGAACATTTTCAAATGGTGCCGCGGCGAACAGCGCTGTTTTTTCCTGTTCCGAGGCATAGTAGTGCCAGGCCCATGCCCGTTGCGCCGCCCCGTACCCCGCCAGCACCCGCAGACGCTGCTCGACCGGCATGCCTGTATTCTGAAAGGAAACGCTTGCTTCTCCCGCAGTCTGCGCAGCCAGAGAGTCAATCCCCTGCAGATGGGCGTACCATGAATACCCGCCGAAAGCCTCGTCGGCGCCGTCGCCGGTAAGCAGTACTTTTATGCCCTGTTCGCGGGCAGCTCTGGAAACGGCAAAAACACCCAGCCCCGAAGAAACGGCAAAGGGCTGATCTCCATACAAGCAAAATTCATGCAAACTCCGGCGGAACGTTTCAGCCGTAACCCGGATGGTTGTATGCCGGGTGCCCAGCAGCGCGGCGAATTCTTCCGCCCCTGCCGATTCATCGGCCATACCGTGGTAGGGATCCGCGCACTGCTCGAACCCGATGGTAAACGTGGACAACGAAGGCAGCTCGCGCGACGCCACGGCACATATTATGGAACTGTCCAGCCCGCTGCTCAGAAAACTGCCCACCGGCACATCCGAAAGCAGCCGCGTGCGGATGGCATCTTCCACGGTGGTACGCACCAGCCCCGCCGCATCATCATCCGAAAGAGCGGCCATATCCTCTGCAGGACCGAATGTGTTGGCAATGGCCGTGCTGCGCATGGTCTGCCCGTCAAACACCAGTATGCTGCCACGCTCCACAGCGCGCACATCACGCAGTACTGTCCGCGGTTCGGGAATCCACAAAAAAGTAGGAAAATCCCAGAGCGCCTGATAATCAAGCTCCCGGCTGACATCAGGGTGCCGCACAAGGCTTTTTATCTCCGAGGCAAAAACAACCCCGCCGCTGCGGGTACGGGCGTAGTACAGCGGCTTTTCTCCGGGAATATCGCGGGCAAGGACAAGACGGCATTTTTCCGAATCCCAGAGAGCACAGGCGAACATGCCGTCAAGCATCTGAAACGCCGCCTCGCCGTGCCGGTCATATAAATGACAGATCACCTCGCCGTCGGAGCTGGTGGCAAAAACAACGCCTTCTTTCTGCAGCATCCGGCGCAGCGAGGGAGAATTATAAATCTCGCCGTTGTACAGCAAAGCCACGCTGCCCGAAGCATTGAACAGCGGTTGCCCGCCGCCTGCCACATCGTTGATGGCCAGCCGCCGCATTCCCGCCAGATAGCTGCCGTCACTGTACACGCCGCAGGAGTCCGGTCCCCGGTGTTCCAGAGCCTCAAGCATTCTTTCCAGAACGCGGCGCGACGTCGCCGGCGCATTGAACATGCCGCATATGCCGCACACTAGGCACCCCCCCGTTCTGCCAGTCCGCGCACCCACGGGCACACTCTGCCCTCTGCGACGGAAAGATCACGCACGGTGTCCACCTCGCACCAGCTGCCGGTGAAAGGCACGGCGGTGCAGGGGTGCCCGTCATCGATGAACGACTGCAGCAGATCAGTCATGTAGGCGCTGCGGGCCGGTTTTCCGGCAACGGGTGAATCGCCTGCAAGACCGCACAACGTATCGCGCAATAGCTGTGCGCCATCTGCGGAAAAACGCATCAGACCTATATACTGCCCCTGAATGTCGGCCAGTGATTGCGGCCTGCGGCCGATCTCCGTAATGCGGTCACCTTCAAGACGCAGGGTTTCGGCGTCAGCCAGCACATCATCAAAGCGCTGCTGCCAGTATCCGTGCCAGGCGGCGTCGACAGCCACCGCCACAGAAGCGTCGCCGGCACATATGCCTGCCAGAATATCGGGGTGGTACAGTATGTCTCCGTAAGAAACGATCACGTCGTCGCCCAGTTCCCGGGCAACACACTTCAGTGTCCAGACCATATTGGTGGCCGCGTAGTCCCCGTTCACAACCACGCGGCTGCCGCACGGGTCCAGACGGTCTGCAAGGTAACCGCCAACCACTGTTATATCGTCTATCCCGCAGGAACGAAGCACCTGTATCTGCGTATGCAGCATGGGCGCACCGCACAGCTGTACCATGCATTTCGGCCTGTCCTGCGTATACGGACGCAGTCGTGTGCCGCTACCGGCGGCCAGAATAACAGCTTTCATCTATCGCACTCCGCCTGCGTTGAATAAGTTGCTGAAAAGCTCCACATCGCCCTCGTCAAAAGGCTGTCCGCGTTCCGGATGCCACATGATACCCAGCATGCCGCCGCACAACGACAGCACCGCCTCGGCCATGCCGTCCTGCGACTGCGCCAGTACATGAAAATGCCCAGCCAGCGCCGCGGACGGTATGCCGTAGTCATGGTACGAAGCGACCTCGGTCCGGTGTATGCCGTGCCGCAACGCCTGCGGCGAGCACAGCAGGGCATGCCGTGTGCCGGCATGTCCGGTCACAGGAACGGGCACCACCCCGCTCAGATGCCGGCAAAGCATCTGCATACCGCGGCACACACCGGCAACGGGCAGCCCGCGCGCCTGCGCATAACCGATCAATCCGGCCTCCAGCCTGTCGCGAACCATATCGGCATCCGGAGCTCCGGTGCACGACAGCGAATTTCCTCCGGACAGAATCACTCCGGACACACCGGCTGCATCAAGCGCAGCCCCGACATCTGCCGTATGCGAGGGCACAGGAAACAGCGCACACCCGCAGCGATCCATAAAAAGCGACCAGGACCTGTCCAGACAGTCGCGCACTTCCGCACGTCCGGCAACATGCTCCACCCGTTGCGAAATGGCTATAAGCACCGTCTGGACCGTCATAAATCAACTCCGCAGCCGGGCGGTGGCCACATAGAAATTGCAAACGAAGCGGAGAAAAACCGCATCAGCGCAGCCTGTATAAACCGCCCTGCCGCATTGAGGCGATATCCGCCAGAACGCGCCGCATTCTCGTTCATCACCTTGCCTCCGGCTGCCCGCCAGACGGGAAATTTGTACAACAGCGACATGTTTTCCACATATTCAAAGCGCTCCACGCAGAATCCTGCCGCCTCAAGCATCAGGCGGAACTCGTCTTCACGCAGATTAAGTTTGTGAAAAGCACGCCCTCCGGCTGTTCCGCGCTGTTTAAGGCGGTCGTTGATTCTGTTGCACAGGTTGTCAGCGCGGAACGAAGCACACAGCACCCCGCCATCGCGCATGACACGCGCAGTCTCCTGCAAAGCGGCCATCAGCTGCTGCGGCTCGAAATTATGATACAGCCCGAATGCCAGCACACAGTCAAATTCACCGTCCGCAAACCGCATGCCGGTGATATCCCCCACTTCCACGGGCAGGGACGGGGCTGTTTCCTTCAGCTTCTGCACGGCCTCGGCGATGTAATCCATGCCCACAATGTCATGCCCGCGATTGAAAAAATACCGGAGCAATCTTCCTGCACCGCAACCTGCCTCCAGCATACGGCCGCGGACCATGGCCGAAGCCGCCAGCGCATACCGTAAAGGATACGCGGATTCATTTTCCATGGGAGCATCTGCCGGAATGGCACTCCAGCGGCGTTGCCAGTAGCTGCGGGTGTCTTCGCTGCGGTAGGTTTTACGCATGGTTCTCCTTCATGCTGCTGCATACGGCTATATGGCGCAGCACAGGGTGCATTATGTAATACACCCGCCCTTCGCCCCGGCATCCGGCATCCGGCCAGCTGCCGTGTTCAAGATACAGTTGCAGCGTGCTGCACAGCACCTGCGCGCGGTAGCAGGCATCAAGCACATGGTCCACCTGCCGCAGGCTTCCCTGCGGCAGAAAACGCTGCCGCACCAGCACCGGTCCGGAATCTATCCTGTCCGACATGAAAATTGATGACGCCCCGCAGCAGCCATCTGCCAGATAGCTGTAATAATTTGCCGTACTGCCTTTATAGTCCGGCAGGTACCCGCCATGCACATGCAGAAAACGCTTACCGCAGCCCAGCACCGCCTGCCGCAGAATAACACCCCCGAAGCCTGAATAGATCATCACCGGCTGCGCGGCCTGCGCCAGTATGTCCACCACATCGGGATGATTGATATCACCCGAAGGCAGAACAGTGCAGGCAGCCGCCTGCGTCCGGAGCAGCCCCTGCACGCCGAGAGTCAGGTCCACCGTGCCCCACGGCGCCTCGTGCGTATCGTGCGTTTGAGCCTGCAGGTCACACAGCTGTCCCGGACGGCCTTTTTCTCCGGCCGGCAGCAGAAAGGCATGAGCCACCACAAAGCCGTGGGCAGCCAGCGCCTGCAGATATACCCGCGAACGCGACGTGTCGCCCAGCACCATGCCTATATCGTTCAAAATCCGCATTATGGTATGTTCCTCTCTGCGCACATATCGTGAACAACTCTGCGCTCGACCATAAGGGCAAAAGCCGTCAGCACGGCATCCTCAGCTGAAAAATGCACACTGCCGGTCACGGAGCAGAGCAGGTCGCCAAGCTTGAGCAAGGCATTAAGGTGCTTAAGATCGGTTCCGCTGCCGCAGGACCGGGCCAGCAAAGCCGCCAGAAGCGCATAGGGGGCCGCCTGCATAGCTTTTTCATCCGCAGCGCCGCCCGGCAGGCAATAGCTGACCCTCAGCGCCTTGCTGACCTCAAACCGGTGCACAAACCACTCCAGCCAGTGGTGCAGCCTGTCTTTTCCGGCGTCTTGATCGCACCGCAGCAGAGACCGCAGAAACTCCACGGTATCGAACCGGCCCCGGAGCGGCTCCTGCAACGGCGCACACACCGCCGGACAGGCCGCCGGCAGCGCGGGAACATGCGCGGGAACAAACGGAGCACGCGCCTGCTGCAGTACAGCGGTACAGTCATGGTACAGAGCAAGCATCTGCGGTGTCAGGCAGCATGCCGTCTGCGACACCGCGCCGGCGCAGAAACCGAGACCAATATCGCGGCTGGCGGCGTACGCCGCAAAAAAACCGCTTCCCGCGAACGGCGTGTACATATACGTATGTGGTGCCGCCATGCGGTCTTCAGAAGCGTAAGGATACAGTTCCATCAGCGCGCACCTCCGGCAAGAGCCGCCAGCGCCGGAGCATGACAAAGCAGTCCCTCCAGCGTCCCGTCATTGCTGATCACAAGGTCGGGGTGACGCGGCACGGGAAACTCCATGGACACACCGGGAAAGTCGGCTATCTCTCCCCGCCGCGCCCGCGCGTACAACCCCTTGGGATCGCGTTGCTCAAGCATGTCCAGCGGAGCATCAATGTATACTTCGTAATAATTTTCTATGTTCTGCCTGTTCCAGCGGCGCGACTGCTCAAAAACAGACAGCACGGCGCAGACCACATGAATATTCTGCGCGTCCAGAAACCGGCCCATGCGACACAGCCTGTCGGCATTTTTCTTTCTGTCCGCCAGCGTATGCCCCAGATCATCTCCGAGCATGCTGCGCACCGCGTCGCCGTCCAGCAACACCACATTATCCATCTGCCGCCGCATAAGCCTCACGGTTTCCTGCGCCAGCGTTGTTTTGCCCGCTCCGGACAGCCCGATAATCCATATCACCATACGCGTACCTACAGGACGGTTATGTGTTCGGAAGCACAGTCAAGTTTCAGCTCGGCCGCCTGCGAAAACGCATCGAACAGCTGCTCGCCGCATCCTATGGCGGCGGGCAGGTCCATTTCCGCGCAACGTATGGCCATATGTGAATTCGCTCCGCCGTATTTTGTGATCAGCCCCGCGATATTGTGTGCAAAAATCCAGTCGAACCCGGGGTCGGCACCCTCGATGAGCACTATTCTGCCGTGCAGGTTGCGCGCGCTTATCTCCTGTCCTGTCAGCAGGATGACTTTGGCCTGCACATACCTTGTGGTGATGAAGTTGGGGCGTGATTTAAGCAGCGGAACCACATCGATGTCCGAAGGGGATGTCACCAGAAAAGGCATTCTGAGAGCCTGCGTCACCTCGAATTCCTGTGCATTGGCCTGAGCCCTGCCACGCAGATATTCCTCTGTTGACTCTGCACAGGGCACTTCGGAAAGACACCGGAGCAAATCGTGGATATCGAGATGAGCAAGTTCGTCGCGGGTCAGTCCCATGCTTTCACCCCATGCCGCAATGCTCTCGATGGAATCGCTCAGGTGTTTTGAAAAACGGAACTTGGCATATTCCCTGCCGGCTATGGCGCGTCGCATAAAGCTGAAGAGACGGGCGGCGTCGCAACCGTAGCCGTGTGCCTCCAGCACGGCGTCCACAGACCGGACTTCCTGCGGCGTAAGCACAAAATCAGCAGGAGTGCAGGCTGCCGCGGGTGCTGCGGCAGGGGTCAGCTGTGTAATGCGCTGATCATAACGCAGCGAAAGAATATCGTACGAACTGGGACGCAGGTGCCCGTACTGCCGCATGAAATCGTCTCTGGAAAGCTGGCTGGAAGCACACCTGCCCAGATCATCCAGAAATGCCGAAAGCACCGTGCGAACCGAACCTCTGAAGGCCGCCGCACGCCCGGCCGAAAGGCATCCGCAATGCACCAGCCCCCGCAGCTGGGCTTCTGCAATAAAGGCGCAGCGCGCCACAACGGAAAAAGGTCTGGTACCGTTACTTCTGCACCTGTCCAGCAGAGCCTGCACAAAAAACAGCCGCGGCTGCGGACTGCCTGCAGCACAGGCGGCATCACCCAGACCGTCATCCAGCTTTTCGATGCGCCCGAGGCTCTCTTCCAGAATATCCTGAGGGCCGCAAAGTATCCTGCATGTCATATCTTTCAGAGCGGCGGCATAAACATCAAGCTCCTGAGGCGTCAGCCCCGAAAGCAACGCAGGAGCGACCCGCTCCCGGAAATCAGGAGTGTAAGCCGTCACCGCCACATCGAACTCTACCTTGTCATGCAGCTCGGGATGCTTCTCTAGCCGGTCCAGCCACATGTCTACCAGCTTTTCCTGCAGGGGTGCCGGCAGGCCGGCAGGCAGAAAAGAATTGAAACTCTCGCGCACATCGATATACATGCGCCCCCCGAAACTGTGCATCAGCGGACGCCTGCCCATATCCTTGTACCCCATCATGGCCCGGGCCTGCGCCCATACGGAATCCGTGATGAGATATTTGTACAGTGACCATGCCAGCCTGCGCGGGGCGGCTCCCAGCATTTCCACCGGATTCCAGTCGGGCATGATGCCCCATACGGAGCGGCTGCCGGCTGCCCCGTGCACAGGGTGCAGGCGGCAGGCTATAAAGGACTTTATCTGTTCCAGCGTGGCATTGATTTTCTTACTTATGCCCCTGTTCCAGTTCTGGCTTACAGCCATGGGGCGTATCTGCACCGTATAAATTGTCTCATCCGCGTCCACGATAAATTCTATATCCAGAGCGGTGCTGCATGTCAGAGCTTCTATTTCCTGCACGGCCTCTATCAGCTTGCGGAATCGTGACGACTGCACGCTGGCCGTGCACTCGCGCCGTACAATAAGCGTTCTGCTCGTGTCACCTGTGCCCGCTGTGACAGAATCGGCACGACCTGACGAATCGTCATAATTTATCACATAATAGGGGGCGCCGCTGGTCAAATCCTGTGTCAGCACCACGCCGGACATACTGATACGGGAGATCATGGGCTGCACAAGTACCTGATCTTCTTTATGAGGCTTGTTCAGAGCCAGATACGAAGCGATAACCCTGTTGATGGCTGCATCCACCGCGGCAGCGTCATGCAGCGGCACATCAAGAATACTTGTATAGGCGCCCGCCATGGAAAATTCGTGTCCGTCCTCGTTAATGGCGCTGCTGCGCACTATGACGGTTTCACACGCCAGCTGCTCCTGCATCCGGGCATGCAGCGCGTGTTTGCAGCTGTTCCATTCCGATGCACGCAGAACAAAACTGTCAGGCACCACGCTTCTGGTGAGCAACGGTTGCATTTTCTTCAGAGTGTTTGCTTTTGTACAAAATGTAAACATAGCAATTTCTTTTTACGGCAACCTTACATTACAGTTATACCGCGCAGATACCGGCGTACTGCCGGTGCGGCAGGGTGTTGCTGTCAGATACTGACAGGAACGTTTTTGCGGAAACGGAGCTGCAGCAGCGTTTCTTCGGACAGCTTTGCCGGACGGTCGGAACCGTCCACCAGTTCCGGCACATAGCGTACGGGACCGTCGTTGCGGATATTTGCCCCGCGCTCTGCCAGACAACTTTTGATAACGGCAAGACTGTGCTCGGCATGATGCAGCGCGTTCCCTATGGCCACACCCGACATGCCCGCATTGAAACAGGCAAGCACATCGGCCGGGCTGCTGTACCCTCCGCTGGCGATGACGGGCAGTGCGGTAAGCGAACGCACCTTTTCCAGCAGAGCACTGTCGTAACCGCAGCTGCGGCCTTCCCTTTCCATGTGGCAGATCATCAGTTCACCCGCGCCGCAGTCGGCGGCCAGCAGCACCACATCTTCCAGCGGCATGGCCGAACGCACCCGCCCGCCGTGGCTGTAAACCACATACCGGCCGTTCTCGTTCTGCACGTCCACCGAAACAATGAGCGACTGACAACCGAAACGCTTTGCCGCCGCAGTGATAACGCCGGGCCGCATATGCAGCAGCGAGTTGACCACAACTTTATCGGCCCCGTTGCTCAGCGCCCCGTGTATCTGCTCTTCCGACCCCATGCCGCCTCCGACAGCCAGCGGTACATGACATCCGGCCGCATACCGGCGTACGGCATCCAGATACGCCGCATCGCCACGGCCCGCATGGTCTATGTGCAGACACACAAGCTCATCGGCCCCCCATGCATCAAGATACGCCACCGCGATATCGGGCCTGCCCAGCGGGGTATACGCGCCGAATCCGCGAGACTGCACGCAGGTATTGCCTGTGATGAGCAGTTTGGCCATGACCCGCTGTTTAAGCATCGTCCCTGCCCCCCGCTGTCATATCCAGAAAATTGCGCAGCAGACGCAGCCCCCACACCTGACTTTTTTCAGGATGGAACTGCGTTCCCCATACTGTCCCCTGCCGGACAGAGGCCACGACCTGCTCTTCATAACGGGCAACACCCGTAATGAAAGGCTCCGGACAAAAAACCGCATAGGAATGGTCGAAGTAGAAATGTGCATGCTGCGGGATGCCCGCATACATGCCGTCGTCTCCTTGCGGCAGCACTTCATTCCAGCCCACATGAGGCAAAGAACAGAGCCGGACAGGAATTCTGCATGTCTTTCCGGCAATGATGCCTAATCCGCGAGTGGTGCCGAACTCCTCGGAACATTCCGTCAGCAGCTGCATTCCCAGACATATCCCCAGAAGCGGCCTGCCGCGGTGCAACGCATGGTCGAGCAGGGCATCGGCAAGCCCGCTGTCCGACAGCCGCCGCGCTGCGGCGGGAAACGCTCCCACACCCGGCAGAACCAGCGCCTCCGCCTGTCTGATTTCTTCCGGAGCGGAGACTTCGTGCACCACAGCACCAAGCAATGACAGCGCATTGGCAATGGACAGAATATTGCCGGCACCGTAGTTCACAACGCCCACCGACGGCGGCCTGATCCCCTGTGCGGCGTAGGAACGTATGAGTACTCCGTGCATGGCTGCCAATCCTCCGCCTGTCCCTATCCGCGGCGCGTAGCCACCGCCACCATGTGCGACGACATACCGTACCGGCTGATAAATGCCTGAAAATCATCACCTGTCTGTTCCCAGCCGTCACCGAACACATATTCAAGCAGAGGACTGCCGCTCACGTCTGCCTCACCCTGCTCCACAGCATCACGTACAATGGATGCATCAAGCCTGCCCGGTGTGAATACTGTTCTGACATCAAAACCGGTGCGGTGCAGAAGCCGGGCCAGTGATACCGGATGAAAATAATTCACATGTTCGTGGTCAAACGACTTGGAAGCCAGCCCCATGACCTGCATGTCAAACCCCTTGTAATTGGGACAGGACAACACCAGCATTCCGCCTGCGCGCAGCAGGCTGTGCGCCTTGTGCAGAAAGACAGAAGGATCAAAAAGATGTTCAATGACCTCAAACGACGCCACTACATCGGCGAAACCGGTTCCTTCCACATGTTCCACGGGCATACTAAGCGTTTCCAGCCCCTTGCCGCGGCACGTTTCCGCCAGTTCGTGCACCGGCTCCACAGCCAGCACCCGGCCGAAAAATCCGGTTTCCCTGACCACCTCGCAGAACGAACCGAACCCCGCACCCACTTCAAGAAAGGTACCCCCCTCAAGTCCGCAGGCACGGGCATGCTCCAGCAGCATGACCGCACGCGGCGCATAGATACGCTCTTTGCGGGCGGCATCGCTGGCGGGAAAAATATGCTTGTTCCAATAGGCATAATTCTTGGACTGCGCGTACATGGCATGCAAAGTACGCACATCGGGACGGGGTGAAGTGTATACCGTGCCGCATGCAGCGCACAGCACATACCCGAAACCGTCTTTTTCACCATAGGGTGCCGCATCGTCTGCCCCGCAGGCAGGACAAGGCACTCCGACCCACCGGTCTTTACGGGCAAGCAGAAAGGCCCGGTCTTCCTCGATGCACGAAAGATTGTCCGCCATAAGATTTTCAGGCCGGATATCATTTTCCTTCACGCTGTCGCTCCCCTGCTGCTAACAAATTTCACACCGCCGGCGCCCGTGCGGCACGTCAGGCACTGCGGCGCAGCCGCTGTGCCCCGCCGCGGTGACGGAACTCGGCAAAGTCAAGAAGATCACGCAACCTGTCCGGCGTTCTGAACGACGCCACACCGGTCAGTTCGTTAACATATTCGCGCTGTTCATCCGTCAGGGCATCGCGCAGAGAGCCGAACAGCTCTCGCACCCGGCGCTCCACAGGCGACCTGTAAATGCAGTAAGGGCGCCCCTGCGTCGTGAATACCGTGCTGCCCGGCACAATCCACACCGGCTTTTGCATAAGCGCGGCATAAAAAACGTGTGTACCCACGGCGTTGGTCACTATCAGGTCGTGATTCTGCATTATCTCAGCAAAAAGATACAGAAAACCGTTGCTGAAAATATGCCCGGCCGTCAGCACGCCAAAGCCCTTTTCGCGATAGAAGCTGTCGTGCCCCAGCAGAATGTCCTTCCAGTACAGCAGCACACTCACCTGACTGCGGGGTACCCCGCAGGAGTCGATGCGGCGCACAAAATCTTCTTCATCGGTGTTTGCGATGACATGATGAGAAGAATGCACAGGCACCGCCAGCACCCGCCCGGCGCAGTGCGCCTGCGGCTCAGGCACAAAAGGCAGCGCATACATGATCATGGGACCTACAGGAATGCCGACTTTGTCTGTAGTCTCTGTTACGTAGTCTGCATGAGCCTTACTTGCGGCCAAAAAGACCGGCAGCGGAGCCTGCCTGTCGGCTTCCCAGATATAACGTACAGGGTCGTTCAGAAACACGCCGTGTTCCACAACAGCTTTGAGCTGGTAATCAGGGGCGTGGCCGCAGTATTTTTTAAGCACCTGATCGTGCCCATAAAAATTGTTGGCGGTGTGAATCTCGCCGGTCACCTGCGGTCTGTCCGCGGCAAGCCGCCGCACTGTCTCTTCGCTCATCATCATCCTGTGAACCTCATCTGTTGCCGGACATGGGTGTGCCCCGACGTATATTGCAAAAAACAATCCAGTTTTCCATATGTTCGGGCAGACAGAAAAATAACGCGCACTGCAACGTCCGGCCGCGGAAAAAAACACAGGGCACGCACAAAACATAACATGCCGTAAAAAATAGCTTTAGCAGCAAAGAGCAGAGAAGAGACACGGCAGGCACCTGCACGCGCATACGGGCAGACGCGTTGCAGAGCCCGCGCCGCAAGGCTTATCATGTCTGCACCGCAAAGCTTATCGTGCCCGCACCGGCATACGGCTGTACTGTTGCGGCAAATTACAGGACGCAGTCAACGCCCCGTGGCCAACAGCGCAATTCATTATAACAGCATGAAATAAAAGCTTATTCTTTGATGCCACAAATTTCCCGCCTGCACCGCTGAATGCCGCTGCAGGCAATACTCCGGCAGAAAAATACCGCCCATCGGCGACAACCCGACACAACAAAAAAATCACGGGGTGACAGCCTGCCCCTGACGGCCTTGCCGCGGCGGCGGCCATACGGCTCCCCGTGTGTCATTTTTCTGTCTTTGCGGAAAAAACCGTAATTTCCGCGCCACCCGCCTGCGGCGACCCAGCTGCGGCACATCGGGCGGATACATACAGAAAAAGGGCAGACATATATGATGTCTGCCCCTGATGGTGCTATGTTCCGGTATGATTCAGGCGGGTGCGGCCGTGTATCCGTTCATGGACCGGCCTCTCCGTATGCCGCAAAAGATGCTGCTCCGGTCAGCTGCTTTTCAGTTCCTGAACAAGACTGTTCAACGTGTCCAGCTGTTCTGCAAGGTCGCTGAGAGAAGAAACCGTGCTGCTCACACCTTCGGATGTCTCTCTGGTGATGTTGCTTATTTCCTCAATGGCTCTGTTGATTTCTTCAGAGGTGGCCGACTGTTCTTCCGCGGCCGTGGCTATCTGCTGAATCTGTCCTGCGGTACGCTCCACGCTGTCCACGATTTCCTTAAGCGCCGTGCCGGATTCTTCCGTAAGGCCCACGGCTTCGTTCAGGCTGGCCACGGCAGCTTCCACGGAATCGATATTTTCACGCGCCACCTGCTGGATGGCCCCTATGGAATCGCCGACCTGTTTGGTGGCCCCCATGGTTTTTTCCGCAAGTTTGCGCACCTCGTCGGCCACCACGGCAAAACCGCGTCCGGCATCGCCGGCCCGCGCCGCCTCGATGGCGGCATTGAGCGCCAGCAGGTTTGTCTGGTCGGCTATGTCTTCAATAACGGTCATAATCATGCCGATGGATTCAGCCTGTGTACCCAGATGCGCCATGTTGGTTTTAAGCCGTTCGGCCTGCTCCTGCGTGTGCAGCATGGATTTGATGGACATACGCACGGTGTCGGCGCCCGCGTTGGCTTTTTCACCGGCCTGCATGCCTGCTTCGGCCGCCTCCGCAGAGTTGCGCGCAATCTCGAACACAGTGGCATTCATCTCTTCCATGGCGGTGGCAGTGCCTGCTATGCGCTCGGCCTGCAGTTCGGCACCCTGACGCATTTCCTCCGCCTGACCGGAAATGCTCTCGGACGCCGAGGTCACATGGTGCATAATGGTTTCCAGTCTGGCAGCAGCAGCGCGCATGCCTTCGCTTTTGGCATTTTCCGCAGCCTTTCTGGCTTCATCCGCTTGTTTTGCCGCCTGTTCTGCCGCTCTGGCCTGCTCTTCGGCATGGCGGCTTTTCACTTCAATTTCTTTAATGTTGTTGTTCAGCGTGGCCAGCATGGTATGCAGCGCATCTTCCAGACGGGTGATTTCATCCCTGCCCTCCACGGCAATGACCACATCAAGATTACCCGCAGCTACCTGCTGTGCGTTGCCTGTGGCCGCGCGCAGCGGCAGCAGAATACTGCGCACGATGCTTATGGCAAAAGGCAGTACCAGCAGCAAAAAGAGCACACCGACAACTGTCAGCGCAATATTGCGGGCCTCATCCAGCAGGGCCTCAAGTGTTGCCCGTATGCGCTCCCGCTCCTCCTGAATATCATCCACATACACACCGGTGGAAAGCCACAGATCAGTGCCTTCGATCATCTGGGCGTATGCCAGTTTGGGGCTGGGCTCGCGCTCATTGGGCTTGTTGAACCAGTAGGTGACAAAGCCCCCGCCGCTCATGGCTTTTTCATTGAGCTGCCTGATGTACTGGTTGCCCTTCTGGTCTTTCTTATCCATACCGGGCTGCCCGTTAAAATCGGGCCGCAGCGGATGGGCCACGGTGTACCCCTGCGTATTATAGATAAAATAATACCCGTCTCCGCCGAAACGCACCGGCGCTATGGCCGCACGCATCGCTTCCACGGGATCCTGCCCGCTGCTGCGCGCCGTCTGCGCCACATGGGCAAGGTTGGTGGCCAGAGTCTGCACGGCAAACTTCATGCTCCGCTCATACCCTTCATGCAGCACGGCTTCTGTTTCCGTAAGCGACCTGTCCTGCACTTTGTAGAGAAAATACGTATAAATGCCACCGACGATGGTAGAGAACACCAGCATCAACACCAGCAGAAAAATGATACGGCTTGCAATAGTAAACTTTCTGAGCACTGCAGACTCCTTTGGTAAAACAGGTACCACGGACAGACAGAACCTATGCTTATTATGATATATAATCCACAGTTCACTTCTGCAACATTATTTACGATATAATCTAGTTGCCGCGCTCATGCCCTGCGGTGTCTGCGTATGGCAGACAAAGTTCTCTCAGCCCCGATACGCACGGCAAAAGATCGTGCACGCCTGCATCCTGCCCCGCAACGTCTGCAGGGCGCCCTGCTGCGGCGGGCAAGGCGGCACACGCGGCCACTGCCGGAACCGGCACAGTATGCTACTGATGCCGCAATCACCATGTGCGCGGAAATAACCGCCCGCGCAGATACAAAACGGCACCGGAACACAACAGGTGAAAAATTATACAGAAAAAATAAAGAACGCCTGATGCAGGATGCACTCAGGCAGCATGGGGGCGGCAGGAAACGGCGGGCTGCTGCTTTCCGGCAAAACAGCGGCCACAAGAAAGCTGCTGCCAATAGAAAGCCGCTGCCAGACAAAACTGCTGGCAGGTGATAACTTCTGGCGGGCAAATGCTGGCGGGCGGAAACGTTTTCAGACAGGAACGTTATCAGACCAGAACTGTTTTCAGGAGAGAACTGTTTTCAGGGCATCCAGTCCGTCCGGAGAAACAACACTGGCGCGGACAATCTCGCGCGCCCCCGCACTGAGCAGAAACTGCTCCGCACGGGAAAAACGGGCTTCGGAGGCATCGCTTTTAGAAATGACACCCACCACCCTGCGGTTAAAGATGGGAGCGAAACGCGGGGGAAAAAGAGACGTGCTGCGTGTGGCGTCCTGAACCATCAGCAGCAGGTCGCAGTCCGCCGCGGTGGTGATAAGCGCATAGTAAAACCGGCGGTTTTCCAGAAACTCGCCTGGGGTGTTGATAAACCGGCCGTAGTATTCCACAGCCATACCCCTGCGGGGAACAAATTCCCCGCCGGACAGCGCCCGGATAAGCGAACTTTTGCCCGCTCCGGTCTCACCGATAAGCATGACTTTCTTCATGACGTAAACACGCGCTACGACCTTGTCAGTCCCACAACGGCGTACTGCAGCACATCGTCAAAATATCCCAGCACAGCCTTGAGCGAAGCTTCCACGCTGGCCACATCGCCCACCAGCACCAAAGACCCGCCGAACCGGTCAAGGAAGCCTATTTCGACAGAGGCCGCCTTGGTGGCGATATCTGCCGCGATGATAACCCCCTCGCTGGGAGTGATGGTCAGAATACCCAGAGCGCCTGCTGTCTCGCCGTCAAGCCCGAGCTTGAGGTACAGCCCCTGCTGCGGACTGGCGATGACATGGGCAAGCGTCACCTGTTTGCCCGGCACATATTCCTGAATGACCCTTTGTCTCGGCTCGTTACCGAATACAGACATATCCGTGCCTCCGGTTGAAAAACGCAGGCGGCGGGTACCCGGGCGCATGCGCCCGCCCGCCGCCTGCGGCACCGCCTTGTATTACAAAATTCTGGCCTTCAGCCCTTCACTGGGAGAAGGAATGACCACATGGCTGAGCACCGGACCGGATTCGCCCACACCGGCCACTCCTGCTTCTACGGCCGCCTGCACCGAACTGACATCGCCGGTCATGACCACAAAAGCCTTGCCGGCAAGTCCGGCTGCAAAGCGGATTTCGAGCAGATGAACCTGTGCGGCTTTTGCCGCGGCATCCGCGGCAAGAATACAGGAAGCGGAGGTACAGGTTTCTATGACACCCAGTGCATTTATGGAGGCATCTTCGGGTGCGCCGCCCAATGCCGGAATAACGTCGGAATGCACACTGGCCAGCACAAAAGAGTCAACAAGCATTTCACCGCCTATGCGGCAGCCTGTTTCCACACTGCTTTTCACCGCGCCGGTATCACCGGCCACAATGGCTATATACCGCCCCGGACAGGTGGGACGGGCCACCACCAGTTCCACTTCAGCAGCCTTTACCATTTCATCGGCAGTATGCATGCCCATGGCAACGCTGTTCAGCTCCACACATCCGATAGTACGCAAATCCATAATATTCACCTGCCCTTAACAAGCCTTGATGGTTACCATGCCGTCTTCCACGGACTCGACCCTGCCGCTGATGCTGGCATGCACGCGCGCCCCCATGCTCTTTTCGGGTATTTCTCCGATAAGATCACCCGTTCTGACAGTGTCTCCGGGGGCCACCACGCACACGGCCGGGGCACCGATATGCTGGGCAAGAGGTATGCGCACCATGTGCGGCGTATATTCGCCTGCGTAGCCGGGGTGTGTATCGTACTGCACCAGATCAAGGCGGCGCAGCAGTCTGCCGGTGGCCACATATCTGCTTTTTCTGAAAGGATGCGGCACCGGTTCTTCGCCTGTGCTTTCCCAGCGCACTCCCTCGCGGCGCAGCACCTGCTTGATCTGCGCGTTGATCTCGCGGGGGGAAACCATCATGGGGCAGGCAAATTTTTCACACAGGCCGCATTCGGAACACAGCAGAGCTTCCCG
Source organism: Oleidesulfovibrio alaskensis DSM 16109 (assembly GCF_000482745.1). Lineage (NCBI taxonomy): Bacteria > Pseudomonadati > Thermodesulfobacteriota > Desulfovibrionia > Desulfovibrionales > Desulfovibrionaceae > Oleidesulfovibrio > Oleidesulfovibrio alaskensis. The sequence goes on along the minus strand of NZ_KI519494.1, from coordinate 278,436 downwards.
CGCCACGGTACCGGCGTGCATCTGGCCCTCAAGCACGCGCATAAGCCGGTGCGGATGCAGCGAGTGCCCCAGCAGATTGCGCGGACACAGGTCGGTACAGTGCGAACACTGACAGCAGATGCTGGTGGTTATCCTGCGGACTTTTTCGGGGTCCATTATCTTGCGCGCCACAACGGTATGATCGGGCGGCAGCACCAGCAGGCCGCTGGTCGTTTTGGTCACGGGTCTGCCGGTGTGGGGCAGGACGCGGCCCATCATCGGGCCGCCGTCCACCACTTTATACTCAGTTATGGCGGGACCGCCCGCAAAGGTCAGCACGTCGGAAACAAGAGTGCCCACCGGCACCTTGACCACCATGTGCCTTTTCACTTCGCCCGACACCGTCACATAACGGTGAGTGACGGGCGTGCCCTCCATGGCCAGAGCAACATTATACAGGGTTTCCACGTTGCTCACCACGGCCCCTATCTGCAACGGGATGCCCCCCTGCGGCACGGTTCTGCCCAGCACTTCGTGCACAAGCACATGTTCGTCACCGGCAGGATAAAAGTCGCGCAGTTCAAACACCTCAAGCCGTCCGGAACCCTCGCGGGTCACAGCCCCGCGCACTGCAGCCATGGCTGCCGCGTGTTTGCCTTTCAGGCAGATGATGCCGCGACGGGCGCCAGTGCAGCCCATGACGGCCAGAAGACCGCGGATGACGATATCGGGATGCGCCTGCATGAGGTAGGGATCGCTCATGAGCAGCGGCTCACATGAAGCACCGTTCACCAGAACAGTATCCACCGAGGCATCGGCCTTGATATGGGTGGGCAGACCGGCACCGCCGGCTCCGACAACCCCTGCTGATCGAATACACTCCACCGTCTGTCCAGTCATCGTCTTCCCCTTTTCATGGTCTGCGTGATTCCGGTCGTCACACAGCTACACGCGCGTATATCTGTGCCCGAGGTACCTTTACGGCACCGCGTCTACCATGCCTGTTCCAGCAGCATTCTGATATCGGCCCGCGAAGGCATTCTCGGATTGCCTGCGGTGCATATATCGTCCAGCACGTTTCTGGCGATGACATCGGCATGCTGGCGGTAAGCACTCTCTTCTATTTTAAGAGCACCTATTCTGTTGGGTATTCCCATGGATTCGTTCAGTTCGCGCACGGCCTTGATAAGGCTCTGGGTGCCCTCGCCCACCGAACCGGCAGGCAGAGACAGCATCTGTGCGATTTCGCGGTACTGCACCGCAGCGTCAAAGCTGTTGAACTGAATGACGAAAGGCAGCACCACGGCATTGGCAAGCCCGTGCGGCACATGAAAAATACCGCCGAGGCTGTGCGCTATGCTGTGGGTGATGCCCAGCCCGCTGTTGTTGAAGGCCATACCTGCCATGCAGGAGGCAAGCAGCATTTTCTCACGGGCTTCCATATCGTCGCTGCAGCGGTACGCGCGGGGCAGATATTCGAAAACATACCTGATGGCATATTCCGCGTAGATGGACGTAAACGCGTTTGCCTTGCGCGAGGTATATGCTTCAATGGCATGCGTCAGCACATCCATACCGGTGACGGAAGTCACCGAGGGGGGCAGCGTACGGGTGAACCGCGCATCAAGGATGGCCAGATCGGGAATGAGCTGTTCGTCATTGAGCGGAATCTTCACCTCGTTCACCTTGTCCGTCACAACCGATATGGCCGTGACTTCAGACCCGGTGCCGCTGGTGGTGGGAATGGCCACCAGAATGGGCCGCGGCCGCGAGGTATCAACCTTGCTGGCAAAAAAGGCTATGGCCTTGGCCGCGTCGATGGCAGAACCGCCGCCGAGCGCTATGACAGCTTCGGCATGATCCTGCATGTACAGGTGGGTACCTTTGGTGACTGTTTCCAGCGAAGGATCCGGCTCCACACCGTCAAACACGCGGTGACGGATGCCGCCCAGATCAAGATGGCTTATGAGCCTGTCGATGAAACCGGTCTTCACCATGAACGGATCGGTGACGATGAACGCCTGCTTGATGGGAAGGCGCTCAAGGGTCTCAAGGGCATCTTCGCCATAGCAGATTTTTGTTTTTCCGTAGAACTGTGTCACCCTTGCCCCCTTAATATACGATTGTTGAGCATTTGATTATGTTGCGGCGGCATACTGCGGCCGTGCCGTCTGCGGCTGTCCGCGCACCATGCGGACAATGCGGGCCGTGTGCTGCGCCGTTGCGCCCGCCCTTGCGGGCCGGAGCGGTTTCTGACGGCCGCGACGCCACAGCAATGCTGTCACGGCCGTCAGAAAACCGGCTGCTGCCGGTCGGGAATCGGGCAGGCATGTAAAAATTACTCCCGGCTGATGCCGTTCAGGCAGGCCGGCGGACAGGGTATGCCCTGCATGTGCCGGTGCTCTTTCTGTCCAGCATCTTCACACAGGCGCACACGCGGCGGGAGTCCCCGACATGTACGCCCCACGGTCATCTATTTGGAACGCTTGGGCAGAATCAGTTCCACTTCGCTGTGCGGGCGGGGAATAACGTGCACGCTGACCAGTTCGCCCACGCGGCCTGCGGCTGCTGCACCGGCGTCGGTGGCGGCCTTTACGGCACCCACGTCTCCGCGCACCATCACGGTCACCAGACCGCCGCCCACCTGTTCGCGGCCGATCAGTTCAACATTGGCAGCCTTTACCATGGCATCGGCAGCTTCCACTGCGCCAACCAGACCTTTGGTCTCTATCATACCAAGAGCATTCATCATTATGTCCTCCAGTTTTCCTTACGACTTAAAGGTTCGCTTTGATGGTTCTGAGTGCCTGACAGCTGAGGTTCTTCAGCTCTTCAGGGTCGGTTATGCCGTATTCGGTCTTCAGCATGGCCGCCACGGCAAAAAGAAGCTGTTCAAGTCCGCTGTCCGCCTTTGCGGCGGTGCAGGCCGGGCACGTGCATCCGGGCGGGCAGGCGGCAGGTGCTTCGCCCGATTCGGGGCGGGGGCCGTACACCACGGTCACACCGCGTCTGCTCAGTTCATCCCTGGCGCCGGGCGTCAGAATAACCGAGCTGTCTGCATACAATTTGTTGCTGGACTGGCAGATGTACTCGTTAAGGCACTCCACCCCTACAAGTTTCTTTTTCATTCTTTACCTCACACCGCTTGTTAGGGCCCTGACGACCGAGGCGTCCGGTCTGGCTATGACCACCGACTCGATAAGATGCCTGCCCAAAGCTGTTTTTGCAGCGTCTGCGGCTTCTTGCACAGATGCTACATCACCGCTGAACACGAAATATGATTTGCCGTTGATGCCCTGCCCTGTCACAAGACGCAGCAGACTGATGCCGGAGCGTTTGACCGCGGCATCCGCTGCGGCAATACCGGCGGAAACAGTGCGGCATTCCACAACGCCCAGCGCGCCCGGGGTACCGGGCTGCACGCTTTTTTTAAGCACCGCCAGCACCTGCGGCGACACGCCGGAAATCACGTAGCTGCCGGCAAGCGCGCTGCCGGACTGTTCCGCATGGCTGACAGCCGTCTGCACGGCCTGCCTGTCGCCCCCGAGACAGATAAAGTAGCGGCCGGAACAGATGGTGCCGGCGCGCACAAGTTCCACCTGCGCCACCTTGACCATGCCGTCCGCCAGATTCACTCCGGCGGCGATGCTTCTGCTTTCAACCAGCCCCAGCGTATCCACTCTAGCTCTCCGGTCTAATTTTCACTTCGTCGATAATACCCACAATGGCGGCATCCACAGGGGCATCGGGATTGCCCAGCGCCTTGCGCGCAGAGCTGCCGGTAACCACAAGAACACGCTCATCCGTTCCGGCGCCCACACAGTCCACGGCCACAAAACTTTCATGGCTGCTGCGGCTGCAGGCGTCTTCGCGCTGCACCACCATCAGCTTCAGTCCGTTGAGGGCGTCTTCCTTGCGCGTGGCCCACACATTGCCGATCACCTTGCCGATAATCATATGTTCACCACCCTCACAGCTGTCTGTGTATGCTGATGTTCAGGTTTTTTGCAGCTTCCGCCGCCAGCGGCGTAATCACTGCATCGCGGCGCACACACAGGCAGGCGGCACCTGTCTGTGCCGCTTGTTCCACCACGGGGGCGGTCACAAGATTCTGCCAGTGCCGCACCGCGTCAGGCGCTTTATGCGCAAACGGTCTCAGGCCGTAAGAGGCCAGCGTTTTCTCGTATGCCTGATACAGGCTGAAAAGCGGTCCCGGTGCCGTTTCGGCGTAGGTTTTGTACTCGAACTCCAGCGCTTCGACCGGCACGCCGGACAGCAGCAGTCTGAGAACTTCCTGCTGAACAGGCGTCTGGGCGCGGCCCGCTGCCAGATCAGCCATTTCGGTGCATGTCACATACGGCAGGATGTAGCGCGACGGCGTTCTGCCTGCGGTGTCTTCACCGCAGAACAGCAGGTCGGCATCTTCTCCCAGATAGCCTCTGACCATCTCGGCAAGATGCGCATCGCGCTGTTCCAGCACCATCACACAGGTTTTCCGCGGAGTTTCCCGCAGTTGCTGCAGTACCTGACGGGCTATGGCTGCTGCCAGTTCGTTGACATCCACGTATGTGCTCCTACGCGTTGCAGTTCAGGGCTATGCCCAGCGGCGTTACAAGAAAAGGATTGGCCGGCTTGTACACGGGTCTGCCGGTTTCCTTTTCAAACACCGTCTCGAAATCTTTCAGGCAGCATGTGCCGCCCACAAGATAGATGGCCGAAATATCGCGACCCTCGATATGGCGGTTCACAATGGAAGCCATCTTCTGAATAACGGGACGCACCACGGGCAAAATTTCGCGCTGGCGATCCTGATCTTTTTTCAGTTCTTCGGCTTCGGTAAAGCTGATGCGGTAGCTTCCTGCCAGCACGAGGGAAACATGAGTTCCGCCGGTGGGTTCATCCGCCACATAGGTGACCTTGCCGTCTTCTATGACCGAAAGTCCGGTAGTGCCGCCGCCGATGTCCACAATGACTCCGTTTTGCACACCCAGAACAGCATTGGCCGCCGTGGGTTCGTCCAGAATCGCAGTCACTTCCAGCCCTGCCCCTTCCACCACATGGCGGTGGGTGTTGCTGTCTTTGTGGCCGGTGCCGGGCGGCACGGCAATGGCCGCATGGGTCAGCTGCCTGCCCAGACGTTCTTCCAGCTGCTGCACAAGCCGGCGCACAATGCGGGTGGCACCCACATAATCCACCACCAGTCCGTCCTTGATGACCTGCGCAAACTCCATGGCACAGGCCACAGGACTGCCTGCGGCATTAAGCACCACCACAACGATGTATGCCGTACCCAGGTCGACCCCGACGGACAGCTGTTCGCCGGGGGTGACCTCCACAGTGGAATCTATGCACGCCTCGAGCGCGCTTATCTGCTTATCAATAGCGGCAAAGTCCATTATCCGCTCCGCACTTTCTGCCCACTATTCTGCCGCTGACGCTCTTGTTCCAGCCGGAGCTGTTGCCTTCGTCGGCGTCGATATGCATGGCCAGCCTGAACGAATCGCTGACACGCACCAGCACGTCTTCCAGAATGAGGGGGCGTTCGCCTTCAAGCCGGACACTGACCAGATCGTTGTCGTGCACACCGAAGCGGGCGGCGTCTTCGGTAGACATGTGAATATGCCTGGCGGCGACGATCAGACCTTCTTCCAGCCCCACAATACCGTCCTGCGAAGCGAGAATGATGCCCGGAGTGCCCGCCACGTCACCGGACTGACGCACAGGGGCCGATGTGCCCAGAATGCGGGCGTCGGTCTTGGAAACTTCTACCTGTGAACGGCCGCGCGAAGGACCGAGCACCGCAACGTTGTCGATGACGCCTTTGGGACCGATAAGCCGTACACGCTCTTTGCACAGAAACTGTCCCGGCTGGGAAAGTTCGCGCACAGGGGTGAGCGGCCCGCCGAACAGGGCAATGGCGTCTTCTTCGCTCAGGTGGGCATGGCGCGCCGACAGCTCCACGGGAATTTCTTCATCCGTGTTCACGCCGCAGGCGGAAACTTCACCGCCGCGGCTCCCCAACTGATCCATGACGCTGCGGATAACGCCCTCAAGGGCTTCCTGCATGGCTTTTTCGTTCATGATAGCTCCGCTTACAAATATGATCCGGCATCTGATGCGGCCGCTGTGGGCCTGCTGTCCGGTTTCCGCTGTTATGGCCGTCTTGTAAAAAGTGTGTCAGCCGCTTGCCATGCGGACAGCCTTTTTATGCGCATGGTGCGTGTGCGTCCGGGGTGCGCCTGCGGCACCTATGAAAACACAAAGGACGCTTTCAGCCGGGCGCGGAGGAGATGCCTCCTCCGCAGCCCGGTAACGTCACGGGATTACCGCCGGCGGACAGAATCTCCGCAGGGGCACCCGTGAGCCGGAATGGTTAGCCTTCCACCTTGGGAAGAATCATTTCCACTTCGCTGTGGGGACGGGGAATCACGTGCACGCTTACCAGCTCGCCCACATTGTTGGCGGCAGCTGCGCCTGCGTCGGTTGCAGCCTTCACTGCGCCCACGTCGCCGCGGACCATCACGGTCACCAGACCACCGCCCACCTGCGAACGGCCGATCAGGGTGACGTTTGCGGCCTTCACCATGGCGTCAGCTGCTTCTACTGCGCCCACAAGACCTCTGGTTTCAATCATACCGAGTGCGTTGGAAGAGGACATGCTATTCTCCTTAAAAGTCTGTTTTTATATATTGTTACAAGCCACAGCCGGGGCTTAGGCCATTTTTTTCAGTTGTTCCACGATCAGCTGCGTGATGGCCTGCACGTCAATGGAGGACGAGGCAGACGATGCAGGCTGCGCGCAGGCTGCCGGTGCGGCGGGCTGGCAGCACACGGTGCCCAGATCGTACGCGATGCGGCGCACGTTCATCAGGTTCAGCGGCGTGACGTTGTCGGAAGTGGAGCTGCCGCCCACGGCGCCGCAACCCAGCGTGAACGAGGGGAACAGCGAGGTGGAAAGGCCCACGGCACCCTGCGTTGAGGGCGTATTTACCAGCATGCGCGAAACGGGCTTCTTCATGCCGAATTCACGGATGACTTCTTCATTGCGCGAATGGATGGCAAGCGAATGGCCGATGCCGCCGTTTTTCAGCAGGGCGTGGCACATTTCGCAGGCTTCCTTCCAGTCTTCCACAACGTAAAAGCCGAGAAGAGCTGTCAGTTTTTCCTTGGAGAAGGGGTAACGGGGTCCCACGCCGGGCTCATCGGAAATAAGCAGGCGGGTACCTGCAGGAACTTCGATGCCTGCCAGTTTAGCAATGTGCAGGGCGTCGCGGCCCACTATGGCGGGGTTCATGGAGCCGTTGCCGCGCTCCATGACGCGCTTGACCTTTTCCAGCTTTTCACCTTCGAGGAAGTAACCGCCGTTTCTGACCAGCGCTGCGCGCACTTTGTCGGCGATGACGGCTTCGGTGACGATGGACTGCTCAGAAGCGCAGATGGTGCCGTTGTCAAACGTCTTGCTGGCAAAAATCTTTGCCACGGCGTCTTCGATGTCGGCGGTACGCTCAATGAAGGCGGGCACGTTGCCGGCGCCCACACCCAGAGCGGGCGTGCCGGAGCTGTATGCGGCCTTGACCATGCCGGGACCGCCGGTGGCCAGAATAAGATCGGCCTGACGCATCAGCTCGCCGCTGCCTTCAATGGTGGGCACGCTCATGACGCTCACCAGATCTTCGCTCACGCCGCAGTCATGCAGCACGCGGCGGATGATTTCCACGGTTCTGCCGATGCACTTCTTTGCGCTGGGGTGCGGCGTAAACACAATGGCGTTGCCGGACTTCAGCGAAATAATGGACTTGTAGATGGTCGTAGACGTGGGGTTGGTGGAGGGAACAATCCCTGCGATGACCCCCATGGGTACGGCTATCTCGACGACCTTTCTGGCCTTGTCGTCGTTCAGCACGCCGATGGTTTTCATATCCTTGATGGCTTCGATCAGCTTTTCACTGGCGAGGATATTCTTCTGCTTTTTATCCTGCACCTTGCCGAAGCCGGTTTCTTCCACTGCCAGTGCGGCGAGCTGCTCTGCCTGAGCGGCGGCGGCATCGGCAATCGCCTTGACGATGGCGTCCACGCGCTCCTGACCCAGCTGAGCGTACTCAGCCTGAGCAACACGGGCGGCGCGCACCAGCGCACGGGCTTCCTGAATGGACAATAAATCCTTGTCTACCATGGGACTACTCCTCTATCTGCCTGTATGAATTGATGATCGCGTCAATCAGATCTTTTTTGTTCGCAGATTTGACCGCCTCGCGGGGTATGGAAAGACCGCTCACCCCGCGGGCAACCTGCCGCAGCCTGCTGACGTTCATCTTCTTCAGTTGCGAAATTTCGTACCGGACCGTTTCCGTACGGGGGGCGGCGGCTGCCGGCGCCGGACTTGCTTCAACAGCAGCCGGAGTCTGTTCTTCAACGGTGGTGCCGGTCTGCGGTTCTGCCTCCGCTGCTTCTTGTGCGGGCTGCTGTGCGCCGGAATCCCCCGCGGGAGCCTGTACAGGCGGTGCGGCGGGCGGCACGGCAGCCGGAGGTACCAGAGACACGACGCGGCTCACTCCTTCGTCAGGACGGGCGATGACATGCTCTGAAACAAGCGAGGCGGCGTTGACGCGCCTGATAGCCGATACACCCGCGTCAACTGCTGCCCGCACGGCGGACACTTCGCCCGCCACGGTGATGGTCACAAGGCCCCCGCTTGCGAGGTTCTTTTCCAAAAGGCGCACATCAGCGGCTTTCAGCATGGCATCAGCCGCTTCCACCGCCGCAAGCAGTCCTTTTGTTTCTATAAGCCCGAGTGCCGTCATAAACGTGATTCTCCCCGTTCACAGCAGGTGTGTGAACTGTGTGTTTCCATCAGTGGCGGATCACCGAAACCGGAAAGTCATATTTGCGGATGCAGGCCTCGACACGTTCAAGGTCGGCATCGCTCAGTGCGGGGTTGCCCTCAATGGGGTATTCCCAGCCCAGCTGCTTGTACTTGCCCACACCCATCTTGTGGTAGGGCAGCAAGTCTATGCCTTTGAAATTTTTGTAATCCTGATACGGTCTGAGGTACTCGACCAGTCCGCGCAGATCGTCTTCACTGTCGTTGACCCCGCGCAGCAGCGGCACCCGTATTTTCACATTGTGCTTGTTTTCCAGCAGCCAGGTAAGGTTGCTCAGAATCAGCTCGTTACGCACGCCGGTCAGTTCGTAATGCCTTGCGGAATCGATATGTTTGACGTCGTACAGAAAGAGATCGACATACTGGGCAGCCTTCATGACCACTTCCTGTTTGGCATAGCCGCAGGTTTCGATGGCGGTGTTGATGCCGTGCTGCTTGCAGGCAGCCAGCAGGTTCACGGCCGCCTCGGGCTGCATGAGCACTTCGCCGCCGCCCAGCGTCACCCCGCCGCCGGAGGTTTCATAAAAAGGCCTGTCCTCTTCGATGACTTCCAGAAGTTCCGATATGGTTTTCTGCTCGCCCACCACGGCAAGCGCAGAGGAAGGACAGACATCTTCGCACCGGCGGCAGCCGATACACTGTGCTCCTTCCGCAAACCCGTGGCGCAATGTGGAGGCAGAGATAGTGTGCACGCCCGCAGGGCACACAGGCACACAGGCTCCGCAGTGCACACACAGGTTCTCCTTGTACAGAACCTGATACTGCCGGAGTTGCCCTTCGGGATTTGAGCACCACTTGCAGCGCAAGGGACACCCCTTGAAGAACACCAGAGTCCGCACGCCCGGACCGTCATACATGTTGTATTTCTGTATGTTGAAAATCAGTGCTTTTCTTTCAATCACGGTGTCGTCTCTGTGTGTTGCGGTTCTCAAATCCCGAGGGCATTACCATGGCTTAATTAGAAACCATGCAGCATGGTACGGCTGATGATTTCGTCCTGAACGTCCTTGCACAGCTCCACGAAGAAGGCGCTGTATCCGGCCACGCGCACCACGAGGTCGCGGTATTTTTCCGGATGCTTCTGGGCGTCCAGCAGCAGTTCGTTATCAAGATAGTTGAACTGCATTTCACCGTTGCCCAGCATGCAGGCGGTACGGATGAGCGTTATCAGGCCGTTTTCACCTTCGGGGGTATCCAGCAGGCCGGACATCAGCTTGAAGTTGTGCACCATGCCGATGTTCATGTTGTCGTTGGCCATTTTGGAAACGGACTTGATGATGGCTGTGGGGCCCTTGTAGTCCGCACCCTGTGTGGGGCTGATGCCGTCGGAAAGAGGCATCCACGCTCTGCGGCCGTTGGCGGAGGCGCCGAGCAGCTGGCCGAAAGGCGTGTTGTTGGAGATGGACAGCGTACCGTGGCTGAGCACGGAATACAGAGTTTTGTACTTGCGGTGCTCGGTTTCGGTGAAGTGCACCAGATCGGCTGCGATCATGTCGGCGTAATCATCGTCGTTGCCGTATTTGGGTGCGGCAAGGCAGTCGGCCAGAATCTGATCGTACCCGGCAAAGTCGGCCTTCAGGGCCTCGTTGAGCTGCGCGAGGGTGTACTTTCTGTCGTCGTAGACCAGCTTTTTAATGGCGGCCATGGAGTCCACATAGGTGGCAAGACCGCTCCAGACCACGCCGGGGCCGAAGTTGTACATGGCACCGCCGGCAGAAACGTCGCGGCCCGATTCCATGCAGCCTTCATACATCAGCGACATGAGCGGCTTGGGGGCAAGCTCTCTGTGAGCGCGCTGTGAAATGACGGTGGCCACACTGGTGTTTTTGGTAATCCAGCGGATCTGTTCCTTAACGGCGGCTTCGAACTTTTCGTAGGTGTCATACTGGCTCAGGTCGCCCATGTCGGGGGTTACCTTTTTGCCGTACCACAGCGGCACGCCGTGGTTGAGCACCAGTTCGATGCAGATGGGCCACTGGGTGTAGCCGGTGGAGGTCCACTGGTACAGACGGCCTGATTTCTGCGGTTCCACGCAACCCATCAGGCAGTAGTCGCGGGCATCTTCAATGCTCACGCCCTTGGCCAGCATCATCTTGATGTGCGCGTCGTCAAAATGCACCGCGGGGAAGCCCATGCCGGAGCGGATAACGTCCACAATCTTCTTCAGATACTTCTGCGGAGACTTGTTGTGCACGCGGGTGGCCAGCGTGGGCTGGTAGATACGCACGTGACGCACGGCATCCATCAGCATGTAGGTAAGGTCGTTGGTGGCATCGTGGCCTTCACGGGTCACGCCGCCCACGCACATGTTCACAAAAGGCTGGTACCCGGCAAAGAACTTGGAAGCACCTTCGCTGGTGATCCACATCATTTCAGACATCTTCACCAGCATGCAGCCGGCCAGATCAAAAGCTTCGTACTCGGTCAGACGGCCGGAATCGATGTCTGCCCTGTAGAAGGGGTACATGTACTGGTCAACACGGCCGATGGACATACCGGTCTGGTTTTCTTCAACCACCAGCAGAGATTCCACGGTCCACACGGCCTGAATGGCTTCCCAGAAGTTGGAAGGCGCATGTGCGGGCACACGGGCGTTGACCTCGGAAATCTTCTGCAGTTCGGCTTTGCGGCGGGGGTCGGTTTCCCGGGCTGCCAGTTCGGCGGCATAGGCCGACAGACGCCTGGCGTATATCATCACGCCTTCGGCAGTCTCGATGACGGACTTGTAGAAGTAGATTTTATCGATGTCTTCAGGGTTGGCGTAATCCAGCTGTTCCAGCTTTTCGCGGGCTTCACGCTGGATATCAAGCATACCCTTCTTCATCAGAATTACGTCGTAACCGGGGTTGGAGTCGCCGCCGCCGTTCACCGCATGGTAGGAGCAGTCGGACACGAAAGATTCGCCGGACATTTCCCACAGGTCGGCTTCGCGGTACTGACCTTCGCAGAATTCATCCACGGACTTGTTCTGCCAGAAGGGGAACACCTCTTCCCGCAGCACTTTTTTGTCTTCTTCGGAAATGTAGAAGGGGTCCTGAGGACGTGAGCCGATGGTGTCCAGCTCATCCTGCAGCCAGCGCCATGCCACTTCCGGAGAAAACGCACCGGCACGCGGGGCACCGTTGGGCGAACCCACGATAAGCTCATGGTCCTGAATGACCAGCGGGGCGGTTTCGCAGCAATACCGGAAAGTCTTGGCGCGCAGCAGCGGCTTGGGCAGACCGGGGTTTTCCTTGGCGATTTTGGTGATGGCCACAGCGCGCTGAACGGTGATGCTGGGCACCTGCTTGAGGAAGTTTTCCTTCAGCTTGACGTGACGGGGCGTAGGCCCGTCGGGAATGCCGGATTCTGCACCTGTTGCCACGGCGGATACAGGAGCGGGCTGGCTGAAGACCTCGGCGGATACGCCCTCGAAAATCTTCTTCAGCGAAGCACGTTCTGCCGGAGTAAGGTTCTTTGTCGCTTCCGCGAGCTTATGTGAAAAGTCCTGGAGATCCACTTTGCATCCTCCCTTTAACGGATAAGTTCCTTCATCTGTGTGCTGCCCCGTCCATGACCCCGATCGCTTCCATCAGGATCCGGTGCAACGCCTGCATTTTTCTGGAATCGCTGTCATGAGGGGCCATGACGCCCTGCGCGGCGCAAACGCGGGAACCGTATCCCGCGGCGTCCTGTGCGCCGGTGTACTGCCGCACGCCGTAACCGACCTTGCGTATGTAGATGAGATTCATCGGCGACACGTTGTCGGCGGTGATCCCGCGCCCTGCGGACCCGCTGCCCAGCGTCATGGACGGGAAGAGATTAGTGGTCACACCCATGCCGCCGAATGTGGCGGGAGTGTTTACAAGCAGACGGCCCACAGGTTTTTTCAGGGCAAACTGCAAAATCACCTCTTCGTTACTGGAATGGATCACGAGAGTATGAGCGTTGCGTTCGTGGAGCAGCAGCTCGATGCACTTTTCACAGGCGTGCATCCAGTCGTCCTCCACGTAATAGGCAAGGACGGGGGAAAGCAGTTCCCTTGAATACGGGTCTGCTTCGGAAACATATTTACGTTCTGCCACCAGCAGCTGCACGTTGTCGGGCACGCTGATGCCTGCCCTGCGCGCCAGAACCGGGGCAGACACACCAACCATGCCGGCTTTGTGGCGTCCGTCGGCACAGAAAAGAAGCTCCGCCAGCCGCAGGGACTCCTCGTCCGTCATGAAGTATGCGCCGCACTCCTGCAGGGCATGTCTGACTTCCCGCTCGATGCAGGAATCGACCACGATGGACTGTTCCGCGGACGGCGCGATACCGTTGTCGAACGTCTTGCTGAGCATGATGTCGGCCACGGCGCGGCGGATGTCGGCCGAGCGTTCGACAAATGCAGGCCCGTTGCCGGTGCCGCCGTAAATCACGGGTTTGCCGCTGCAGCGCGCAAGCCCTATCATGCCGGGCACGCCCGAAAGCATGACCAGCGATGTGGCAGGATGGTTCATCAGTTCGGCGGTACCGCTTTTGGTTACCGTGGACATGTATGAAAGACATCCTTCCGGCAGACCGTGAGCCCGCGCGGCATCAATCATGATATCAAGCGCGGCGGCTATGCTTCTGGCAGCGCGCGGATGAGGGGAAAAAACTACGGCGTTGCCTGATTTGACGGCTATGAGCGTCTTGCAGATGGTTGTGGACACGGGGCTGGTCGCCGGACACAACGCGGCAATGACGCCTACGGGTACACCAATGTCCATGGTGCGTGCGTGCTCATCCCGTCCGATGACGCCGACACACCGCATGCCGCGCAGCTGCTCGCGCACCTGCGTGCATACAAAGCGGTTTTTCACTGCCTTGTCATGCGGGTTGCCGTAGTCGGTTTCTTCGTACGCCATGTCCGCAAGCGCTTGCGCCTGCGCCCCCACGGCTTCGGCTACGGCTTCGACGATCTCGTCCAGCTGTTCCTGAGAAAACGTGGCCAGAACCCGCTGTGCGCGCCCTGCGTTTTCTGCCAGAATTCTGGCTTCCTGTATGGAAATCAGATCGTTATCGACAATCATCATCTACCCCTTTGCCGTTTCCTGTGTCCTTGCGGCGACCATTCAGAACGCCCCGTGCGCACTGCTGCCCGTTGTCCGTCACCACTAGGGCAGCAGATTCTCAAGGGCGTAACGGGCTGTAATCTTGGCCACATCCGGATGAGGAGTGGGAATGACCACAGAGCTGTAAACATCTGTACCCATGGCCTGCACGGCCTTTACGCCCGCGGCCACGGCGGCCTGACAGGCGGCCACGTCACCCTGCACCAGAACTGAAATATAACCCGAAGCCACGTTTTCGTAGCCGATCAGCTCGACGTCTGCGGTCTTGAGCATTGCATCCGCAGCTTCAAGCACGTATACGATGCCGAACGTTTCGATGAGACCCATGGCTCTGGGGCGGCTGCCGTCGCCAGCGGGTGCGTCGTCGGTGATGGCATGCACGGAAACAATGTCGCCGATGGGCCTGATGGGCCGGGGCATGACATTGTGCGCGGTCAGCTTGCCTATGCCCGCCGCGGCCACCGAGCCTGCGTCAACCGAAGCCTGCACCGCGGCCACGTCACCTTTGACCATGACGGTCACAAGTGTGGAGCCCACGTTTTCGTAAGAAATAAGCTGGACGTTGGCGGCCTTGAGCATGCTGTCGGCGCCGTAGATGGCCGGAACCATTCCCAGCGTTTCAATAAGCCCCAGCGCCTCTTCGCCCTGGTACCGGATGTATTCTCCCATACGCTGCTACCTCGTGCTTTGCTGTAAATTGTTTTCCGGAGCAGACCCCCTCCGGTCTACTTCTCCCAGATTCACTAAACCCTAGCCCTTCCCCCAAAGGGGAAAGTCAACCGCCTTTTGGAAAAAACTTTGAGAAAAATATAACAATATATTTTCATTCATCATTTGCCCGTGAAAAGCCGGAATCTGTACCCTTTTTCCCCCTTCTGAGCCTCGTTTTTCTCCTTCTGAACACATCCTCCCATCCGTTTTGAGCCATCCCCCAGGGTGAACGCTGTGCCTGCAGCCCGCCCCCGGCCACAGGTACGGCAGTGGCGTAAAGCACCTGAACGACACCAGATAACCGATTGATTTAAAAACTTTTCCACCATGCGAAAACGACACGCAAAATAGAGCGTTTCTATGATTACAGACAGGGAAACACCGCACATGAGTGTGTGAAACAATCAGAAAAAAAGAGTCCCTTCGCCTGAAATAACGGTAACGCCACTTTTGCCGGACAGGACAGACAATCCACCTGCACACTGCGGTATGACAAGCTGTATTCCGGCACGCGGTAGCAAAATTAATCGAATTATTACATGGTATTAACATGGTACAATCATGTACATCCCGCTCCGGCACCACACAGAAAACAGCCCGGTTGCGCGCAAAGCGGCGACATTCCGGTCGCGGGAACCTTTTGTTGATTGTTCGGGCAAACAAGATATTTTTTTCACAATTCTTCACCAGCGTTTTAGTCAATGAATTTCGTATGTTTAGTCTTTGCACCATGCCTTCCGGACGCGGCACGGCCTCAACGTGACGATTTGACGTTGACCTTCCCCTTAAGGGGAATGCTATTCCAATAATTGGAGATCCCTGCGAATCCCCACGCAATCGCAAGGGTCTGGAAGGATGGAGTTTTTAATGTTCAACCAAGGTGCAAGGAGAATCAAATGGGGCAAACTGCAGTAATGAATAACCCGGCAGCGCTGGTTGCCAAAAACAAGCTGGCTGCGGACTTCCGGCGCAAGGGCATCATGATCGCCCTGCTTTCCGGTCTGCTTTACGGCTTTTACACCGCGTTCATGACGCTGGGCATGTCCAAGGGCGTCTGGGTGGAATGGTACGGCGAAAATTCCGGCCTCTCCGCCTTTGCCGTCATGTATCTGCTGTCTGCACTGGGCGCGGCCACCACCGACAGCTCCAGCGCTCTGTGGGCCATGGGCATTGCCGGTATCCGCGGCCGTTTCGGCGACTTTGTGCGCTGCATCAAAACAAGACCCGGCTTCGTGATGGTTGTCGCCGCCATTATCGGCGGCCCGCTGGCCAGCACCGCCTACGTTGTGGGTCTGCAGCAGGCCGGTTCCATCGTGGTGCCCATCAGCGCGCTGTGCCCTGCCATCGGCGCCATTCTGGGCCGCTTCCTGTTCAAGCAGGAACTTAACGCCCGCATGCTGCTGGGTATCGCCATCTGCTTCGGCGCCAGCGCCATGATCGGCAGCACCGGCATGGGCACCGAAGCTCCGCCCAGCCTGCTTACCGGTATACTTTTCGGCTTCATTGCAGCCCTGTGCTGGGGTATCGAAGGCTGCGTATGCGGTTACGGCACTTCCATGATCGACCCTGAAATCGGCATCACCATCCGTCAGGTCACTTCCGGAGTTTCGAACCTCATCATTCTTGTTCCCCTCTTCAGCATGATTTCCGACGTCAATCCTGTGACCATGGTTGCCACCGCCTTCGGCGACGGCGAAGCCATGGTGTGGTTTGCACTGGCCGGACTGAGCGCCTACCTGACCTTCATGTTCTGGTACAAGGGCAACGCCATGTGCGGTGCCGCACTGGGCATGGCCTGCAACGGCACATTCTCCTTCTGGGGCCCCTTCTGCTGCTGGATTGTGCTGGGCGTGGCTTTCGGCTACGACGGCTGGTCCATGCCTCCCATCGCCTGGGCTGCTGCCGTTGTCATGGTCTTCGGCATCTTCCTTATTTCGATGAACCCCATGGACCTGCTGAAAAAAAGGAACGGATAACGCGATGAAACCGCTCAACTACGCTATTCTGAAGCACGTCACCAAGGTGCAGGAAGCCAGCGCCTGCGAAATTATGGAAGCCCTGAAAGACCAGTACGGACACTTCAAGGCATTTAAGAAAGATTCCATTCTCAGCGCGCTGATGACGGCAGAAGCCAACGGTCTTCTGGAAGAATCCCGCTTTGATATGGACGAAAGCAATGAGCTGCGTGTGTACTTCCGCGCTCACGAAGAAGGTGCAGCCACCATCAACCGCTACATCAAGGATTGATCGGCGCGCCCTTGCCGCATGTCATAAGGGGCTGTCCCGCACGGGGCGGCCCCCTTTTTTACATGACGGCGCATGTGCTAGAATGGGCGCAAACATGCCGCCCGCAGATGGCTTCTGCTGACCACGGGGAATAGACGAGAGCATACTGATGCGGAAGCCGTCCTGATTATGGTTTGCCAACTGAACGGATACGTTGCGCACAACGGTGAGTGATACCATTATAACTTGCCGTCTGCCGGAATTGCAGTGCGGTGCAATTTCATGCGACAAGCGCAGCGTCTACTGACAAGGAGAGCAGGCTGTGAAGCAGCAGACGAAATATTCCATCGGCGATGTCAGCCAGATCTGCAACATCTCAAAAAAGGCGTTGCGCTATTATGACAAGATCGGCCTTATCACCTCGCAGCGTCAGGACTACAACAACTATCGCTACTATACGCACGAATCGCTTCTGGCTGTACCTGTAATCAAATATTACAAACAGATGGGCTTCAAGCTCGACGAAATGCGCGAATTTATCGAAGGCAGCACAGCCAACGTTTACCGCGCCATCCGCAATTCTTTTCTTTCCAAAATTCAGGAGCTGGAAAAAGAGCAGGAAGAGATCAGACGCAAGCACATGTCTGTAAAAGACTGGTATGACCTGATTCTGGAAGCGGAGATGGTCATTGACAACAACATTCAGGAAGTCTCCATCAAGTATATTGAGCCGTCGCGGTATCTGTTTCTGAACCAGACATATGACACCAACATCAAGGCGGCCATCATCAACATAGACTTCACCAACTATGTGGAAAGCCTGAATAACGAAATAACAGGGCCGGTCATTCTCAACTTTTCCTCACATGCAGCCCGCATGAAGGACAAAGAACAGCCCGTCAGGATACTGCAGAAAACCCTGATGCCCTGCCACGATGAATACACCACCGATATGGGCGGGCACATGATGGCGGCCTGCTACCACATCGGCCCGCACGAAGACATTGCCGAGACATACAAAAAGATACGCCGCTGGGCCCGTCAGCACGGATACACGCTGGGCGATGAATCGTACGAACGCTATGTGACAGACTACTGGACAACCAGAAATTCCGCCAAATTCGTCACCGAAATAATGATCAAGGCATCACGGCAGACAGTCGTCGTGCCGGAACAGGAAGACGAGCTCTGATAACTTAAAGCCCGCACTGCTTGCGCAGTGCGGGCTTTTCTTTCTGCAGCCGCAGCACCCGTAACACCGCGTCCGCTTCTTTTTCCACCATGTACAGACATCCGGGTATCATCCGCAATGGCCGGCCCCAAACGCCCTGCACTATCAAAATGTGCCGGACACGGGCGGATACGGGTGAACACGGGCGGATACGGGCCCCGCACCGCACGATGTCTATTCCTGACTTTTCATTTCTTCCACAATCATGCTGAGCTGCTGCGCCTGACGGGCCAGCTCTTCGGCGGCAACCGTGGCTTCTCCCACCGCGCGCGCTGTTTCCAGCGTAATCTGGTTAATCTCCTCAACTGCACGGTTTATCTCTTCCGATGTGGCGGACTGCTGTTCCGCGGCGGTTGCGATGCTCTGCACCCTGTCCGCAGACTGTTCAACACCGCTTACGATGGCCGCCAGCACCTCACCCGAACGCGAAGACAGTCTGGTGGCCGCATCTATATGTTCCACGGTTGATTCCATGGCATGCACGTTCTGGCTGGCAGCCTGCTGGATGGCCCGTATGGAGTCCCCCACTTCCTTGGTGGCCCCCATGGTTTTTTCCGCCAGCTTGCGCACCTCGTCCGCCACCACGGCAAACCCGCGTCCGGCATCGCCCGCGCGGGCGGCTTCTATGGCGGCGTTCAGCGCCAGCAGGTTTGTCTGGTCGGCTATATCTTCGATAACGTTCATAATGGTACCGATGGACTGCGCCTGTTCGCCCAGCCGGTTCATATTCAGGCTCAATCCGTCCGCATTGCGCTTGATGGCCTGCATGGCCTCCATGGTCTGGTTGACCACTCCGGCTCCTTCCATTGCATTATCGCGCGAAGTTTTGGCCTGATCAGCGGTTTCGCCCGCGTTCCTTGCCACCTCAAGCACTGTGGCGTTCATTTCTTCCATGGCAGTGGCTGTCGAGGCTATGCGCTCGCGCTGCACCTCAGACCCCTGTCTGATTTCGCGCGACTGAACAGATATTTCCTCTGACGCCACAGACAGATGCGCGACAATCTCCTCAAGCTGACGCGCGGCCTGCAGTGTGCCTTCCCGGCGGGCCTGCTCCGCCTGTCTGCGGGCTTCATACGCCTGCTGCGTCGCTTCTTCAGCAAGCTTGGTCTTTTCTTCCGCAGCGGTCTGCTGCCTGCGTATTTCATCCATGTTCCGCGCAAGCTCGGCAGCCATGTCATTGACGGCCACCTGCATTCTGCCCACTTCATCTCTCGAATCCGCAGGCAGCCGGACAGAAAAGTCTCCCGAAGATATCTGTTCCACGGCATGCACCGTTGCATTGATGGGCAACGAAATGACGCGCGCGACATACAGGATGAGCAGCAGAATAAGTATGGTGGCGCCGCAACCGGCCAGCAGGGCATAGTTGCGCATGGAGAAAGCCCCCGCCAACACTTCATTGAGCGGGACTTTAATGCCGAAGATATACGGCGTTTCGGCCCTGCCTATGAACACCGGCACAAAGGTAAGCAGAAACGGCGCCCCGTCCTCCTCCGTCTTCAGAGAAAAATCGCCGCCCTCCAGAACCTTGCGCAGCCCGGCCCTGAGTTCAGGCGATACATCTTTTTGCTCAAAAATATTTACTTTGTTTTCAACAAGATCCGTCTGAGGATGCGCCACATATGTGCCCGCGGCGGAAATAAGAAAACCATACCCGGAGCCGAACACGGTTATTTCGCGCACAAAACGGTCAATGGTGCCCATAGGAAGCCCCACACCAATTACCCCTGCAAAGCTGCCGTTTTTCCTGAGCGGCACCACCATTTCGACCATCAGCACTTTTTCTCCGCCCAGATCATACGCCCACGGCTCCATAACCACTTCTGAGCCCGTCTTGCGCGGCAGATGATACCAGACACTGTCGGCGTTATCTTTTTCGTATCCGGTACACGGTTCCGTCACTATGGCCCCGCCCTGATAGTGCACCCAGGGCACAAAGCGCCCGTCGCTGTTATGATACGGACTGTTCATGTAACGGGAGTCGGCACCGTCCAGCGCATCGGGCTCAAAGGCGGCGTAGATGCTCAGCAGGTTGGGATGATCCCGCAGAAAATTTTCCATGCCGTCACGCAGGGCTTCGCGGGTAAAACGCCCCTCATGCCCCATCATGGTCTCTGTCAGACGCGCCACGGACCGTGCCGAATGCATGGCAAGGCTCATGTCTGCGTCTATTTTATTGGCATAACGGTAAGCAATTTCAAAACTCTGCTCACCGGCTGTCCGTTCCATCAGCTTCATAAATGTTCCGGTCAGGTACCATGTCAGCCCCAGTATCACCGGAACTACCACCGCCAGAATAACCATTATTTTCCATTTCAAACCAAGATGCTTCAGCATACCGCTATCTCCGCTGTAAAACCGCTTTCGGCCCATAGCCCCAACCTTCTGTCCGGTACCGCACACAGTCTGCATCGGCAGCTGCCGGCCATACCCGCGCAGTGCAGGCAGTTTTGTCAGTATACAGCAAAGCTGCGTGCCGCTCGCTGATATTTTTTCCTCAGCCACCGGCACACAGGAGACAGCCCCGCGCTGATGGCAACTCCCCATAAAGCCGCACAGGCACCGCCCGGCATCCACTTCCGGGCAGGCGGCGCATGTGCCCCCGCGGAGTGACGGGCGCCCATGCCGGACAGGCGCTTGCCGATACGCGCCGGATGTGCACCGGCCCTGTCGCATGAACATCATGGGAAAGCAGAAATGAAAAAAGGCAGCAGCAAAACGCTGCCGCCCGCAAACATGGGGCAGAAGAATACAGGCAACAGCACGAAACCACGCGGGAAAAGCCGCAGCCGCCAGAAATGCTGTCAGGGAGCACTGGCGGAAGACTGCAGCAGAAAACAGGACGGCCATTGCGTGCCCCGCAGATTCCACTGCGGACAGCACACAGTACGCCGGATGCCCCGTGCCGGATGGCGGCCTGTGGGGCGGTGCGCCGGAAACATGAAGATGCACGGCAGGACGCAGAAACGTTTACGCATCAGACCCGACCGCGGCAACGCGGCACTGACATAACAGGCCCGATTGACGGGCTGTTCATGAGGCAGGAGCCTCAGCCGGTTCCATATTTGCATCTGCAGCACAAAGCGGCAGCGCGCCTGCATCATCACGCAGGCACACTGCCGCTTTCTCCGAAGGACCGATGCCGCATGGCGTGCGCGGCGCCGGATACAAAGTTCCGGACTGCACAAAACAGCCATGCGGCATCACACCGCAGCCTGCGGCTTATCCCTGATTTTTCATGTCGTCGATGATGGCACTGAGCTCCTGTGCCTGACGGGCCAGCTCTTCAGCGGCAATGGCCGCTTCGTTCACAGCCTGCGCGGTGTCCAGTGTTATCTGGTTTATTTCCTCGACCGCGCTGTTTATCTCCTCGGACGTTGCCGACTGCTGTTCGGCTGCCGTGGCAATGCTCTGCACCCTGTCGGCTGACTGTTCCACTGCGGCGACAATGGCATGCAGCACCTCACCTGAACGCTGTGACAGCGTGGTGGCATGACCGATGCGTTCCACCGTGGCTTCCATGGCTTCCATATTCTGCCGCGCGGCCTGCTGAATAGCCTTGATGGACTGGCCGACCTCCTTGGTGGCGCCCATGGTTTTCTCCGCCAGCTTGCGCACTTCGTCGGCCACCACGGCGAAACCCCGTCCGGCGTCACCGGCACGGGCGGCTTCGATGGCTGCGTTCAGCGCCAGCAGATTGGTCTGGTCGGCTATATCCTCGATGACCGTCATAATGGCCCCGATGGACTGGGCCTGCGTGCCCAGTGCCGCCATGTTTTCCTTCAGGGCATCGGCATTGGTCTTGATACTGTTCATGGCTGCCACAGATTCTGTGACCACCTGCGCCCCTTCCAGTGCGCTGGCGCGCGAGGCATTGGTCTGGTCCGCTGTTTCACCGGCGTTTCTGGCCACCTCAAGCACCGTGGCATTCATTTCCTCCATGGCCGTGGCCGTAGAGGCTATGCGGTCCCGCTGAATCTCGGAACCATGCCGTATTTCATTGGACTGAGCCGAGATTTCTTCCGAAGCACTGGAAAGATGCGCCACAATCTGCTCCAGACGGCCGGCGGCCATCAGCATGCCTTCCCGACGTGCTTCCTCCGCCTGCCTGCGGGCCTCCTGCGCATCCTGCATGGCCTGTTCCGCCACACGCGTCTTTTCTTCGGCAGCTGCCTGCTGCGTCTTGATTTCACCCATGTTGCGCGCCAGTTCTTCGGCCATATGATTAACCGAAGCCTGCATGCGTCCCACTTCATCTTTCGAATCCGCAGGCAGCCGCGTACCGAGGTTGCCCGAGGCTATCCCCTCCACCGCACGCACGGTTTCCTGAATGGGTCTGCTGATAACCCGCGATATGTACAGAATGATCAACAGAATGAAGACTGCCGTCACACCGCCGATCATCAGCGCGTTATTACGCATGCCGTACGCTGCGGCCAGCACCTCGGCCACGGGTACGTCAAGACCCAGAATAAACGGCGTGTCGGCCCGGCCTATGAAAATGGGTACAAAAGTAAGCAGGTGACGTTTACCGTCACGCTCAACGGTGATGGAAAAATCCTCGCCCTGCTGCACCCGCTTGAGACCGGCGCGCAGCTCGGCTTCTGTCTGCGGCTGGCTGAATATATTCGCCTTGTCAGTCACCAGCTGGTTCTGCGGATGCGCCACGTACGTGCCCGTGGCGGAAAGCAGAAAAGCATAACCGGTATCGAACATTTTAATGTCTTTCACGAATTCATCGATGGTGCCCATCGGATAGTCAATACCGACCACACCGGCAAACCGCCCGTTCCTGCGCAGGGGTACCAGCATGTCCACCATCATGACAAACTCGCCGCCTATTTCGTAGGCCCACGGCTCCATTATGATTTCTTTGCCGGTTTTGCGCGGCAGATGATACCATGCACCGTCTGCGTCATCCACATCATACCCCACGCTGGGAATGGTCTTTATGACGCCGCCCTCATAGTGAACCCACGGCACGAACCGGCCGTCCTTGTTGTGATATGTGGCCCCGCGGTACATGCTGTCCATGCCGTCAAAGACATCCGGCTCGAACGTTGCGAACATACCCAGCAGGTTGGTATGGTCGCGCAGAAAGTTTTCCATGCTGTCACGCAGCGCTTCACGCGTGGGGCGCCCTTCGTGCCCCATCATACTTTCCGCAAGCCGGGCAAACGCTCTGGCCGAATGCATGGCCAGACTCATGTCGGCATCAATTTTTCCCGCATACCTGTAAGCCGTTTCCAGGCTCTGTTCACGGGCTGTCCGCTCCATATGCTCGGTAAAAGACCCTGTCATGTACAGTGTCAGACCGAGCATTGCCGGAACGACCACGACCAGTATGATCATGATCTTCCATGTCAGTCCAAGATTCTTAAGCATTATTGCTCCCCCGTCTGTAAAACGGCGGCCGGAAACCGCCATAATGTGCCATCTGCAACCATGCACCGCGCCAGTTGCAGACTGTCGGCAGAAAACCTGACCACTGCATGCATTTTCATATTGCCTGCGGCTTATGTTATAACAGTAAGCAAGTATATACATGCAAGCAAAAAATGCCCATCCGGTGCAGGAAATAAATAACGGACCGGCTCTGCCTGAAGAGAAAACAATCCATGACCTGACACCTGAGCAATGCAACGCAGCCCGCGCGCACACAGAAAAACATATCCCGAAATAGACAACAGTATTTCAGCATCAGCCGGAAGAACGCTGCGCGGAGCAGATACACCGCGCATGATATAACCGCAGAATGTTACAATACCGCGGCTGTTCTGCTTCAGCAGCCGGCAGACGGCGGCACAAAAAAAAGCAGCCCCCCGTGGGGGCTGCCCGATATCTTCACAAAAGAATGCTGACGTCAGCGCGGCTCAAGCACTTCAAAATCAACAATGATATCAACATCATTGCCTATCAGCAGCCCGCCGCCGTCCAGCGGAGCATTCCAGCGCACGTCATAATCGCGCCTGTCAATGGTCAATGTTGCCACCCCGCCCCTGCGCACATTGCCCCACGGGTCGGTAATGCTTCTGTCCAGCCCCCCCAGCATGAACGTCACGGGTCTGGTCACTCCCTTAAGGGTCAGATTGCCGGTCACCTCGTACCCCTCGCCGGAAGGAGTGACCGCCGTGCTTACAAAACGGATCAGCGGAAAACGCTGCTCGTCGAAAAAGTCGGCGCTTTCCAGATGATCGTCCCGTTTGTCCACGCCGGTATCAAGGCTGTCCACTTCTACAGTGATGTCAAAGGCGGACGGCACTGCGCCGTCGAACGTCACAGAACCGCTGATGTCGTGAAACGCGCCGCGCACCTGCGCTATCATCATATGCTGTATGCTGAAATGCACGGCGGAATGATCTGTATCCACCTTCCACACAGCGGCCTGCGCAGAGGACGCAACAAGCACCAACAGCAGAGCAAGCAGAAGACGTTTCATAATGCACCTCCCGGTCACACGGACCAGTCTTGCGTTCGGGCCGGCAAAGCGGCCGCGGGGATGTCCAGTCTACATAAGCAGACAGCGCCGCAACGTCAACGCGCGTGAAAAATTCAGCCGGTAGTGCTCACTGTGCAAAACAAAAGGCTCCGCACATCGTGCGGAGCCTTGGACCGGCATAGCAGGAAACTTACAGATAGCTTGCCGAAACCACCAGCAAACCGAAAGCAGAGGTCACCACAAGCGCGGCGGTACCGCCCGCCACCTGATAGGACGCCTGCACTTTGTCGCGCCGCAGCTTCCATGCCATGGCACAGGGCAGAAACACCGCAAGGATGGTCAACGCGGCGCCCGCATGGGCCAGTGCCTGAATGAATCTGCCCGGCGACAATAGCGCGGCAGTCACCGGCGGGGCAAACACCAGCACTGCCGTAACCGTCCGGTGCAGCACAGAATCGCTAAGCCGGAATGTTTCGGCCAGAAGGTCAAACAGTGCCAGCGCCACCCCGAGAAACGATGTGATCAGCGCCAGAGCGGCAAAAGCGGACAGTACCGATCCGAGCCATGCCGAACTGCCGGCAAGGGCGGAAACAAGCGTGTCCACATTACCGCCCATACGGCTGATGTCCGCAGCGGGCATACCTCCCAGCGACACCATAAGCCACAGAAAGTAACAGATGACGGGCAACGCCGTACCCACCAGAATGACTCTTCGCAGGCTGCGGGCATCGCTGCGCAAAAAACGGACGATGCTCGGTATGCCCGTATGAAACCCGAAAGACGTAAACAGCACGGGCAGGCAGGCCAGTACCAGCTTTTCGCGGGGGGCCGCCGTGGTCAGGTTCGCCACATCCACCCCCGGCACAAGGCTGGCAAAAGCCACAACCATGGCCACAAGCATACCGTAGAAAAGCGCTTTATTGACTCTGACCACAAGCGCCGTGCCGATAAGCACCACCACACCGCCGGCCACTGCAAAAAGCAGACTGCCGGCCTGCGGAGTGACGGCCATGCCCAGCGCGCCGCCGGTACGTGCCACAAGACCGCCCACACCGGTCAGATAGGCTACCAGCAGCGCATACAGCAAAAAAGCCATGCTGCCCGTGGCCACTATCTGCCCGCCGCGGCCCAGCACTTCGCGGGCCATATTATTGAAATTTTTTCCGGCGCCTATTTTCAGATTCACTTCAAGCAGAAGCAGCGCGGAAAAAAGCGCCATGGCCCATACCACGGCCATAAGCAATGTTCCCGGCAGAAAGCCCATGGGACCGATAACCATGGGCAGCCCCAGCATGCCCGCCCCTATGGCGGTGCCCGCCACAATACAGGCCGCGCCGGAATGTCTGGAATCCAACATTGATCACACCCCTTGTTTCATGCGGCATGGCCGCACGGAGGCAGGCAGGCGGCGTGGCACCCACGCTGCCCGCTTGTGCCCCGGATAAAAGCAGATACGGAACAAGGGGAGAACGACACAGAAAAAACAGACGCATACGCCTGCGCGGTGCGGTGTGCCGTGCGTACCGCCGCACGAAAAAAACGCCGGTGCTGACCGGCGGTATGCCCGGCGCCGTCACGCGGCCGGGCCTGCTTTCCGTAGCGGCAGGCAGAGACGCGGCACCGCATTGCCGCGCCGTCCCCTTCACAGTGGACGCACAGTACATGCGGGGTCAGCGCGGCGTCAAGTTGCGTCAATAGCCTTTTCGACATTTGCGGCTACGCAGCGACAAAAAAAAGCAGCAAGCGCCGCCGCAGACAAGTGTCATATATCACAAAAGCCCGGAAGCACTCCCGGTGCTGACGGCATTTACGGCAGCATGTGCGGCCGCACGCGGGCCTTTTCAGCTGATACCGGACCGGTCAAGACTGCATGCATCCGGCGGGGCAGCGCATGCCGTACAACCTCAACAATCCATAATCAATCACCATTTACACACACTACCGCTTGATATATTGTAATGCAGAATAGTATAAAATTCTGCTGCGCCTCTTTTGCAACAGCGGCGTTAAAGCTGTTCCGGCCTCAAGCCGGCAATTTTCAGTAAAGGAAACCTCATGTCAGATGAACAGGACTGGCTGCCGGGCGGCAACGGCTATGACGACCTCAGAATAAATCTTCCTGCAGCTTACAGCAGACAGGATGAAGCATATAAGTCGGCCAAAAAGAACACTGTCCGAAAATCCTTTCTGCGCAACAAGCTGTCTTTTTTTACGACAGCACTGCTGCAAAAGACCCGGTACATGGAACCGCTTGTCATGTGCGGTTTTGTAAAAAAATGGTTCACGGACTTTGAGGACTACTGGCGCAATGCCCTTAACGGCCGTCCCCTTTATATTGCCGATTTTCACGCCCTGCGTCACGCATACAGGCTGAAAGTCCAGAATCCTGCGGATTACCGATGGGACAGTCCTGACCTGCACCTTGCCAACTGGCAGAAGCCGCACAACATATACTCCACATTTTCTTACGTTTACGGGCTCGCATTGCGCCCCATACGCGCCTACAAAGCCTTCAGGCACCTGTCTGCGGGCATGCGCGCTCTTGAATTCGGCTGCTCACTCGCTCCGTACTACCGCACATGGAAAAACTATTATAACCATATCCCAGTATCATGGACACTTACGGATATCGCCAACTTTCCTTTCCATTATGCGCGCCATTTATACATGCGGGACGACGCCGTCACCGACATGCCGGTAATCTCTCCCGAAAAATTCGATCAGCCGCTTGAGGACGGAAAAGTCTACGACTTCATTGTCATCACCACTGTTTTTGAGCACCTGCACAAACCCCTGACCATTGCCAGACATCTGCTGGACCATCTGGCGCCGGGCGGCATTTTTGTTTTTGATTATATTCTCTCCGGTGAGGCGACAGAACTGGACACACCGGGCGGTGTCAAAGAACGGACAGAAACGCTTCAATTTCTGTCCGAAAACCTGACAATACTCTCCGGTTCACTTGACAACATCAATGAATCAGTAGGGCTGTGCATCGGACAGAAAAAAGACGGGATAGCACCGTAGTACACTCAACCAGCAGATAGAAAAACCGAGCTGCACCGACGGCAAAAACAGCAAACTCAGAACAGCGCTCCGTGCAATGCATGCTGCATCTTCGTGTTTTTCATCCCGTTCAGGCTGGTTCACCATGCTTACGCCCCGCATGGGCGAATTATGAATTGACACATTTCATTTCATGTCCAACCATACCATTGAAGGTGGCACGGCCTTCTTCCCGCCTGCCGCAGACCGGAAGGAAGCCGCCACGCTGCGCAACATCGTACCGCGGACGGCTTGACCGTACTGCAAAAGCGTCCCGTGCTTTCTCATCACGGCACGGGCGGCAATGATGGATACAACACACTCACATCTAGCCTTTTTTCATTATTCCATGCTTGAAACAGGACTTTCACTCTCAAGCCTCGGGCTTGCGTTTATCATTGTGTTTTTCGGCGCTTTCGCACAGGGAGTCGCCGGATTCGGTCTGGCTCTGCTCATCGGCCCTCTGCTCAACATCATCGACCCGGTGTTTCTTCCCGGTCCTGTTGTGCTGCTGGTCAGCATCATCACGGCACTGATGGCCTATAGCGGCCGCAGACATGTAAGCATGCCCAGTGTCAGAGGGACCATAGGCGGTTACCTTATAGGAACCGTTGTCGCCGCAGCTCTCATCAGCAGTCTGCCGCAGCGGGAAACAGCCCTGCTGCTCAGCGCGCTCATTCTGGCTGCTGTCGGCATGAGCGCTTCGGGGCTGCCGGTGCCGCAGGGCAAAGCCACTCTGCTCTCCGCCGGTCTGGTGGGCGGATTCATGGGCACGGTGAGCGGTGTCGGCCTGCCGCCGCTGGCACTGGCTCTTCAGAACGAGCCGGGACCGAGGCTGCGCGGCACGCTGGCGTTTGTAGGTCTCATTTCCATTATCATGGCTCAGGCGGCACTGGCCTATGTGGGTAAAATAGGCCAACGCGAACTGACAGTAGCGCTGATGCTGGCTCCCGCTGTGGCACTGGGCTATCTGGCCTCGCGCCGTGCCGCGGCACTGTGCGACGCGGGCTACACCCGGCCGGTGGTATTCCTTGTTTCCGCGTTAAGCGCAATCATACTCATTATCCGCAATATCTAAGCATCACGGCACAGCTTTTTTGCCCTGCACCTGATTGTTTCTCTTACGGTCCGTCATGCCTCACCGGATGGTTTGACAATTATCCGGCCGCAGCTTTGACGGCAGGCCTGCTTTGACGTATTATTTTTGGCCTAAAAACCACCAAAAACATTTCGGGGGATAGTCGTTTTCGCAACCGCAACTGCGTGACGGGATACGTACCGGCTTATTCCGGTTTACGCCGGGCAGGATGCGCTCCGTGCTGAACGGAGCGTGCCGGACGGCCGCCCCCTACACAAGGATGAGACTGTGAACGAACAAAGCAACAAAAACTCCACTCCTGAAGCAGATACGAAACCGAGCTGGTTTCATCTGGAAGTACATCCGTGGGTCTTTTTCGGCTCCGCGGGGCTTATCTTCCTCTTCGTCGGCATCACCTTAGTTTTCCAGCATTTTCTTGGCGACGTATTCCAGACGATGCAGTCCTACATGTCCACCTACACGGGCTGGTTCTTCATCGCCACGATGAACATTGTACTGCTGTTTGTTCTGCTGCTTACTGTCAGCCGCTACGGAGACATCCGACTGGGCGGTCCCGATGCCGAGCCAGAATTTTCCACCATGGCGTGGTTTGCCATGCTGTTTTCCGCTGGCATGGGCATCGGCCTGCTGTTTTACGGAGTGGCAGAACCCATGTTCCACTATGTTGCCAATCCGCTGACAGAACCGGGAACAACGGAAGCCGCCCGCAAAGCCATGGACATCACGTTTCTGCACTGGGGCCTGCATCCGTGGGCTGTGTATAGCGTTGTCGCCCTGTCGCTGGCCTTTTTTTCATTCAACAAAGGTCTGCCCCTTTCCATCCGGACCGCATTCTACCCCGTGCTGGGCGAGCGGATTTACGGCCCTGTGGGCAACGCCATCGATATCATGGCCACGGTGGCAACCCTGTTCGGGGTGGCCACGTCGCTGGGTCTGGGAGTCAAGCAGGTCAATGCGGGACTGGACCATCTGTGGGGTATCGGACAGTCCACGGGCATTCAGGTCATTCTTATTGCGGCCATCACCGCTGTTGCCACATGGAGTGTCGTCGCGGGTCTTGACAAAGGCATCCGCCGGCTGAGTGAGATCAACATCGTTCTTGCCGGCATGCTGGCGCTGTTTGTGCTTTTTCTCGGTCCCACGCTTTTCATCCTTAACGCCACACTGGAAAACATAGGCTATTACATTCAGTTTCTGCCGCAGCTTTCCACATGGAACGAGACATATGAACATACCGAATGGCAGCACGGCTGGACCATTTTTTACTGGGCCTGGTGGATCGCCTGGTCACCTTTTGTAGGCATGTTCATCGCCCGGGTATCTTTCGGGCGCACCATCCGCGAATTCATCATGGGAGTCATGCTGGTACCCACGTTCATCACGTTTCTGTGGATCACCATCTTCGGCAACACAGCACTGAACATCGAAATGTTCGGGGCAGGCGGCATTGCCACCGCCGTGCAGGAAAACCTGCCGGTATCCCTTTTCGTCATGCTGGAAAACTTCCCGCTCAGCTCTGTCACCTGCTTTCTGGGCATCGTGGTGGTCATAACCTTCTTTGTGACCTCTTCCGACTCCGGCTCCATGGTCATTGACATCATAACTTCGGGCGGAGACCCCAACCCGCCTGTTCTTTCACGCCTTTTCTGGGCGTTGCTCGAAGGCGTTGTGGCCGCGGTGCTGCTGATGGGCGGCGGACTGGTGGCGCTGCAGACAGCCACCATCACCACGGGGCTGCCTTTTGCGGTCATCCTGCTCGGCATGTGCTATTCACTGCACAAAGGGCTCAAAGAATACTCCGGCCCGCAGGAATTTACGCTGGGTATTCCCAAGCAGCAGGTACGCTTCCGGGTGAAGCGCAAACCTGTACTGGACAGAACCTTCGGGAGGCGCAAGTTCTGGTAGCAGCCCCTGTTTCCTCAGCCTGACAAGGAGAACCATCATGCGCAGAGTTATCGTTTTTGTCGCAGCGGTGCTTATTCTGGCAGCCGGCCCTGTCCGCGCGGCTGAAAAACCCGTGACCATAGCATATGCGCAATGGTCGTCCTCCATAGCCAGTGCCAATCTGATGAAGGCGCTCATTCAGGAAAAACTGGGGATTCCCTGCACGCTGGTGGCTGCCGGCGCCGGAGAAATGTGGCGCATGGTGGCCGCCGGCGAGGCGGACGCCATGCTTTCCGCATGGCTGCCGCACACACACTCCGCCTACCGCGCCAGATACGCCGGTATGCTGGACGACCTGGGCCCCAATCTGGAAGGCACCCGCACGGGACTGGTGGTTCCGCGGGTAACGGCAGGCAGATTTACAGCCGGTACGGGGCTGCGCAACAGGCCGTATGTGACCACCGCATCCATACCCGCACTGCGTAAAGATGCCCAGCGTTACCGTCACCGCATCATCGGCATAGAACCCGATGCCGGTGTGATGGAAAAGGCGGAACGGGCTCTTGATGTCTACGGGCTGAGGGACAGCTTCTGGCTGGAGTCCGGCAGCGAAGTGGCCATGATGGCGGAGCTTTCGCACGCCGTACGGCATCAGGAGTGGGTCGTATTTACCGGCTGGCTGCCGCACTGGGCGTTCGCACGCTGGAATCTGGAGTTTCTGGAAGACCCCGAAGGCGTTTTTTCTGAAAGCGGCAGCATACATACCATGACCCGCAAGGGTCTGGCCGAAGAGAATCAGGCGGTATTCCGCCTGCTGGACGCATTTTACTGGTCTCCCGAAGACATGGGCCAGCTGATGCTGTGGATTCAGGACGACGAAGGGCTTTTCCCCTACGAAAAAGCGCTCCGCTGGATTCGCACGCATCCCGAAAAGGTTACCCGCTGGCTGGCCGAACAACCGTAACCACGGAGAATATCATATATGCTTCAAGATGTTCATATGCGCTATCGTAACGGCTGCATGAAGCTTTTTAAAACCGACAGCAGAAACCGGCTTGTTTTTCTGGCTTCCGCTTTTGTCATTCACCCGCAGGGCTATCTGCTTACCGTGGCGCATGCCATCAGCCCCGACGATACGCTCATGGTTGTACCCGCCCCTGCCGAGGCGGGGTTTCATCCGGTAAGCAGCGAGGCGCTGGCCGCCATTCCCGTGCGGCTTGCCCGGATGGACAAAGAACGGGACATGGCCCTGCTGGCCTTCACCGACCCTGTGGAAATAACCATGCCCGACCATGTCATCGGCGTTCCCGAAAATGTTTCGGAAGGCAACGGCGTTGCCAGTCTGGGTTTTGCTTTCGGCTTTCAGTGCATTTACACGCAGGTGCTGCAGCAGGCTGTCATCTGCGCCAAAATGCGGTCAACAAACGAAACAAACATGTTTCTGTTTGACAGCAGAGTACACGGCGGATCAAAAGGCGGCCCGCTGGTGGGGCTGGACGACCTGCGCGTCATAGGCATTGTCAGCGGCAGGTTTGACCCGCTGGAAGCAACTCCCGTTGTGGACGGCACAGAACCCATGCCGACAAGCTTTTCATATGCGGTATCCATCGAATACGCGGTTCCGCTGCTGGAAAAAGAAGGGCTGGAACCCATCTGATAACATTCCCCGAGCCCGCCCGGACAGGCGGGCTTGGTATTTTATCTGCCTGCACAAAGCGTTGACCCGCAGCACCTGTGCAACTAAGATATTTTCGTGCGGCACATTTTCCCGCTGCCGCGGGCAGGCCCCTGTCAGGCGCTGTTTCCGGCGCAGGCACACGCATCATCATCCTCTGCACCCCTACGGCGGCTCCGCGTCGCGGAACAGACAATGCAGCTCAAAACACGTCTCATCTCCGCACTGGCGGCCATTCTCATTACAGTTTTTCTGGCGACAAGCATCATCAACTATGTTGTCACCCGCAATGCAGTGCGTGACGATCTGCTCCGCTCCGCCCTGCCGCTGACCGGCAAAAACATTTATTCCGAAATTCACAGTGCGCTCATGCGTCCCCTTCTGGTGTCTTCGGCCATGGCCAACGACACCTTTTTGCGCGACTGGGTGACCGGAGGCGAACAGAATGAGGACGCAGTGCGCCGGTATCTTTCCAGAATCAAAAAGGAATATGGATTTTTAAGCACCTTTTTCGTTTCGGCGGTAACCGACCGCTATTACACACCGGACGGCATTCTGAAAAAAATCGGTCCGCGCGATCCGCATGATGTGTGGTTCTACGCATTCACACGGTACAAAGAGCCATACGACCTTGATATCGACGTCAATCAGGCTGCCGGCAACACCATGACCGTGTTTGTAAACTTCCGCCTTGAAGACGACCGCGGCAGGCTGCTGGGCGTTACCGGGGCAGGCATAGCGCTGGATAAGGCTCTGGAGCTGCTGGATGAAGCACAGCGCACGTATCTGCGTCAGGCCTTCCTCATCGATCAGGACGGGTTGATACAGATACATCCGGACACGTCACTGGTGGAAAAAGCCTACATAACCGAAATGGACGGGCTGCGTGACATTGCGCCGGACATACTGGCAGGTCAGGGCGATGCAGTCAGCCTGCAGTACGACGCCGGCGGCAGACATTACCTGCTTACGTCGCGCTATATCCCGGAATTCAAATGGCATCTGCTGGTGGTGCAGGATGAAATGACAGCCCTGCGCACGGCCAGAGGCAACTTCATGCGCACGCTGGCCATGGGGTTTGTCTCCACACTTGTCATACTGGCCCTGTGCGTGCTGGCGGTTAACAAATATCAGGCACGCATAGAGCATCTTGCCAGAACAGACCCGCTGACAGGAGCAGCCAACCGCCGCGAGCTGGAGGAACGCTTTGACCTGGCCGCATACAGGGCGTCGCGCGACGGAATCCCCTTCTCCATACTGATCATCGATCTGGACGGTTTCAAGGAAGTAAACGACAGGCTGGGGCATCTTGCCGGTGACGAAGTACTGGCATCCATGGCCCGCGTCATACGCGGCAGGCTGCGCCCCACCGATCTTCTGGCCCGCTGGGGCGGAGACGAATTCATCATCCTGCTGGACGGAAATGAAGAAAGCGCCCGGGCGCTGGCACGGCGCATATCCGCCGCAGTATGCGCCGCTCCCGACATTCCTGTGGGGTTCAGTTCCGGTGTGGCGGCCTACCGCGACAGCGACGACCTGACCTCCCTGACCCGAAGGGCCGACAACGCCATGTATCAGGCAAAAGCACGGGGCGGCGACTGCGTCATGGCAGCGGAAGATTTGTAAACAGGCTGACATGTGCCGCCCGTCACGGGCAGAGGATGCAGGCGGACACAACCGGATGCCGTCCATCCCGGTCTGCCGGCAGAGACCGCCGGCTGCAGGTTCTGCCCCTGCACGGCACCGCGCATGCGTTCCCGCTGCCCGCAGCCCGTTATGCGGCCGGTAACAATCCGCCAGCCCATGTACGCGCAACAAAAACGCCGGACGCTCTGAAGCGTCCGGCGATGCACCCTGTGTTACCGCCGCCTGCGGTATCCGTTCTTCCGCCAGCATCCGTGCAATGACGCCTGCTCCGTACAGAACTGCCGGCGCCGTCACCGCCGCGGCGGCATTATCTGTTAATGGTCATACTGCGCAGCGTATTCCGCGTCATTGTACATGCCTTCGCCGTACAGATCTTTTCCGTAGTCACGTACCATCTGCTGCCCTTTGTCACTGCCCAGCATCTTGATAAAGCTGTCTGCCAGTGCGGCATTGTGCCCCTTTGTTCCCAGCAGGGCGTGATAGGTATTCACCAGAAAGATATCGCCCCTGAACAGCACCTTGAGATTATGGACCTCTTTTTTGGTGGCCACCCATGTGGACGAATCGGTCATGAAATACCCTTTTTCGGCATCGGCTCTGAGCAGCGTGGCCTGCATGAAGTCACCTGTTACGGTGTACCATGCCCCCTGCGGGGCGACTCCTGCCTGCTTCCAGATGGCCAGTTCTTTTTTATGGGTTCCGGAATTGTCACCACGCGAAAAGAAAAGCGCCTGTGCCGAAGCAATGCGTGCATAGGCATCTGCCGCTGAAGCAGCCGAAGCGATATCTGCAGGGTCATTTTCCGGCCCCACAATATAAAATTCATTGGAGCCTATGAGCGTACGTTCACCGGCCCAGCCCTCCTGCACGGCTTTTTTCTCTGCTGCGGGCGCGTGCACCATCACCAGATCAACGTCGCCTTCATGAAGCAACTTGAGTGACTTGCCGGAACCGGCCTTCACCCAGCACAGCGTAGTGTCATGCTCCGCATTGAACGCACCTGCCAGTTCTTCCAGCAGGCCCAGCTCTCCCGGGCTTCCCGTCGCCAGCTTCAGCGTGGTGGATCCGTCGCCGTAAACAGCTGTACAGTCCGCGGCAAGGGCAATCACGGGCAGGCACAACACGAGCGCCAAGGTCACAGCAAGTTTCTTCATGTCATCCTCCATCGGTTTTTTCCTTGGAGAAAGCAGAAAAAAAACGTCCGGTCAATATACATGCTTAAAAAAACTTAAAGATACTGAAAATAACAACACTATGTACACGATGTCTATAATGGCCCCTGCCGCACAGTCTTTCTACAATACGGTCTGTACCCCATTTCACCCGGCAAAAACCCCATGCAACAAGATATAATATCCTGTAACTAAACATATTTTACAAACAATTCCGGTCAGACTTCACGGCGGCCGGCCCACTGCAGACAACGCAGCACCGGAGATGGCTCATGCGTTTCACCAGCACTTTTTTTCTACACGCAACGGCGTTTTTTCCGATGCTTTTTTGGGCTGTACTGTCCGTTGCCCCCGCGGTTCAGGCGACGCAGCTTTCTGCAGAAGAATATTATACCGTCGAAGAATATCAGAAAAAACACCCCGCTCAACTGCGCACCATGATGCGCTTTCAGACACTGGTGCGCGGTGGTGCCACCCCTGTTACGCGCAATCTGCCACACATACGCATTGCCTTCATTCATCCGGGAGTTCAGGCTTCCGACTACTGGCAACGCAGCGCCGCTTCTTTCAAAGCACGCATGGACGAGCTGGGGCTGCGCTATGAACTGCTTGAATTCCGTTCTCGCCCCACACTGGATGTACGCCTGCAGGAACAGCAACTGCGCGAAGCACTGCAGGCCGACCCGGACTATCTTGTCTTCACCCTTGATGTGGGGCGGCACAAAAAAATGATAGAGCAGGTACTTGAACGCGGCAGACCCAAGATAATACTGCAGAACATCACGACTCCGCTACGCAGCTGGGAAGACAGGCAGCCACTGCTGTACGCAGGTTTCGACCACATCAGCGGCACACGGCTGCTGGCAGACCACTTCATGCTGAACCGCCCGCAGGGCGGCACCTATGCCATGCTGTACTTTTCGCAGGGCTATGTCAGCACCATGCGCGGTGACACCTTTAAAGCATTCGTTCACCCCCACTGGAAGCTTGCCGGTACCTATTACACCGACGGCATACGCGCAAAGGCAAGGCAGGCGACACTGGACATACTTTCTTCGCAGGATGTCGACCTGATATATGCCTGCGCCACAGACACGGCGCTGGGAGCGGCAGAAGCCATGGAGCAGACGGGCATGCAGGGTAAGGTACTGCTTAACGGCTGGGGAGGAGGCAGTGCGGAGCTGCAAGCCCTGCTGGCGGGGAAACTGGATGTGACCGTGATGCGGATGAACGACGATAACGGTGTGGCCATGGCGGAAGCCATACGACTGGACCTTGAAGGCCGTCCGCATGAAATACCTGTCATTTTTTCCGGCGAATTTGTCCTTGTCCGCAAAGACATCGGACACGACACCCTTGAGTACCTGAAAAAAAGAGCCTTCCGCTACTCTGGGTGGGATGATTCCGGCACCGGTCACCTTACTGAAAGCAATACGGCCGCCGTGCCTTCACAGTAGGCCTGCGCGGTCCGCCTGCAGACAGCGTTGCAGGCGTGACAGCCGAAGGCTGCCGCCGGTGAATCTGGTGCGCTTTTACCGGCACGTACCCATGCGCGCAGCCACTGCACGGCACTGTGTCACGCCTGAGGCTGTGCGCACCAGCGGGGACTCCCCTTCGGCAGCAATCAGGCTGCCGCAACGGTTGTACAGTACTCCTGCGGCCTCCCCCGCATAAAAAAAGGCAGGCGCACGAGGTGCCGCCTGCCTGATACCTGACATGTTTTAACGTATAATCCGGCACACGGGGCCTGCCCATACCGGAGGATACGGCTAGTAAGAAAGCGCCAGTGTGCGGGGACCGGATACGGCCTTGACTCCGCCGCCTTTCACCGCGCTGACTCCCTGTATCAGATCTGCGGATGTCATGCCGCCCACATGCTGCATGCACATGGGGCACGCCATGACCACACCGCCGGCGTCCATAAACTCTCTGAGCATCTGCGCCACGGTTTTTCCATTGCCGTACACAGGCGAATCCTTGCCCGCATTAACCAGATTCACACCATATACATTGAAAAACAAAATCCCTTCCACCTGTTTTTCCTGCATGATGCCTCTGGTAAAGGCAATGGCCATGGCTGCGCGGTTTACGTCATCCGTAGTCACACTTGTCACGACGCGCTGTATGTCCCCGTCATCCGCTCCTGCAGGAGCAATACCGGCCAGAAACACACATAACAGCACCAAAATGGCAACACAACAGCGGTTCTTCATGGTTTTCTCCTCTGTTCCGGTGAAATTATCGGCTATTCCGGTATACTACCCGGCCTTTCACCTGCCGCCATGATTATCCGCGCGCCGCTTCTTCCGCATGCCTGCGGTCAGCGGTTTTCCAGACCGTTGGCCTCACGTTCCTTGCGGATGGCATCCTTATTGTCGGCAATATATTGCTTCAGACTGTCCAGACCAGACAAGACAGCTGCATACACCGCCTGATTTTTATCTTTATCAAGGAAGTTGTCAGGATGTCCGTCATGCCATTGCACGGCACTGTCGATGGTGGCCATCCATGCATCGGTGTCGCCGCCGATATACCCGTTCAGGGGCGTTCCCACCGTATACATCAGCGACGAGAACAGGGCCGGATCACCGGAAGGGTCCAACGAAGGATTGGCCTGCAGATACGCTCTGTAGCGGATCTGACCCACATAAAACCATTTCACTCCTTCCTGCTTATTTCCTTCCGAAAACAGCTTGGCGGCAAGCGTGAAATAATTTGCAGGGTGTCCGTTGATGAGAGCATTTTCAACTTGTGCCCCGTTCATCTCTGCAAGTTCTGCAGGCGTTATTATCATTCCGGAGTCATGCCTGTTTTTCGCAGCAGTGCAGCCAAGGGCCAAAAGGCAGAGCATGATAAAAGCGATACGTTTCATATAATGTCCTGTAAAAAAGAGAAAAAAAGCCCCCGGTTGATGGCCGGGGGAAGCATGTACACGGTGCCGGACAGATGAGGTATCCGGAAATGCCCCGTTACCGGCGGCGGCAGACAGCCGTCACCGGCAGTTATGGTCAGTAATGATCAAGAAGTATGGGATTTTCGCGGGTTGTACCTTCTTCCACACGAAAATAACGCTGCCCGTTGACAACAATATGCGGAGTCTCTTCAGAATACGGAGGTGGAACCCGCTTCAGGTCGCTGTAAAACGCCACATACTTCCATTGCAGCTTTTCTGTTCTTTCCGGCCACTTATGTACCGGAATAAATACATCGCGCCCTTCGCCGCGTGCTTGCTGTACTGTGTCGTACGCATCCGCAGCGGCTATGATGCTGTTGGGAACCGGAAAGTATTTTACGGCTTCAACCGCCAAAGGGGCAAAAAAAGCCAGAAGCAGCACGACCCTGAGCGGCCGGACATAACTATCCTTAAACCACTTGCAATATCTGGCAATCAGAGGGAAACGCGTATGCAGCAGAAAGCTGATTACCATCATCTGGCCGAGTGTGTAAAAAATAGTGTGGTAGCGGAACAGTACCCGCTCGGGACGCACAAAGGGAAAAACCGACACTATGGCGTAGGCACTGGCAAAAAAACCCGACAGATATATGGCAACAGCCGGATAATACGTTTTTTTGCGGGTCCGCAACGCATACACGCAAAGAATGAATGCCGCGTAATACGTAATACTCTGGGTTTTGCCCGGATGACGCGTATACACAAAAAAATTGCCGATGTATTGCAAGAGCGATTTTGATGAGGGCCGCCAGTCCCTGTATATTCCGATAAGCGGATCATACCATCTGGCATCCTGTGCCGCAAAAATATCCTTGTCCCATACAGACGGATTATGCCCTGCCAGAATGCCGGCAAAGCGTCCGCCGGAAATTGACGTAAAGCTGCTTATCAGAACTGTTTCAATGCAGAAAAGCAGAACAAGGACTCCGAGAAAAGTACCTACATGCGGCACAGCGTCCCTGAAGCTGTTTCCCTTTGAGCGCACATGGTACACCAGCAGAATGCATATGGCCGGCACATAATAGATTGCTGTAACCTTTGCGCCGTAGGAAACAAAAAACATCACGCTGCACGCCAGCAGGTCAGAATAGTGTTCCCGTTCCATCCACCGCAGCAGGAACCACAACGCCCCCAGCATAAAAAATGTAGCGGTGCTCATGGGCAGAAACTGCGTACCCCAGTGCAGTGTTGTCTGCGCAGCGGTAAAGGCCAGCGCCGTCAGAATGCCCGCAGCCTGACCGCCCAGTCTGCGCCCCAGCACAAAACACCACACGGCATTGCCTGCCGCGATAAGTACAGGACACAAAAAATACGAACTGGGATGCGAATCAAAAAGCCATTGCACGCCCAGAACCGGAAGATTGCTGGCCCAGCGCAGCATATGGGCCGGATTTTCATAAAACTGCGGCGGAATGGCGCCCAGAGCAAGCATCTGCCTGTGCACCTGCCACTTGAAAAGTGCGTCGCCCCCGTGGTCGATGGGCTGCACCAGAATGCAGTGATACAGCACAGCGCCCAGAGCAATCAGCAGGCCCGTAAAAAAAACCTGCCGCCCGTCGGCATGGCGAGGAAGAAAAGCAGCCATCGTTGTCTCCATGAGTTCCCTAAGATGCCTGACAACCGGCAATACTGCCGGTGAGCAGGTCTTCCAGCTCGCCGACCCGGACCTGCCAGCTGTTTTTCAAAGCTGTCCGGCGTGCAAGGCGCTGCTGCTCCTCCACCAGTGAGCGGTTGCAGGCCAGTCCGGCAAGGGTCGCCCCGAGAACGGCAGGACCGCAGTCCACGGGCAGCAGTATGATACCGCCGTCTTCAGCGGGCGCCTGCCGGGGCACTCCGTCAATGGCGGCGTCCGCGGCGGTATCCGCGGCCACAAGACACAGCCCGCTGCTCAGCGCCTCCATCAGGACATTGGAAACACCTTCAGCCTGCGACAGATGCACCAGCACATCATGTGCGCCGTACAGGTCTGCAATGGCATTGCGCGGTACATGGCCGGTAAACGTCACACCGACAACAGGGTCCAGAGAAGAAACGATCCTGCGGATATCCTGCTCCAGAGGCCCGGAACCGGCAAAACTGACCTGCAGGGGCACGCCACGCGCCGCCACCTCATGCAGCGCCTGCGCCAGCACCAGACACTGCTTTCTGGCAATCATCTGCCCCACAAAAAGCACCCGTAACGGGCCGCCCATGCTGCCGTGCTCCGCACCCTGCGGAGCAAAACGCAGGGTGTCTACTCCGTTGGGTATAACCCGCACCCGGGACCCCGTATGCAGATACGGTGCGGCCATGTCTGCCAGCCGCCGCCCGTTGGGCACCACAGCAGCAGCATGCCGTGTGGCCCGACGGAAAAGATACGGCAGCAGCGGACCGAACACGCCGAGGCGTTTTGCGGAAAATCCGGGAACATCAGAGCCGCGCAGCGAAACGACCAGAGGTATATTCAGCTTTGCAGCCAGCGGGGCTGCCAGAAAACCGGCAGGGAAAGCAAAGAAAGCCACCAGAACTTCCGGTTCATGCCGTCTTAAATGCGGCATGGACTTGAGCCGTAACGCGGCGCAGGAACGTATCAGCTCCGCCTTGGAAGGAGCCAGAAGGCTTTTTCTGCCGGCAGCCAGACGCACAACCTGCACGCCGTCCTCTGTGTCGACGGTGTCATGAGCTCCGGTGCCTACGGTTACCACCTGCACCGCATGACCGCGGGCGGCAAGCCCCGAGGCATACTCGTGCAGGGCCGTGGACCCGCCGCCGCTCACAGGGGGATATTCGTGTGATATGAAGCTGATCTGCATGGCTAAAGTTCCACCCTGTACATATCCATCCAGCGCACAAGGGTGTACAAAGCCAGAAGCGGCTTGGCTGCGTCCACCTGACCGGCGCTGTGGCTTTGTGCCAGCGCCTGCACCCCCCGTACCGATATAATATTCTGCAGCGGGCTTTGCGCCAGCTGCCGGCACAGTGCCTCACCCAGCCCGTCACGGAACCACCGGCCCACCGGCGATTCAAACCCCATTTTAGGCTGGCGTGCAATGTCTTCGGGCAGGTGCTTTGCGGCAAGCGCACGCAGGGCGGTTTTCTTTTTCCACCCCGCAATCTTTGCGGCCGGCGGCAATGAAAAGGCGTACTGCACAAAATCCCTGGCAAGAAACGGTACACGTACTTCCAGCGAAGCCGCCATGCTGGTTCTGTCCACCAGAGTCAGATAGTCGTCCGGCAGCATGGTCTGCATATCTGTCCATGTGGCCTTGTACAGCAGGCTGCCCTGAGGCGCACCGGCAAAAGCATCCTGTACAAAAGTCGCCGGCACAACACCGGGAGCAATGGCTGCAAGCTGGGTATCGGTAAACAGTCTGATGCTGCCGGCATGTTTTTGCGCGGGGGCAAGTGCACAGCCTGCCAGATAGCGTCTGGCACGGTGCACCAGAGAGTTCTTTCCGCCCCCTACCGGCAGCATGTCCGCCACACGCCGCAGCAGCGGCGCCGCACAGTGCAGGGCGCGCAGGGCTGCCGGAGGATGCACGGCGTAGTACCTGTCATACCCGCCGAAAAGCTCATCGGCACCTGAACCGTTCAGGGCGACTTTGACGTGCCGGGCAACCCACTGGCACAGCAAAAAATTGGCCGGTATGCTGGTATTGGCAAACGGCTCCTGAAACCGCCGTATCCAGTCATCCAGTGTCGCCTGTGCCGGACTTGCAAGCGTAGTGCTGGAAAGAGGCACACCCAGATGCGCGGCACTCAGGGCGGCCAGACGGCTTTCATCAAATGAACCGCCCGCGCACAGGCCTTTTTTACGGCCTGTCTCGTCAAAGGCTACGGTATAGCCGCCCGTGAAATGTTCTCCGCCCTGCCCTGCGGC
Organism: Oleidesulfovibrio alaskensis DSM 16109; assembly: GCF_000482745.1. Taxonomy (NCBI): domain Bacteria; kingdom Pseudomonadati; phylum Thermodesulfobacteriota; class Desulfovibrionia; order Desulfovibrionales; family Desulfovibrionaceae; genus Oleidesulfovibrio; species Oleidesulfovibrio alaskensis. The sequence continues at coordinate 236,557 of NZ_KI519494.1, read as the reverse complement.
GGCCCATGTCAGCAGCCCGCTGTCTATGCCGCCGCTCAGAAAAACCCCCAGCGGCACATCGCTGACCATCTGGCTGTCAACCGCACGGGTCAGTCTTTCAGCCAGTTCACCCGCATCACTGCTGCCTTCGCGGCCCTGCAGCTGCCAGTAACGCTCCGTGCGCAACATGTCGCCGCGCGGCGAATACTCAAGCGTGTGGCCTGCTGCGAGCTTTTTGATATCCTTGATAAACGTATCCGGTGCGGGCACATACTTAAAGCTCAGAAACGCTGCCAGCGCGTCGTGGTCAAGCCTGCGGCGGACCTGCGGCAGTTCCAGAAGCGGAGCAGGTTCGGAACAGAAAGCAAACACCCCGCCCAAATGGATGTAATACAGCGGCTTGATACCCAGATGATCACGCGCCAGAAACACTGTACCGGCATGTCTGTCATGCACGGCAAAGGCGAACATGCCGTCAAGCCGGTCAAGAACCCCCCTGCCCCACGCCATATACCCCTTGAGCAGTACTTCGCTGTCACTGTCCGTGGCGAATGAGTATCCCGCCTCCGCCAGTTCGCTGCGCAGTTCTCTGAAGTTGTATATTTCGCCGTTGAACACCAGCGCATAGCGGCCGTCTCCGGACAACATGGGCTGATGCCCGCCAGCAAGGTCGATGATGGAAAGCCGCCGCATGCCTATGGCCACATTATGCGCACAGGTAATGCCCGCATCATCGGGACCGCGATGGACAATACCGGCCAGCAGCGCCTCAAGACGTCCGGCACGTTCCTTTTCTGTGGTGTCAGCAACGCCACAGGCGCCGCAATATCCTGCTATTCCGCACATGGCCGTTACGCTTTACTGCCGCGGCACAGCATGAACAGCTTGTTGCCCGAAGAAAAAAGGTCATTGCCGAAAAAGAGAAGATACAACGCATGGCAGAGCAGTTTTTTGCGCATGCTGTATCTGCCGACCATCATCCCGTAACCGGCCTTGTTTCTGACCCGTGCGTACCACGGGTAGCTGAAGGGGAATCCCCATTCTTCCAGGTGGAGCACCTCAAGCCCTGCGCGGCGTGCAAGCCCCCGCAGAGAGTCTTTGGTATAATGCCGCAGATGCCCGACAGCCCGCGATGACTCATCCAGCTCTCCACCGGGCACGGTGATGATAATATGCTCGGCCCATGTGCCCAGGTTGTGCAGCGCACGGGCATCATCTTCAATATGCTCAAGCACTTCTGAACACACGCCCACAGAGACACGCCCGGCAAACGGTGGCTCCGGGTCTGTCAGGTCTTTAAGCACGATCTCTGCCTGAGGCAGACGCTGCCGGCAGCGTCTGACGGATTCTGAGGCAAAGTCGCACCCGAAAAGCCGTGCAGCAGGGTATTTGGCGTGCACCATGGACAACAGACTGCCCTCGCCGGAACCGAAGTCGGCGAACGTGTCGGGAGCGGGACATCTGGCAAGAAGCTGCATTATCTTGCGACGGGTATGCCGCCCGATAGGCGAGTACTGCTTCACATCGAGCCATTCCTCGGCCCAGTATGTGGAATAACGGTCTGAATCAAATTCGTTCGACATAATAACCCTTCGGTTTGCTAAGAAGGTGCAGATCCGCGGCTGTGCAGGGCATTACCCCCCCAGAAAAGGCCCGCCAAAAGCTGCATGGCAAGAGTGCAGCCAAAGATGCACAGGCATGTGGCCACTATCTGTTCATTTGATATGGTGCCGCCCCATATGGCCACGGCCAGAAATTCCGTCAGCCCCCGCCCTTGTATGGTTACCGGCACCATAGCCGCAAACATGAGTACCGGCACTCCTGTAAGCAGCTTGTCCGGCGGCAGAACGATATTCATGGCCTGCGCCGCAAGTCCGTATATCAGCACTGTGACGGCAAGAAAAATAATATAGATAAGCGACGTAAGCACAAGTCGTACAGGATCGCTCAAAAGAGCGCGGGTACTGTGCACCACGGCATCCAGCACAGGAAAGCGGGCACAGAAACGCAGTACGCCGGGCAGCATCAGCAGCTTACCGGCAACGTACCGGCAGCAAAGCACAACTGCCAGCGCTGCCGCCGCAAGCCACCATGCGTTAAACGAAAAAACAGCTTCGGCGAGTATAAACAGGGCGGCATAACACAAAAGTGCCAGCCCCTGCAGCCGGAAGGCCAGAAAAGGCACTACCAGACGCGAACTTTCAAGCCCCATGCGCCGGAGATAGACAAAGCGTGCAATATCTCCGCCCAGCTTTCCCGGCACGTAAATATCGTGAAAGGTCGATCGCCAGAAGTGATACAGATAAGGAAAAAAAGTGACCCGGCAGCGGACAGACCCGTCGCCGGGATTTTCTTTGGGCAGAAGCAGAAACAGTCTGCATCCCTGCAGCAGATAGCAGATGTTGATCAGCACAAAAACGGCCAGCATCAGTGCCGGATCAATGGTTTTAAACAATGCAGCCAGCGGCTGCCAGTCAGTACCGGCAAAAACCCAGGCCAGCAACCCGGCTGTCACGGCAATCTGAAGCAGCACCAGCCATTTTTTGCGATCACTCATACCGCTTCCGGACAGATGTTTGACCATATACTCTCTGAATGCGCAGCCGGAGGCTGCGGTACGCATGCGCCATCATAAAACATACGGAGCAGCACACGCGCAGTGGCCTTCTTTAGAGGATAAAAGACGTGAAAGCAACCAGCCCTCTGACCGCAGACGGCATACCGATACAGATTTTAAGTTTTGATTGACAACCCGCAAATCTCCACTTACATACCAAAGTTAAAAAACACTACAAAAAACAACAACTTGCAGCACCATGAGCAACATAACCATTATTATTCCTTCATATAACGATGCTTCCGGCTTACGCCAGTCCCTGCCGCCGCTTATCAACAAAGCCAAAGAAAACGCATGGGAAATCATCGTTGTCAACGACTGCTCGACTGACGATACTGTGGCTGCCCTGCAGGAATTCGACTCCGCGGTCACCGTCATCACCAACGAGGTGAACATGGGATACGGCGCGTCCATCAAGCGTGGTATTCTGGCGGCAAAGACCGAGTGGGTTGCCTCCATGGATGCTGACGGACAGCACCGCATTGCAGATCTGGAAGCCATGGCGGCCAGGCTGGAAGACGACGACGTGGACGCGCTTATCGGCAAGCGGGACAAAAGTTCTCATGTGCCTTTTGTCAGAATGCCCGGCAAATGGGTACTGGCGCACGCTGCAAACTTCATCACAGGCAGAAAAATTCCGGATATCAACTGCGGCCTGCGCATACTCCGCCGCAGATTCATGCTCAGCCTGCTGTCGCTCACATCCGACGGTTTTTCGTTTTCCACAAGCACTCTTGTCTGTCTGCTGCAGTTGGGCTGCCGTGTGCAGTTCGTTTCTGTAACAGTTGATGAGCGCATCGGAAAAAGCACCGTGAAGCAGGTCAGAGACGGTTTTTACACGCTCATGCTCATCCTGCGGCTGATCACTCTTTTCAAACCGTTGCGTGTATTTCTGCCGCTCAGTCTTATACTGTTCGCTGCCACGTTCATCAACCAGATGTACGTTTTTGCCACACAAGGGCTGGATATAACCACCGCCACAGTGGTGGGCGGTCTGGGCGGTCTGTTCATTTTCTGCATGGCCCTGCTCGCGGATCAGATTTCAGGGCTGCGCAGAGACCTGCTGCTGCGTGACATAAAAATGGAGCAGCTTTCCTGCAAATAGCGCTGTAAACACAAACCGCCAGTCTGTCTTGATACGCAAAAAAGCCCCCGCGCCACATCTGTCGTGTGCTGCGGGGGCTTTACGTTACGCTTTTCTGCCGCGCGTGGCCGGTCAGCGCTCGTCCCAGAACACGGAAACCACCCGGCTGTCGGGAGCACGCCCGCAACAGGCCCCTGCTATGAATGCCGCCAGCGCCGCCAGTGTGGTGGGAACAATGGCATGAATACCGCCCATGTCCGGTTTGAGCAGCGTAAGACTGATAAAAACGGACACACCGGTTACAATGGAAGCCACGGCTCCGGCGGCGTTGGCTTTTTTCCAGTACAGCCCCAGCACAATGGGCCACAGGAAAACGGCCTCCAGCCCGCCGAATGCGAACAGGTTGATCCAGACCAGCAGGTCGGGCGGTTCCACGGCCGCCAGAAAAACCAGCACACCGATGACACCGGTGCTGGCAAGACTCATCTTTTTCATCGTGACCGGTTTCAGCCTTGAAGCATCGCCCTGCAGCCGGTAGTGCACATACAGATCCTTGACGATGGCGGCGGAAGCCAGCAGCAGCATGGAATCCACCGTGGACATGATGGCGGCCAGCGGTCCGGCAATAAACACCCCTGCCCAGAAAGGCGGCAGCAGGTCGACAATAAGCGTGGGAATGGCAAGGTCACCCGCAGGCAGGTCCGGCCGCACGGCGCGTCCCAGCGTGCCTGCCAGATGGGCGCACAGAATCATGAAGCCGATGAGCAGCGTCCCGATGACCATGGCGTTGTGCATGGCGCGCGCGTCCTTGTATCCCATGCAACGCTGCGCCGTCTGCGGCAGGCCGATAACACCAAGGCCGACAAGAACCCAGAAAGAAAGAATAAACGGTTTGGGCACCGCATTATCAGGCCCCGAAGGGGTAATCAGACCGGGATCGATAGCCTTGAGCGTGGCCACGCACTGTGCCATGCCTCCGCCTGCGTCCACCACGGCCAGCAGCACCACAACCACGGCAATCACCATTACTATGCCCTGCACGGCATCAGTAACCACCACGGCACGAAAGCCACCCACCGAAGTGTACAGCACCACCGTTATGCCGAACAGCGCCAGCCCGACCACATACGGATACCCCGTAACAGCCTGAAACAGCCGCGCCCCGCCGATGAACTGAGCCAGCATGGCTGCCATGAAAAAAACAAGCAGCGCCAGCGAACACAGATTGACCACTGTATTGCTGGCATATCGTGCCCGCAGATAATCCGTCAGTGTCACGGAACCGGTTCTGCGCGCCACAATGGCAAAGCGCTTGCCCAGCACACCCAGTGTCAGAAAGGTTGTGGGCACCTGAATCATGGCCAGCAGCACCCAGCTGAGCCCCAGCCGGTAGGCAACTCCCGGCCCGCCCACAAAGCTGCTGGCGCTGGTGTAGCTGGCGATGATGGTCATGGCCAGCACAAAGCCGCCCATGGTGCGTCCGCCGATATAATATTCCTCAAGAACACCCTGTGATGTGGCCTGCGAATCAGCCTTGCGCCGCGCCCACAACGCCACCGCGAACGAAAAGGCAAGGTACAGCACAACAGGAATGGCAGTCATCAGCGGAGCGCTCATTGCTGTCCACCGTCCTTGTCTGCAACAGCACCCGCCCCGCCGCCGGCACCATACGCCGTGTCCCCGGCAGTTCCGGCAGCCTGTGCGGTGCTGTCCTGACCGTCATCCAGCGGCACCTCGCGAAAAAACAACCTCACAATACCCCACAGCAACAGCGTGATAAGCGGGTACCCCACAATGCAACTGTAAAAAAACCATTCCGGCAGTCCCATCACATAACCGTACTGCTCCGGGTCGCTGTCACCCAGCCCGTAGGCACAGACATACCACCAGATAAAATACAAAGCATACGCCCCCAGAGCAAAACCGGCCTCTTTGTTGGCCTGTGTGAACCGGCGGTCCTTGCGCGTTTTCATAACAACTCTCTTGTGCGTCTGGAAAAACAAAAAACCATGGTTGCAAACCGGCAGTACCCGCAGACCGCGCCGCCGGACAGCACCACCCCGGCGGTGCGCCTGCGTCTGTATGCGGCACCGGCAGCAGTGTCAACCTTGCCCCGTGTACCCGGCAGCGGCTTGCTGCCGCCGACAGCAGCGCACCGGCCGGTCACACGGCTGTCACATTGGCAGCACGCCTGCACGCGCCGTCATGTCCCGCAGGCCGTCACAAGCGCATAGTACACCGTTTTAACTGCTCAAAAAAAGCCCCTTAGACCTGTATCCGATTTGTCTGCACGTTCTGCCGCGGTCAAGAGTCTGGCATATACGTGTAACAGACCCTCCACAATGGCCGCCTAGTATTCCCGCAACGGAAAATGACAAACGCCCCAGCAGGGGACTGAAAAAGGGAATGCGCCATGCACAACACAACCAGACCTGCCGCCCGGCTGCCGGTACCGGCCATCAGAGCACACCAGCTGAACAAAATATACCCCAACGGCACCCGGGCCGTCTCCGATGTGTCGCTGACGGTGCACACCAACGAATTCGTCTCGGTCATCGGCTCTTCCGGTGCCGGAAAGTCCTCGCTGCTGCGCTGCATAAACAGACTCATACGCCCCACCAGCGGCACGCTGGAACTCTTCGGCGAAGACATAACCAAAATCTCGGGCCGTCACATACGTCAGGTTCGCGGCAAGGTGGGCATGATCTTCCAGCAATTCAATCTGGTGCGCCGCCTTTCGGTGCTGGAAAACGTGCTGGTCAGCCGGCTGCGTTTCAACAGCTCGTTCATCGGCCACTGCTGCACGCTGGTACGCCACTTCAGCCGTAACGAAAAAGAATTCGCCTTTGAATGTCTGCAGCAGGTGGGCATTGAGCATCTTGCGTTTCAGCGCGCCGACACACTTTCCGGCGGGCAGCAGCAGCGCGTGGCCATAGCGCGGGCGCTGGCGCAGGAACCTGAAATCTTTCTGGCTGACGAACCCATAGCCAGTCTGGACCCGCACAGTGCGGAGGTGGTTATGGACACGCTGATGCAGATTCATGAAACACGGCACATACCCGTGCTGGTCAACCTGCACCACATCGACTTTGCCACACGGTACGGCAAACGCATCGTGGGCATGCGCAAAGGAAAAATCATACACGATGTCCCGCCATCCTGCCTTACCGACGACCTGATTACCGATATCTACGGCGCGCGCATCAACGAAGCCTTCGGAGAACTGGCCGCCTGTGCGTAGCCGTTGCCCGGCACCAGATTACTTACGCCCCCTTTAACCGCTATGGAGAGAAAAAACATGTTCCGACGTTGTATCGTAGGCATTGTGACTGCAGTCATGCTGGTTTCCATGGTCATTCCCGCCATGGCCGCCTCCACCCCCGAAAACTGGCCCGCAAAAATCCGCGTGGGCTTCATACCCACCGAGGGCAACGCCGACATAAAAAAAAGGTTTGCCCCTCTTACCGAGCACCTCCGCAACATTCTGGGCATCGAGGTGGAAGCCTTCAGCGCTTCCGACTATGCGGGCATCATCACCGCCATGGCCCACCAGCACATCGATTTCGCGTACTTCGGACCCAAAAGCTATGTGGAAGCATCGGAAAAGGCAGGCGCACAGGCGCTGGTGATGGAACTGAACAAGGAAAAGCAGCCCGGATACACCGGCATCATCATCGTGCGCAAAGATTCCGACATGATGCAGCTTGACGACATCAAGGGACGCGTTTTCGCCTTCACCGATCCCAATTCCACGTCGGGATACCTTGTGCCCAACGTGCTTTTTGCCCGCGACCTGAAAGTGAAACCCGAAGACTACTTCAAGCAGGTCAAGTTTTCCGGATCACACGGTGCGTCCATTCTGGCAGTGAAAAACAAGGCCATCGAAGCTGCGGCCACCAACAACATCGACCTCGACCGCATGATTGAAAAAGGACAGGTGGCCGCCGACGACTTCCGCATTCTGTGGCGGTCCGAGCTGATTCCCGGTGCCCCCATGGCCGCCAGACGCGACCTGCCCCAGAGCCTGAAAGCAGCGTTCACCGGCGCCATGCTCATGTTCAACGCCGACAAAGCCGGACTCGAAAAACTGCAGAACGGCGGATACCAGTACACCGACGACAGCACCTACGACATCATCCGCTACCTGAAGCGCCTGAAAAACGAACTGGCAGCCAAATAGCACCAGTCCATCCACCGGAAAAGAGCATGTCAGAACTGACCCTCGAACAGCTCACCCCGAGAAAGACCCTCACCCAGAGGGTCCTTCTCGGACTCATGAGCCTCACTGTAGCAGCAGTCCTTGCCGTAACGTACGTGTGGTGCGGCATCGACCCCGTCAAACTGTACGAAAAACGCAACAACGCCGTGGAATACCTGTTCGGGCACAGCATTTCAGATGCCGACAGAACGGCTGCCATGGAACAGGCACGCAGGCTGCCCGCCATCATCATCCATCAGGAAGCCATGGACGAAGTGCGCAAAGAAATGGCTGCCAAAGGCTCCGCGGACTTTACGGAAATGACCGGACGCGGCAACGAACTGGCCGAAAAAAGGCTGGCCGCGATGGACCCTGCGGCATTCGACGCCATAGTGCAGGAAGAATACGAACGGGTGCTGGATGAAAAGCGCGGCGGTTTCTTTCCTCCGGAAATGCGTACCGGCCCCCTGATGCAGTACAGCCGCGCCCTGATTGAAACCATTGCCATAGCCATATGGGGCACGCTGCTGGCTTTTGTGGCAGCCATTCCCGCATCCATGCTGGCGGCACGCAACACGCTGTGTCTTATTCTGCCGGGCAGCTCGCCCGCCCGCAAAAAGCTGCGCCGCAGCATCCAGTTTGCCATGCGGCGGCTGCTCGACTTCTGCCGCGGATTCAATGAATTCGTCATGGCCCTCATTTTCGTGGCAGTCATCGGTCTGGGGCCTTATGCCGGGGTGCTGGCCCTTGCCATCCACTCGTTCGGCATTCTCAGCAAGGTGTTCAGCGAAGGTATCGAAGCCATCGAACCCGGTCAGGTGGAAGCCGTGGAAGCCAGCGGCGCCAGCTCGGTACAGACCATTGTCTTTTCCGTGCTGCCGCAGATGATGCCGCTCATTGTCAGCTACAGCCTGCTGCGCTTTGAAACCAACGTGCGCAGCGCCACCATTCTGGGATTTGTGGGTGCCGGCGGCATAGGCTTTCTGATTTTCGACAAGCTGAACGGCTACCTGTACCGCGAAGTAAGCACCATGATGATTCTGGTCATCCTCATGGTCACCGTCATCGATTACATGTGCGGCATCATCCGCAGCAGGTTTGTATAACCATGCGCAGTTCAGCCGCCTGTACCGCCGCAGACGCTTTCCGCGGCATCGATGACAAACTGGATGCGGTCGGCCGCCCAGACGCACACCCCGTATTCCACGGGAGTACCGGCGCCGTCGGCATTGACCGATTCCACCACCAGCACCGGAGTCTGCCGCGCCAGCCCCAGCGCCCGGACCTCTGCGGCATCGGGCATTCTGGACGTGATGCGGGTGGAGGTGCGTACATAATCAGCCACCCCCAGCGCCCGGAATGCAGCAGTGACGGAATGCAGCTGTCCGTAGACAGCGGCAAAACCCGCAAACCGCCCGTACGGAAAATAGTGCGTGGTGCAGCACAGGGGGCGGCCGTCGGCATTACCCACGGTGCGCAGCCGCAGCAGCATCGTGGCGGGCAGCACCTGCAGCGCTTCCGCCGCCCTGCGCCCGGCCTGCACTTTGTCGCTGCCCAGCAGCCGCTCACTGGGAATACGGCTCTGCCGCAGCAGGTTTTCGCTGAAGCGGACCCGCCGCGCAAGCGCGTAATCAAGCTTGTCCCTGCGGGCGAACGCGCCGCGTCCCTGTTCCACAACGATAAGCTCCTTACGGGCAAGTTCAGCCAGCGCCTGCCTCACGGTATGACGGTTTACGCCGAAACGCTGTGCCAGCTGCCGCTCCGTGGGCAGTTTTTCACCTGCAGCCACATATCCGCTGCGCAGGTCATGCTCCAGCACAGCCTGAATCTGGCGCCACAGCGCCACTCCGTTTCCCCGTTCCAGTTCCCGATGCGCAACAGGTACCGTGTCATGCGTCATTGCTTGCCTCTCCTTTTTGCTGTGTTCCATGCGGAACAGGCAGCATAGACGGACGGCAGAATGAAAGCATGCCGGCAGTGTTACAGAAACACATAAAGTTATCTAGACAACCATAAGCATACATCCGGAAACAGACATGGATCAGATACCTACAGAAACACGGCAGCACTGGATGTCCGTACTGGCACGGGCCCCGCTGGCCGAGCTGGAAGCAGCCTGGAACAGCCTGCCCCGCCGACCAGAATATGCGCTGCTGCGGCAGCCCGAAACCGGACTGGCCATGGTGCAGGCACGCACCAACGGCAGCGGCGCTCCGTTCAATATGGGTGAAATGACCCTGACCCGCTGTGCGGTGGATGTGAACGGCTTTGCCGGACACGCCTATGTGGCGGGCCGCAGCAGCCGCCACGCCGAGCTGGCCGCGGTCTTTGACGGGTTGCTGCAAGACCCTGAACACACCGGCACGCTCACACGCACGGTCATACTGCCTCTGCAGCAGCGCATAGCCGCAACCCGCCGCACGCAGGCGGCGCAGGCCGCGGCCACCAGAGTGGAATTTTTCACCATGGTACGCGGGGAGGACCAGCCATGACCAAGCAGCAGATGCTTCCCGGCTTTGCCGACCCGGTACACCACAGTCAGCAGTGGTACCGTGCCCTGCTCAACGCCATGTCGCGTCCGGGCACCGTGTGCGCACCTTGCGGCGAGGCAATGCCGCAGCAGGTGCCCGCGCCATGCAGCCCCGCCGCGGCAGGAGTGGCTCTGACCCTGCTGGACCACGAAACCCCCGTCTGGCTGCAGCAGCCGGAAAGTCCGCTGGCGCACTGGCTGCAGTTCCACTGCGGCTGTCCGCTGACACACCGTCCGGAAGATGCCGCATTCGCCGTCATCACAGACAGTAACACCGTGCCGGACTGGTCCCGTTTTGCCACAGGCACGCCGGAATACCCCGACAGGTCAGCCACGCTCATCATTCAGGTGCAGTCCGCAGCAGCAGCCGGACCGGTAACGCTGCAGGGGCCCGGCATACAGAAAGAGGCACACATTTCCGTAAGCGGACTGGCCGATGCCTTCTGGACAATGCATCAGGCCAACGCCGCGCTGTTTCCGCAGGGAACAGACACCATCCTTGCCGCGCCCGAAGGAGTGCTCTGCCTTCCGCGCACGGTACGCATACGGAGGCAGACAACATGTATGTAGCAGTGAAAGGCGGCGAAAAAGCCATTGCCAGCGCACACCTGTATCTGGCCGCAGAACGCCGCGGCGATCCCGCAGTGCCGGAAATCAGCGTGGCCCAGATACGCGAACAGATGCGGCTGGCAGTGGACCGCGTCATGACCGAAGGTTCGCTGTATGATCCGGAACTGGCAGCACTGGCCCTTAAACAGGCCCGCGGCGATGCCATCGAGGCCATTTTTCTGCTGCGGGCCTACCGCACCACCCTGCCGCGGCTCTGCACCAGTCTGCCGCTGGAAACAACAGCCATGCAGCTCAGACGGCGGATTTCCGCAGCGTTCAAAGACATGCCCGGCGGACAGCTGCTGGGCCCCACCTTTGACTACACACACCGGCTGCTCGACTTTTCACTGGCAGACGGACAGGCAAACCGGCACGCCGCACCGCCTGCCCCGCTGCAGGCGGAACCGCTGCAGGAACCCCATGCGGAAACACCGCGCATACTCGACTTTCTGCATGGCGACGGGCTGGTGGAAGCAGCCGGAAATCCTGACGCGCACCATGTGGGCGACATAACACGCGAACCTCTGGAACTGCCTGCTGAACGCGATATCCGTCTGCAGAACCTCACCCGTGCCGACGAAGGTTTTTTACTCGCCATGGGCTACTCCACCCAGCGCGGCTTCAAAAGCTCCGGGGGCCATCCTTTTGCCGGCGAAATACGCATGGGCAGCGTTGCCGTGCATGTGGTGCCCGAAGAACTGGGTTTCGCCGTCAACATAGGCGACATCACCGTTACCGAAAGCGAAATCGTCTCGCTGTATGACGGCAGCGAAGACACGCCGCCGGCCTTTACCAGAGGATACGGCATCACCTTCGGCAGCGGCGAACGCAAAGCCATTTCCATGGCGCTGGTGGACCGCGCCCTGCGCTGCCGCGAACTGCATGAAGATATCACCGCGCCCGCACAGGATGAAGAATTTGTGCTGATGCACAGCGACAATGTTGAAGCCACAGGTTTTGTGGAGCACCTCAAGCTGCCGCATCATGTGGACTTTCAGAGCGAGCTGGAAATACTGCGCCGCCTGCGCACCAACTGGGCGCAGAGCAAAGCCCGCAGAGAAGCGCGCGAACAGGCGGCACAGCAGGCGGCACAGCAGGCGGACCAGCAGGACAGCGCCAGCGCCGCCCTGCTGGAAGGAGCAGCATAATGACACAGTGCAACACCACAGCAGCAGGCGGCCCACGGCTTGCGGCGCAGGGGTATAATTTCGCCTTTCTGGACGAACAGACCAAGCGCATGGTGCGCCGCGCCACACTGAAAGCCGTGGCGATTCCCGGTTATCAGGTGCCTTTCGCCAGCCGCGAAATGCCCATGCCGTACGGCTGGGGCACGGGCGGCATCCAGATAACCGCGTCGGTCATCGGGCGTGACGACACCCTCAAGGTTATCGATCAGGGCGCGGACGACACCACCAACGCGGTCTCCATCCGCAGCTTTTTCCGGCGCACAACGGGAGTTGCCACCACGGAGGACACCGCCGGAGCAACACTCATCCAGACCCGTCACCGTATTCCCGAACAGCCGCTCAGCGACGGGCAGATACTGATTTTTCAGGTACCCATTCCCGAACCGCTGCGCTGGATGGAACCGCGGGAAACCGAAACGCGCAAAATGCATGCACATCAGGAGTACGGGGTGATGCATGTGAAGCTGTACGAAGATATTGCCCGTCACGGTCATATTGCCACCAGCTTCGACTACCCCGTGCTGGTGGCAGGCAGATACATCGCCAGTCCCTCGCCCAACCCCAAGTTTGACAACCCCAAAATGGACAACAGCCCGGCGCTGCAGCTGTTCGGGGCAGGCCGCGAACAGCGCATCTACGCCATCCCGCCGTACACCGCGGTACGCAGCCTCGACTTCGAGGATCATCCGTTCAGCGTGCAGCAATGGGATGACGTATGCGGGCTGTGCGGGGCATCCGACAGCTACCTTGATGAAATAATTCTCGATAACCAGGGAAACAGGATGTTTGTCTGTTCCGACAGCAACTACTGCGCCGGACGCAGAGCGCAGGGGCACACCGGCGCCATGGCCGCGCCCTCTGCGCACCGTGAACCGGTGCCTGCATCCGGCCGGAAGGAGGAAGCCGACAATGGATAATCTGCTCAGCGTTTCCGGCCGTTTTCCGGCCGCACGGAATATACCCGCACCCGGCATGCCCGCAGCGCATTGCGAAGAAAATCCGCTTCTCAGCGTCAAAGGGCTGAGCAGATATTACGGAGACCGCGCAGGCTGCCTTGATGTCTCCTTTGATCTCTACCCCGGCGAAATCATCGGCATTGTAGGCGAATCCGGCTCCGGCAAATCCACGCTGCTCAACTGCATTTCCGGCCGTCAGGCACCCACCTGCGGCTCGGTGCACTATCGCGGCAAGGACGGCACCCTGTGCAATGTGCACGCCGCGCCGGAGCATATCCGCCGCATGCTCATGCGCACGGAGTGGGGATATGTGCACCAGAACCCCCGCGACGGCCTGCGGGGCAATGTGAGCGCGGGTGCCAACATCGGCGAACGGCTCATGGGCGTGGGCATGCGTCACTACGGCAACATCCGCCAGCGGTCGGCCACGTGGCTGGACCGTGTGGAAATTGCCCGCAACCGCATGGACGACCTGCCGCGCACCTTTTCCGGCGGCATGCAGCAGCGGCTGCAGATAGCACGCAATCTGGTATCTGCCCCGCGGCTTGTTTTTATGGATGAGCCCACCGGCGGGCTGGATGTTTCGGTACAGGCGCGCCTGCTGGACCTGCTGCGCGGGCTGGTGGCCGACATGGGACTGGCCGTGGTTATTGTGACGCATGATCTGGCAGTGGCCCGCATTCTGGCACACCGGCTCATGGTCATGTGTCAGGGGCAGGTGGTGGAGGCAGGTCTGACCGATCAGGTGCTGGACGACCCGCACCACCACTACACCCAGCTGCTGGTTTCTTCCATCCTGCAGGTCTGACCCGCAACCCTTTTCACATCATTCACAGGAACTGATTCATGACTGTAATGCTGGACGTGCAGAACGTGTGCAAAACATTCACCCTGCATAATCAGGGAGGAACACACATCGCTGTCTTCAACAATCTTTCACTTCAGGTGCGGGCCGGAGAATGCGTAGCGCTTTCCGGCCGGTCCGGCGCGGGCAAATCCACCCTGCTGCGCTCGCTGTATGCAAACTACAAACCCACAGCCGGCTCCATCAGCGTGCTGCACCGCGGCACCATGGTGGATATTGTCCCGGCCCCGCCGCGCAAGGTGCTGGAAATCCGCAAATACACCATAGGCTATGTCAGCCAGTTTCTGCGCGTCATTCCGCGCGTTACCGCACTGGATATAGTGGCGGCCGCCCGCAAAGAAGTGACGGGCCATACGGCAGAAGCCCGGAAACAGGCAGCCGAACTGCTGGAGCGCATGAATATTCCGCGCAGACTGTGGGACATTGCACCCGCCACGTTTTCCGGCGGCGAACAGCAGCGCGTGAACATCGCACGGGGATTTGCCGTGCCCTACCCCGTGCTGCTGCTGGACGAGCCCACGGCATCGCTGGACGGCGCCAACAAGCAGATAGTGACAGAGCTGATACATGAGGCAAAAGCACGCGGAACCGCCGTTGTAGGCATCTTTCATGATGACGACGTGCGCGGTGCCGTGGCCGACCGTGTTTTTGACATGCAGACCATGGAGATGGCGGCATGACCGGAGAAGTCATATTCACCAACGCCAATGTGGTCACCCCGCAGGGAACCATATACGGCACCGTTGTCACCCGGGACGAAACCATTGCCGCCGTGGAAGAGGGCACCGTCCGCACCGGAGGGGTATGCAGCTGCGGCGGCAGCATGGTACGCGACGTTGAAGGCGACTATATCATCCCCGGGCTTATTGAGATGCACACCGACCATCTGGAAACCCAGTTTCAGCCCCGTCCGGGCGTGCTGTGGCCTTCGGCGCTTGCCGCACTGGTGGCGCACGACACACAGGTTGTCGGTTCCGGCATAACCACGGTGCTCGACTCCATATGCTGCGGCCAGCTGAATGAAGGCAAAATGCGGCACACCCTGCTGTCCATGTCGGTGGCGGCCATACGGGACGCCCGCAGCAAAAATATTCTGCGGGCCGATCATCAGATGCATCTGCGTTGCGAAATATGCGACCCCTATGTCATGGAAATGTTTGAACCGTATGCGGATGAGGCTATCCTGCGGCTTGTCTCGCTGATGGACCACACTCCCGGACAGCGGCAGTTCTGCGACTACGCCAAGTACCGCGAATACTACAAACAGGAAGACTGGACTGACGAGCAGTTTTCCGGACTGGTGGAAAAACTGAAAGGCGAGCAGGAACGCAACGCCGCCGTCAACCGCTCCGTGATTCTGGCCATGTGCCACAGACGGGGCATACCCGTGGCCAGCCACGACGATACCACCGAAGAACATGTGGCCGAGGCCGTGCGCGAAGGCATAACCATATCGGAATTTCCCACCACGGCCGCAGCCGCGGCCAAAGCTCGCAAGCTGGGGCTGGGTATTGTCATGGGCGCTCCCAATGTGGTGCGCGGCGGATCACATTCCGGTAACATATCCGCACGCGAACTGGCGGCGCAGGGCCTGCTGGACATCCTTTCTTCCGACTATGTTCCCGCAAGCCTGCTGCACGGCGCCTTCATGCTGCATCAGCAGGTCGGCATACCGCTGCATGAGGCGCTGGCCACGGTGACGGCCAACCCCGCTCGTCTGCTCAGCCTGCACGACAGAGGCGAGATAGCAACCGGCAAACGCGCGGATATTGTCCGGGTGAAGCTGGTGGACGATGTGCCCGTGGTGCGCACGGTATGGCGGGGCGGCAACCGCCTGCTGTAGACGGCAGGCCGCAACCGCCCGACTGAATTGCACAGGGATAAACGCCGGAGACACACCATGACCGCACGTTATGCCATCTATTACCTGCCGCCGCGCCGCTCGCGACTGGAAGCTCTGGGCACGGACTGGCTGGGCAGAACACCCGACGACCCGCACAGAAAACCGCCCCGCCCGCCGCTCGGGTTTTCCGTTCCGGAGCACGCCTCTCTGACCGGTGCACCCAAAAAATACGGCTTTCACGCCACGCTCAAGGCTCCTTTCGAACTGGCGCCGGAAGTCACCGAAAAAGACCTGCTGCGCGAGACAGCAACCATATGCCGCGAACACAGCCCCTTCGCCCTTTCCGGCCTTGCCGTAAGCTATTTCGGCAATTTTCTGGCACTTACTCCCACGGCAGTTTCGCCCGCACTGCACAAACTGGCCGCCGACTGTGTACGCAGGCTTGACCACCTGCGGGCGCCTCTTTCGCGCCACGACCTTGAACGCCATATGCGCAAAGGACTTTCCGGACGGCAGGAGCGTCTGCTGCGCCGGTTCGGCTATCCGTTTGTGCTTGAGGAATACCGCTTTCACATGACGCTGACCGATGCCGTGGAAACGCGCCTGCGGCCGGAATACAAAAACAGGCTTGAAGCATTGCTGCATGCGTATCTGGCAGATGCCGTGCCCGTACACGAAGTCACGGTATGCTTTCAGCCTGACCGCAGCTCGCCGTTTACCGAACGCGCCCGCGTGGCACTGGGCAGCACACAGGAGAATGCGCAGTGACCGGCCCGCTGTTTTATGTCATGGGGCCTTCCGGCGCGGGCAAGGATACCGTGCTGGATGCCGTGCGCAGCCGCGCGGAATGCGCCGGAGTTCTCTTTGCACGGCGGTACATCACACGGCCTGCATCAGCCGGCGGTGAACGCCACATGCCGCTTCATCCCCAAGAATTCGACGACATGCGTCATGCAGGTCAGTTTGCCCTGCACTGGCAAAGCCACGGTCTGCACTACGGCATAGGCATAGAAATCGACGGATGGCTGGCACAGGGACACGCCGTGGTCGTCAACGGTTCGCGAGGCTATCTGAAAAGCGCACTGCTGCGGTACCCCGCCATGCATCCCGTGCTTGTGACGGCACCCGAAAGTCTGATTGCAGAACGCCTTGCACAGCGGGGGCGCGAGACTGAAGCGCAGATTCGCAGACGCCTGCAGCACAACTGCCTGCTGGCGGACTGCGGCACCGGCAAAGATTGCGCCGTCATTGTCAATGACTCCACAGTGCAGGCGGCAGCGGAGCGCTTTTTCTCATTATTGCGCCCTTATCTTCGCTGAAACACACAGCGCGCCCGTGTTACGGGCGCGCTGTGATATCCGGCCATGTCAGACGGCCATATCAGACCGCCATGCGGCAGATGGTAATCCCCCCCATTTCTAGGGGGCCTGACCAAGGTGGCGTAGCCTCTACTTTTCAGGCTCCCTAGAAATGGGGGGAGTACGGCCATGCGGCAGATTCATACAGGTCTGTAATATACTGCGCCGCCACGCTGATCCGGCAATCAAACCGAAGCGTGGCGGCCCGTAAGACCGGCAGAATCACTGCATCTTCCAGCCGGAAAACAGTCGCACAGACTGTCTAGTATGCGGTAAAAGAATCTTTGAGGCGGAAGCAGATGGGACACTTCTCGAAGTCTTCCCCTTTGTGGATGTATCCGCACACAGGGCACAGGTGAAACCTGTCGTCGTCCGGGGCGTCAAGATCGTTGTACGCACCAAGATAGAGTTCCGCATGTACGGCTTCTGCAAGCTTTGCCCGCGTAAACACGGCAACGGCCTTGTTATTGCCCTCTTCCTGCGCCTTTTTTATAAATGCCGGATACATGTCAGAGGTTTCATATATCTCGCCGTTGGCGCCGGAGATAAGATTAAGATCGCAGGAGTAGGAGGCGGGAGCCTGCACAGCGGGCTTTTCATAATCCGGATCCATTTGTGCTACCAGAGTGTATTCCAGATCAATATGGATCAGCTCCGCCGCCGCAGTGGCTTCAAAAAGACGGGCTGCCTGTTCATAGCCCTGTTCTCTGGCTGCTTTGGCAAACGTCATGTACTTCGTGTATGCAGCGGTTTCCCCTGCAATGGCTGCCTTCAGATTTTCAAGCGTGCTGCCCACGGGCGTTTTGCTGTCTGCAACCACATTAAAATTTGTGGCATTCTTCACACCGGGAATCTGAGCTCGTACCTTCATGTGAATTTTCTCCTGTCGTTACAGTTTGTTCACAATACAAACATAGTACACACAGGCAGCAACCATATCTTTTGCCGTAAATTTACGTCAACGTTTCTTCAATAAAATTTGCAGAAAAACGTACCCGCCACGGTACCCTGTAGTCGGCACACGACAGCCATCGTACATGTGCAGCCGCGGGGCGGCATAAACAACTGCGGCCGGCATACGCTGTTTTCAGCATCACACGGTCATATGCACGCCGCTGCCTTCCGACAAGCATCGAGACAGATCAGCCACCACCGCAGCTGTACGCTGCACGGCTTTCACCGGCATTCAACTGTCAGGCTCTTCCGGAAGCCTGTCAAAAACAGCTACATTTTCCAGTGCCGTGTCCCAATTTGCCTTGTTCGCATAAAAAATATGACCATCGGGCCGTATGGGAACATCACAGTCCAGACTGCCCGCAGGCACCACCAGCAGCGTTCCGCCCATCTGAATATTCGGTAACGCAGACCCGCAACGGCTGCAGAAGCTTTTGATGTGTCCGTCCAGATCAAATGTCCGCACATGTTCTTCCCCTTCCAGCCATCGCAATTCAGCCGTAGAAGAAAATAAATTGGCAGCATGCGCGGAGCCTGAGTCTTTCCTGCATCGCTCACAGTGACACAGGTAAAATTTTTCAAACTCCCCTTCGACCTCAAACGCCACGGTTCCGCACAGACATGTTCCCGTGTATGTCACCGGCAGCCCTCCTTCGGATACAACCCTTCATATCAAAATGTCATATTGAAGTAAAAAAAACATGCTTTTCCGGCAAAATACCAGACCGGAGACGCTGAAATCAACGCGATGAGGAGATACAGATACCTGAAAACCAACCCTGAACAACCGCTCTGAAACTTGTCCTTAAGAATACTCTCAACGTACTTTTGAAATTAAGTGCGCTTATCGAACTGCCTTTTTGGAAATAATTTTCCGGAGCAGCCCCCGATCAGACCGGACACCTCGGCCAACCCAAGAGGTAGAGCCAGAGGCATGCCCAGACTGAGTGCTAGTTCAAGTTCCACTGTCGAGGTCGTGAACGTGGTCCGACGTCGCCGGTGGACCATTGCCAAGCAGTTCCCGGTCGTTGAGGAATCCTTCCTGCCCGGTATGAGCGTCTCTTTTGCAACCCGCAAATACGACATCGCTCCGAATCAGATTTTCCGCTGGAGAAAGCTCATGAGCGGCGGCGGAAAGGCGGCCATTCAGGCCGGTGACCACGTGGTGAGTGCTGCTGAGGCAAAAGCCCTGAAAAAGCGTATCCGGGACCTGAAACGGCTTCTTGGCTGGAAGACAATGAAAGCGGAAATCCTTAAGGAAGCCATCCATGGCCCGCGAGAAAAACTAATCCCGCGTCCACCGTTGCCTTTCGAGGACGGTTCCCTATGAAGCGGATTGCCGAATCCCCGGAAGTCTCGCGTTGGCGTTTGGCAGAACGCCTTGGTGGCACTCCTCCGGTTCGAACTCCCCGATATAGAAAGGAGCAGGACGAAGAACTGCTTCATCATATCCGCGCCATTCCGGATGAACGCCAGGCCTGTGGTTACCGGCGGTTCAGCCGCAGCTCAATACGCTTCCGAGGTCCGAAGGTGTCCATCGGTGAACCACAAGCTTGTTTACCGGATCATGTATTTTTACGAATTCGGATCAAAGGCATCGCGGGCGGCTTCTCCGATGAATACCAACAGCATCAGCAAGCCACCAAGCACTGCGAACGCAGATAGTCCGATCCATGGGGCCTGAATATTGGTTTTACCTTGCGAAAGAAGCTCTCCCAGCGCGGGAGAGTCCGGAGGCATACCGAATCCCAGAAAGTCGAGAGAGGTAAGCGTTGTTATGGACCCGTTCAGGATAAATGGCAGGAAGGATATTGTGGCTACCAGTGCGTTAGGCAAAATATGGCGGAACATTATCCGGGAGTTTGAAACCCCCAGTGCGCGGGCAGACCGTACATAATCATGTTTCCGACCTTTCAGAAACTCGGCGCGGACGACGTCCACAAGCCCCATCCAGCTGAAAAGCAACATGATTCCCAGCAGCATCCAGAAGGTAGGTTCTACAAAACTTGCCAGAATAATAAGCAGGTAGGTTACCGGCATTCCGCCCCATATTTCCATAAAACGCTGCCCGGCCATATCAAGCCACCCGCCGTGGTAGCCCAAGACTGCTCCGAAGCAAATGCCGGCGATAGAACTGAAAGAGGCGAGCAGAAGGCCGAAAACGACTGAAAGCCTGAACCCGTAGAGGAGCCTGGCCAATACATCGCGTCCGCTGTCATCGGTGCCCAGCCAGTGCGAGCCAGAAGGCGGTGCGGGAAACGGAACTTCGGCGCAGCGTGATACAGTGCTGTACGAATATTTTACCGGAGGCCATATCATCCAGCCGTTCCCCTGCAGACGGTGTTGCAGTGCCGGGTCATGATAGTCGGGTGTAGTTTCAAATTCTCCGCCAAATGTTGTTTCCGGGTACTCGCTGACTACGGGAAAATACAGTTGTCCTTTGTACATAAGTAACAGGGGGCGGTCGTTGGCAATAACTTCCGCACTCAGGCTGATAGCGAAAAAAACCAAAAAAAGAAGCAAAGAAAAGTACCCGCGGCGGTTAGAACAAAAGACTTTCCAGCGGCGGGCGTTCACGCCTTGCAATATAGACATGGTATTCTCTTATTTTTGTAATGAGCGGAAATCGATTCGCGGGTCGACCAGAACATACGTCAGGTCACTGAGAATTTTGACTACCAGACCAAGAAGGGTCGACAGGTAAAGTGTTGCAAACATCAGCGGATAGTCTCGCTGCATAGTTGCTTCAAACCCCATAAGCCCCAACCCGTCCAGAGAGAAAATCACCTCGACAAGCAGCGAGCCGGTAAAGAACAATCCCAGAAAAGCACCGGGAAAACCGGCAATGAAAATGAGCATGGCATTACGAAAAACATGCCCGTACAGTACCCGTCGCTCTGTAAGACCTTTGGCGCGAGCCGTTGCCACATACTGCTTTCTGATTTCATCGAGAAAGCAGTTGCGTGTCAGCTGAGTCATGCCTGCGAAGCCGCCGATGACCAGAGAAAAAACAGGAAGAGCCATATGCCACAGGTAGTCTGCCATTTTTCCGATGGCAGACATGGATTCAAAATCCGGTGAGGTCAGGCCGCTGAGAGGAAATACGCTCCAGTAGCTGCCTCCGGCAAAAAGAATGACCAGCAGAATGGCAAACAGGAATGTGGGAACTGCGCCGGCTGCCACAACAACAAATCCGGCCCATGCGTCAAATGAAAAACCGGCTTTTACAGCCCTGCGGATACCGAGAGGGATAGAAACAACATACGAAATCAAAGTGGTCCACAACCCGAGAGAAACAGAAACCGGCATTTTTTCCCTCACCAGTTCCAGTATGGTTTTGTCCTGATAAAAGCTTTCCCCGAAGCGGAATACGGAAAAATCGCGCAGCATGGCCCAGTACCGCTCCAAAAGCGGTTTATCAAAACCGTAATATCTGCGTATACGCTCAACCAGCTCGGGGTCGGCATGGGCCCCGGGTCTGTATCCTCCCATGTTGTCCAGAGAGCTTTGCACGACTTTTATTTCATCCTGAGAAGACCCGCCCGCACGTTCCAAAACAGATCGCTCCTCTCCCTGAATACGTGCAATCATTTGTTCCACAGGCCCCCCCGGGCATAACTGAATAACAAAAAAATTCACTGTCAGGATAGCGAACAACGTCGGAATAACCAGAGCCAGCCTTTTAAAAATATATGTACTCATTGCGCTGCCCCCTGCGCGGCTTCCTGCTTTTCATCCCACCAGGCATTTATATCTGCAAACGAATACCTGCCTGCATCAGGTCGTTTAAGCCCTTTCCGGTAAGCCACCCGATGCACGTTCGAAGCTCCGAGAGGGACAACGTACTCCCCCCACAACAGAACTCTGTCCAGCGCTCTGCATGCGGCCTGCATATATTCCCGGTCCTTCGCCCCGATGATGGTCTGTATCAGCGCATCGACAACCGGGTCATCAACCCCCGCCACATTGCGGCTGCCTTCCATGTTTTTTGTAGAGGAGTGCCAGTAAAATATAAGTTCGCGTCCGGGATATGTTCCGTGACCGAATGCAGTTGAAATCATATCGAAATCAAAGGTTGTTGATTTGCGCACAAAGGTAGGGGTATCGGCCGTAAAGATATTCAGCTCAATGCCCAGACGTCGAAGATTGGCGGCAAAAGGAAGCGCCAGACGGCGTACCGATGCAGAATCTGTAAGAAGCTGAAACCGCAGAGGACGCCCCGTGGCTGTATTAACGCGGATACCGTTTTGTATGCGGTACCCCGCATCATCAAGCAGGGCTGCTGCTTTTAGCAAGTTTGTCCGGTTGAAACCGTCAGCATCGGAAACAGGGAAAACATGCGGGGTATCAAAAACTTCCCGAGGCAGCCTGTGGCGGAAGGGTTCAAGCAAATCCAGCTCGCGCCCCCGAGGAAGGCCGGTACAGGCCAGATCTGTGTTGGTAAAATAACTGGTAGTGCGGATATACTCATTCCAGAAGAATTGCCGGTTGATCCACTCAAAATCCATCGCCAGCATGATGGCCCTGCGTACACGGACATCTGAAAACATAGGTCTTCGTGTATTAAAGAAAAAACCCTGAATTCCTAGAGCGTTGTCATGTGGCAACCGCTCGCATATTATTTCTCCCCGATCAAATGCAGGGCCTTTGTATAATGTATGCCAGTTCTTGGCCGAGTGTTCTTCGCGTATGTCATAATGGCCCGCTCTGAATGCTTCCAGTGCAACGGTGGCATCGCGGTAGTACTCGTACCTAATCGTGTCAAAATTGTATCGTCCCTTGCATACAGGTAGATTCTCCGCCCAGTAACCATCAACTCTTTTGTAAATTACTTCGCGCCCCTGCCTGTATGAATCCATTCTATAAGGCCCGCTGCCCACAACTTTTTCCAGAGCTGTTCTGCTTAGATCACGATGCTGCCAGAACGCTTTTGGGTATATGGGCAGACTGCCGATATACAGAGGAATCTCACGGCTGGCACCGGGGGCAAATTCGTAGCGCACTGTCAATCTGTTCACAGCCTGAGCCATCGTGATATCCGAAAAAAAGCGCTGCAGAATATTTCCCATGTTATTCATGGTCGCATTGTATGAAAAAACAACATCTTCTGCCGTTATGTGGCTGCCGTCCTGAAAACGGGCCGCCGGATTGATATCAAACTCAATCCATGAACGGTCTTCCGGATACCGGATACGTTCTGCCACCAGGCAATACTGGGTATCAGGCTCGTCATGTGCTGCTGTTGTCAGACTGTCATACAGCAAGCTGAAACCTGCAGGCAGCTTGCCTTTGGGGGTGAAAGGATTCGTGCTGTCAAATGTGCCCGTGGCATACAACCGCAGAGTCCCTCCTTTAGGGGCATCGGGGTTCACATAATGAAAATGGCTGAAGCCCTGAGGCATTGCCGGATCGCCAGCTATGGTCAGCGCGTGGGTTTCGATTACGTTTTCTGTCCGGGCAAAAGCCCCGGGCACGGGCAGTATCCATAGGCAGACAAGCAACGCGCAGACAGTCCGCACTGCGGCATCAGGCATCAGTGCAGACATGTTCGCTGATTCCATAAAAACTCCAGAGGGTCCGGCTCCGCAGGGCGGAGCCGGACATGTGGCAAACGGTCTGACGGTCCCTAAAAGCTATAGGAGACTGCCATCTTTATATTTTGGCCAACTTCGTAGGCGCCGTCCGAGTTTGTGTAACGGCTGTCAAAGAGGTTATCGACGCCAAAATCAAGGCGGAAGCCCTCAAGATTTCCACCTCGGGGAGTCCATGCAAACCCTACCCCGTGAACTGCGTAAGGGTTTCTGGTCATTTCCTTGTTTTCAAATACGTTATAGTATTTGTGCGTGCTTACAAAACGTGACTTCCAAAAAAGGTCCAGATCATATGAGGCTAGCAGGTAACCTACCCGCAGGCTGAGCTTTTCCGGACTGCCGCCTACCCGTTCACGGGTTTCTTTATCGTGCCCGATGGTTTTTCCGTAAGAGGCTGCAAGAGACAATGCACCTATGCCGTATTCAAGCTCCAGTTCATAGCCGAACCTTTCTGCTTTACTCACGTTGACGCTCTGGTAGTGCAGCTCGTCAAACGGCGCTGACGAAAAGTCTTTTACCATCTGCGCTTCAATCAGATTTTTTATGTCTTCGCGAAAGTAAACTGCCTTGAACCTTAACGGGTCGGCATCAGCGAATACACTGTCAAAACCGAACGATGCCCCGAATTCCCATGTCTGAGCTGACTCCGGCTTCAGGTCGGGGTTGGGCAGCACGCGGATAGTGCCCCATGGCATGGTGTTGTCCATGGCAAAGTAGATTTCATCCATCGAGGGGGGGCGATATGATTCGGCATATGTGCCGAACACATTTAGCCATGGTGCAATTTTAACGACTGCAGTGAGCTTCGGGGTTACACGTTCTTCGCTCTGATCTTCAGCAATGTCGGAATCTGAAGATCGGGAATACGATGTGTAGCGCATGGCCGGAATCAGGGTAAGCCGGTCAAACAATACCATTTCGTTCTGAATGAACAGCCCGAGATCGTCTGCGCTTGCCTTGGGACGCGAAGGGTCGGCAAGGCCGAAATCCGTGCCCTGCTGGTTTTCACGGTAGTAATCCACACCGTATGTCAGAGCATTGCTGGTCATTCCGAAAAGTTCAAAACGCGAAGTGTTTTGAAGACTTCCGCCGACGGAACGGTATTCGTCTTTAAGCTCGCGGGGAGCATCGTTCATGTACTCGTTATCGCGCCAGGCTGTTTGTGTAGTCAGCTTAAGATCGAGCCACGGGCTATCTGGCAGTGCGATTTCGTAGTTGCCGACAAGTTTGTGTTCCTGTTCGGTAAATGTGCTGTGTGCCCGTGTAGAGTCAAAGCGCCCGTCGTTGTATGAATACGCCAGCGAAAGATACTGGCTGTCATCCGGAAAGGCGGACAGTTTGAGCAGGCTGCTGCGGGAGTAGCCTGTCTTGTAACTGGTGTCTTTGCTTGGCGAAGGATTGGTTGTCTGCGTATCGCCGAAATCGCGGTACACTCCGTGGGCAAGTACATCAAAAATACCATGCCGGCCGTATAAAGAGAGCGAATTCATGCTTTGATGCGTGGCGGACATGTACCCAGTTTTGACCTTTCCGCCGAATGAACTGCCTGGTTCAAGCAGGTCGGACGCATCTTTAGTACGCATGGAAATCACGCCGCCTATGCCACCGCTGCCATGTAATGCCGATGACGGACCACGAAGCACTTCTACCTGTTTCAGCATGTCCGGGTCGGTTACTGCGGGAGCATGCCCTATACCGGATTGCGAAGTATAGTTCTGGCGTGCCCCGTCAATTTTGAAAATCGTCTGATCGGGCTCGAGTCCGCGCAGCGATGGTTTCTGAATGAACGGATTGGTAGGATCTGAAAATTCAAGGTTCGGCACACCTTCAAGGATGTCACGCAATGAGGTTGCCTGCTGGCGCTCAATGGCCTCCTTGTCCATCGTCACTACCGATGCCGGAGCTTCAAAAGCGCTGTGCTCTGTACGGGTTGCACTGACGACAATTTTATCCAGCCTGATGACCGGCCCTGTGTTCTCGCGGGGAGTCTCCTTCCCCGCGGCGGGTGATGTGGCATTGTGGGTATTCTGCTGATTTTCCGTGTTGCGGGATGCAGCATGTGCAGGATGCATCAAGCCCGTGCCTGTAATAATAATCGCGACTGCAAGCCATAAGGCCCGGAATCGCCCCCCAAAGATAGTAGCCATCCTCTTTTGCTCCTGAAAAACTGATCAATAATATGATTGTTAACCGGACAGTGCCTGCTTCCACAAAGCTAGCGCTTGGGGATATTCCATGGGATTGGCACTGCAACAGTGTGGTAATGCATAAATTTCCAGTTTTTTTAAGGCGGGGATTGTTGCAGCAGTTTCCGGATGCTTTTGAACAAAAGAGCGTAGGGCGCGCTGGCCCACAAGAGGGTCACCTGTAAGCGCAATGACATCAGGGTTGGCTTCTTCAAGTCCTGTAAAGGAGCGCAGAAGCTGGATACCGTCCATGACGGTTTCTTCAGTGGAACTCAACATTGGTCCTGCGGCATTGATACAACCCAGCGGTCCCAGAACGGCGCTGTCGATGTAGCCGCCGGGGGTTTCGGCCAGAAGAAAAGAATCAGACCGTTGAGGATTGCTGATGCCCAGCAAAGTGACAACGCGCTTGCCCAGTTGCGGCAGGTTGGCAAGCGATTGTTCAAGGGACACTTTGTAGTCTGAGGCAACTTTTTCAGCCTTTTTCGGCATGTTGAAAATTCTTCCAGCGTCATGAATGGCCTGCTCCATTCCTCTGGTGAAATCCAGAACGGCAACCTTGAGTCCTTGAGCCTCCAGTTCAGGGGCAATGCTGGCCGGATTAGGAGAATCCTTGGTGTTTTCAATGACAACATACTCTATCTGCATCTTTTTATAGGCATGCAGCAGTATCTTGCGTTTGCTGCCCATGACGCAAAGCACGCATTCAAGCTGTCGTGCAAAGGGAAACTCCTTCTCAATCATGGGTATTTGTCCACCTATCATGGCGGTGGGATAACACCCGAGAGCGCGGGCAACATCTGCCACACGGTCACCTATAAAAATTACCGGCAATAGCTTCGGACCCTGTTTCATGGATGCTCCTTGCAACATAAGCGGCCTGAGGCAGCTCATATGCGATAATGTTTTTGATTATCATATTCAGCAAAGAGTGTTCCATGTCGCAATTTTTAAATTTATACTGATAAAACAAAATGTTATTCTTACTCATTTTTTTGTTCTATTTATGCAACATGAGACGTCTTCCTCCCGCTTTTTAGTACTTTTAATATAACGATCTGAATTTATAGTTTTTCGATCGAATGACTTGCGCAGCCTGTTTTGAGAGTTTTTATTCCCATACGGGCTGCCTTCCGGAAGTGAGGTTATTCTGGACTGTGGACGGTTGCTCAGGAACCGGCATCGCGGGGTGTGATGTTGACTTAGATAATGAATGTCAATATCGATAGCGACAGACAACCCCGCCATTACGGACAACAACCGCCCCTTTCAGGATATAAGCAGATGGCACGCACTCTCGAAACCACCGCCCGCGTCGGGTACTGCCTTTGTGATCAAAACGGAGTACCTCTTTTAGTAGAAAGAGCGCAGCATATTCCTGCCGATATACGCCGGCAGATTCATAAGGGGCAGAGCCTTGCTGAGGCGCTGGAATTTCACACTGACATCAGCTCGCTCATCACACAGGCCGGAGCAACAGCTTTGGTTTCGACAGCAGTAAGGTTTGCTGACGGAATCAGCCATATGCAGATAGTACGCCTCGGCCCTTCGCATATACATATACACGGCTACCTTGTAATTTTTGCTGAAAACGATTTGTCGTTTCCTTCGGAAGATGCCGCTCTGGGAGAGCTTGGCGCGGCGTTGGCAGCGACCGGCACCCCGTTCGCCATCTACAACAGTTCTGACAGGCGTGTCGCGGGCAGTGCTCATGCCGCACCGGAACAGCATCCTGCCGAAGCCCACCATGGGCAATGTCAGAACCCTTTCCCGGATGTTTTGTCATTTTTTACGGCTGCGGAACGCAGAAGGCTGCAGGCAACCGGAGGCTGCAACCGGCTCTTAGCGACAGATTGTGGGAGAAAAAATATCTGGGTACGCGGGCTGCGTATTTGCCATAAAGAGGCCAGAGGGACTTTATGCCTGGGCTATGCAGTGAAAAGAGCACACAAGGAGGCACCATCAGGCGGCTTCCGAAAGCTTGAAAGCGCGTTTCCTGCAGTTTGCATCACTCTGGGAGCCGCTCCCGAGTATCCTGTACTCGACGCAGAAGGGTGTTGTGAAGAGTTGTTAGGTTTTCCTGCGGGATTGTTGCATACAGGTAGGCCTGTAAGCTTTGCCGAGCTGGTCCATCCTTGCGACAGGCAAAGAGCATGCGGGCAGCTTGAGGCTACGTCCCGTGAAGCAACGCCTTGCAGGTTCACCTATTTGCTTGGCCGTGACAGAGGCGACGACCTTTACGTTACGCATATGGGCAAATGGCATTGCGATCATAACGGCAATCCCACACATTTTGATGGCGTGATAATGCCGGCAAAACTGGCAGAACAGGCGCAGGCCGCCGATTTACAAGCCGGTGCCGGTCCGAAAGAAAGCCCCATGTTTCCGTTCGGACTGGTCGGACGGTCTGCCGCATTGACAGAGCTAATCCGCAATATACGCAAAACAGCGGTTTCAGACGAGTGTGTACTGGTCCTTGGTGAATCGGGGGCAGGCAAGGAACTGGCCGCAAAAGCGTTGCATGATGCAGGCCCCAGAGCGACAGGCCCGTTTATTTCGGTAAACTGCGGTGCCATCCCGGAAAACTTGATGGAAAATGAATTCTTCGGACATCGAAAAGGCGCCTTCTCCGGCGCAGAATCTGATCATGACGGCCTGCTTGCTCAGGCTCACGGGGGGACTCTTTTTCTTGACGAGATTGGTGAAATTCCTCTTTCTGTGCAGATAAAATTGTTGCGGGCGATTGAAGGAGCGGGATTTCAGCCAATAGGCGGCAACGCGCTGCAACGGCCTGATTTCAGACTTGTGGCAGCTACAAACCGTAATCTTCAGCAACTTGTCAGCCAAGGCAGGATGCGGCAGGACTTTTACTACCGTATAAATGTACTGCCGCTGCATATTCCGCCTCTGCGCGAAAGAAAAAATGACATACCTTTATTGTTCGGTTTTTTTCTGGGCGAGTATCCTGAAGCACCTCCCATGTCCGGTCGTTTGCTTAAGCGTATCATGAATTATGACTGGCCGGGAAATGTGCGAGAACTGCGCAACGCGGCGATGCGTTACGCCACGCTTGGCGAACTTCCGCCGGAGATTTTTGAAGAATCCCGGGAGAGCTTGCCGGACTGTGCCGACGGAACGCTGAAAAACAGAATGGCGGAAGTTGAGAGAAGGATAGTAAAACAGGAACTCGCAAGGCACCGCTGGAGCCGGACAAAAACCGCCAAGGCTTTGGGTATTGACCGCCGGACGCTTTATGAAAAAATCCGCAACTACCGGCTGGATGAGAACTGACAACCTAGATGTCTGGTAGAAATAAAAAAAAAACAGAAATCTCTCCTTTTGAATGATCCTATTTTACGGTAAGGCTGCCAAATTTATGGCGAAAAAGCAAAAAGGCCCCTTGGCCGTGGTTCCACCGCAAAGGAGGGCCTCTCCACTACAATGCCTCGCAATCTGCGAGAGCAAATTGCTTTGAAAGCCGCAATAGTGAATGCGCAAAAGGGCACTCGTAAGCTTCCCCTAAGAAGACACAGGCCAAAACTGGAGTTTTCTGGCATATCCCCGTCAGGAGACTTTCATGAAGAAATCACGATTCACTGAGACACAGATATTCTCGATCCTCAAAGAGGGCGAAGCCGGTATCAAAGTCAAAGACATCTGCCGCGCCCACGGTATTTCCGACGCCACCTATTATAGCTGGAAATCCAAGTATGGAGGCATGCAGGCTTCCGATCTGAAACGGATGAAGAATATGGAGGCTGAGCTGGCGCAGTTGAAGCGGATGTATGCGGACATGGCCCTCGAAAACCGTGCTTTGAAGGATCTGATCGAAAAAAGCTTTAAGGCCGACCGGGAAACGCGAGGCGGTCGCTTATCTGACTGTCGAGCACAATCTGTCCATACTACGCAGTTGCCGCTGTGTGGGCTTATCCAGGACGGCCTATTATCGGTTGCCTGCAAGTGGGAGCCGTGATCACGAAGTCATCGAGGCGATCAACTCATTAATAGACAAACACCCTCGCTGGGATTCTGGAAGTGCTTCAAGGTACTGCGTCGCAAGCATTGCTGGAACCACAAGAGGGTATATCGCGTCTACTGCGAGCTGCGGCTGAACCTGAAGAGCCGGGCAAAGAAGCGGTTGCCTCAACGCACTAAGCAGCCGCTGTCGATCCCGGCCCAGCCCAATCTGACGTGGTCTGCCGACTTCATGAGCGACTCGCTTTATGCGGGGAAACGATTTCGAACCTTCAACGTTATTGACGACTTCAACCGCGAACTGCTGCACGTCGAAATCGACACGTCCATTACCGGAAGGCGGTTAATCCGAGTGTTTGAACGGCTACGTTTGGAACGAGGCCTTCCCCAAGAGCTAAGGACGGACAACGGACCGGAATTCCTTTCCGGTGAGTTTGTAGCCTGGGCCGAGTCGGCAGGAATGAGCATCCAATATATTCAACCCGGAGAACCTAATCAGAACGCGTACATTGAACGGTTCAACCGGACATATCGCACCGAAGTGCTTGATCTCTATCTCTTCAGGACTTTGAATGAGGTCCGGGAGATCACCCACTGGTGGAAGATTGAATACAACGAACAGCGGCCCCATGACTCTCTCGGGGACCTGACACCCTCCGAGTTTTTATCCAACAACGCTGGAAACTCTATTTTTCAACTGTCCTCTTGACGGGGAAGCTTACGAAGACATGCTAAAACCATAAGGAAACAACAATTATGAGTGACACTTCACCCATCAAGGTTCTTGGTCGTTTTGAACTTGGAGAAGACGTAATCGTCATCAAAGAAGGTTCTGAAAATTTCAATAGAATCGGAGTCGTGTGGAAGCTTAGAAACTACAACGATAATCCCAAAATTTCAGTCTCGTTTGATGGAGAAATATTTAACTATCGCCCGGAAGACCTTGACTTAGCTTAGGCTCAACTAAGCCCAAGCCCAATTCACCCTCATGGGACCTCGATAAGAAAACCCAAGGTTCCCAACGGAATCTCGCAAATCCTGGCTAACCGGAAATGTTATCCAAACGGTTATCCACACGAAAAAAGGCTTACAAGTCAAAACTTGTAAGCCTTAGAAATTCTTGGTGGAGGGAACGCCGACCTACCGCAAAACAGTCTCAAAGCCCGCGCTCCTCGTAACGCCTTGATAATATGCGCCGAAGTCATCTCACACAACCATTTTCCGCCAACCAGACCAGAGAAACGATTTTCTACCCTGATTTCCCGGCACCGGACGAGGGTGACGGGTTTGCAGTAAAAACGGATACCTGGCGTCGAGCCGCAACAACTTCGAATCCGGTTTTCGGACGCCGGTTCGGTTCCCATAACCGAATCGAATTGACCTACCTGCCCGGCAGTTCCGTGCCGCGACTCATGATCTCGATATAGCCCGCATAGCTGAACAGGCGGTTGCGTTTCTGGGCGGTCAACTCCTTGACGATGCCGAGCTGCTCCAGATGACCGAGCGCCTTGTTGACGGTCGTTGGGGTGATGCCGGTTTTCTCCACCAGCGAGCCTGAGGTGGCGATGGGATGCTCCATCAGCGCCCGGTGAATCTGCAGCGTGGATGCAGCCGCCCGGCCGAGACCGCTGATCTTGTCGCGGTCCTGGTTCGAAAGGTCGAGAAGTTGCTGCGCCGTTTCCACCGCCTGGGTGGCGGTGACGATCACCGCCTCGGAGAAGAAATCGAGCCAGGCTTCCCAGTCGCCGGTCAGACGCACGTTGTTGAGCAACTCGTAGTAATACTGACGATGCGTCTTGAAGTAGAGGCTGAGGTAGAGCATCGGCTCCCGCAGCACCTTCTGCTCGCACAGGAGCAGCGCGATCAGCAAACGTCCCAAACGGCCGTTACCGTCCAGAAACGGGTGGATCGTCTCGAACTGCACATGGGCCAGCGCCGCCTTGAGCAGCACCGGGGTCGGCTCCGGCTGGTCATGGAGGAAGAGCTCCAGCTTGCTCATGCACTCCAGTACCTCTTCGGCCGGAGGCGGAACGAAGGCCGCGTTGCCCGGCCGGGTACCGCCGATCCAGTTCTGGCTGCGACGAAACTCCCCCGGGGTCTGATTGCTGCCACGCCCCTTGGTCAACAGCACGCCGTGAATCTCGCGGAACAGCCGCAGCGACAGCGGCAGCCCTTCCTCCAACAGGCGCAGACCATGGTCGAGGGCGGCAACATAGTTGCTGACCTCCCGCACGTCATCCAGCGGCACGCCCGGTTCCTGATCCAACTCGAACAGCAGCAGGTCGGACAGGGACGACTGGGTCCCCTCGATCATGGAGGAGAGCACCGCTTCCTTGCGAACGTACATGTAGAGAAACAGGGAGGTGTCCGGCAGCAGAGTCGAAACGCTGTCCAGCCGCCCGAGCGCGAGCAACGCCTGGTCAAACTTGCTGCGCAGCTCCGGGGTCCAGTCGATGGGCGGACGCGGCGGCAGCGGCGCAGGCACGAAGGCCTGGGCCTTCTCACCCACCGTCGATATGTTCCCGTCTGCCTTGGAGTTCTCGCTTCATCCTACCTGCCTCGAACCTAAAATAAGGCTCGGATTTATTTTATCTTAACTGCAAATCCTAAAATAAAGAACCGGGAAGGAAAAATCAAGTGGATTTCCTGAACGGCCACTTCGATTTCCTCAGACGAGCGTTCGACGTCGCAACGCATTTGCTAAAGGGCAATTTCGTTCCGTTCGGCATAGACGACAGCCTTGGCCTGGTCGCTGTGGCCATGCCGCTCAAGGAACGCATCAAAACGGCCCTGCATGGGGCGATAGTAATTCTCAAGCCAGCAATGCACTGGCAGTACAAAGTAGGTCTCGGGGCTGTAGCTATCCCTCTCGAAGAGCCAGATTTTCGCTGAAGCGATATCGATCTCCGGGTACTCCGTCTGCCAATGGGACTGGAGCTCCGCCGCTCGTGTGGAGCAAAGCCAGGTGATCTCGGAAAAGATGAGCTTTCCACGTTCTGGATCTTTCCATCCTTGCCGTGGATGTAGAACTCGGTGCCTTGATTCTGGCTGATCTTGCGCCCGGCATCGACGGCATCCTGCTTCTCGTTTGACGAGCGGAGGGTTATGCCCTCTGCCTTCTGACCGTCAAATTCAGCAATGCTGCAGGTTACATGCCGACCCAGCGCTTCATCTGCCGCGTCTTCTCCCACAGTCCCAGGTTGGACGCCCAGGCCCTCCATTTTTCGACCTCCAAAGACGTGTAGGCGTTGAAAGAATCCAGTTCGCGCGGCCATGCATCGGGAATGGCAAATCTTCGAGCGGTCTTCTGCGCCGGCTGTGTTCCCACCTCGCGGTCCACCTCTTCCCGTGCGGCTGTCACCATAAAATGGAGGCGGTTCATCATGTTGACCTCGCTTGCCCCTGCATCCATGTCCAGTGAAAGTAGGTTCAGATGAGGAAACATCTCCCTGAGTTTGTTTTCCATGCCCCGCCCGGTGATGTGGTTGGCAATGCAGCCGAAGGGCTGGAGACAGACGATGTTGTCGATTCCTTCATTGAGCATGGCGATCATTTCAGCCGTAAGAAGCCATCCTTCGCCAAACTGATTGGCCAAACTGACTACCTCGCCGGTTATCGCCGCCAGTTTTCTTAAGTCATGAGCCTTTCTGTAAAAACGAAATCCCTGCATAATCCGCTCGATTTGGCCGACATGGTAATTTGAGTATATCTCCAGCAGCCTGTACTTGATACGATCCGCCAAAGAACGTTTAAAAAAGGCCTTTTGGTCGTAGGTCTCATTGATAAAGCGCTGGGCGAAAAAATTCTGTATAGGAGGAAGAACCACTTCCACCCCCTGGCCGGACAGCCAGTCGATGATATTTCCGTTGGAGAAGAAGTTATATTTAACGAAGATTTCTCCAACGATCCCGACTCTTGGGACAGTCTTGTCGTTGATCTCAACCCGGTTGAAGTCCGCCACGGCCCTTTTCAGAAGATTGAGAAGATAATAATAATCTGCATTCTCGATACCTGTTTCCATTTCAAAGAGATATTTTTCATGCAGGTTCTTGGATGTCCCGGGCACCTTTTCCCTGACCATTGTTGATAAATACATCCTGGCCAGGGGATCGGCGAAAATAATTCCCAAGCCCATCCGTTTTATCAGCCCCATTTTATCTATTTTAAACCACGGTTGTGCATTGATTTCCTCATTGGATATAGCGATTATCGGAACCTCATCCAGGCCGGCGGCGGCCAGTGCTTTTTTGATAAGCGACACGTAAGAGGATGCCCGGCATTGACCGCCGGTTTGGGTCATGACGACAGCGGTTTTTTCAGGATCGTACCTGCCTGATTGAAATGCCTTGATAATGTCGCCGGCTACCAGGACAGAGGGGTAGCACATATCGTTGTTGATGGTTTTAAGTCCCCATTCAACCGACTCCCTGTCCTGGGGCGGAAGGACTTCAACCCGGTGACCGAAGGGCCTGAAAGCCGACGGGACCAGCGGTGAATAGAAGGGTGAAAAATAGGGGGCGATCAGGGTTCTCTTTCCGGACTTGCCCACAACCGCCCGGCCCGTTTGCATTGTGCCGCCCCCTACGGCTCTCGTTTTGCCGTTCTTTTCCTTCACCGCTTCCAGCATGGAGCGCAGTCTGATCCTGACGGCGCCCACGTTGACGATTTCATCCATTTTGATCAAGGTATGAATCTTCCCGCCATGGCGCAGAATTTCTTTGACCTCATCGGCCGAAATCGCATCCGGCCCACAGCCGAAAGAGGTCAACTGAACCATTTGGGCATTGGCCGTGTTTGTTACCCACCTTGCCGCTGCGTACAGCCTGTTGGCATAGCTCCACTGGGTCAGGACATTGACATCTTCCAGAGCGACGGTATCTGCATTCAGGGGAAGCGCGGTTTCACTGACGACGTCCACGCCGAGTTCCGTCAATACATCCGGAACACCGTGGTTGATAAGCGGGTCCACATGATAGGGGCGACCGGCAAGAACAACTGTTGTCCGCCCCTCGGCATCCGCCTTGCTTAGCTGCGTCTTCGCCATGGACTTGAGTTGTTTCCTGTAATTCGATTGTGCCGCCATCCCCTTTTCGACACCTTCCGACACCGTCCGGTAATTGATTCCGGACTGCTTGAAGAATAGATAAAGCTGATCCTTCAGCAAATTGAAATCCTTAAAACTGATAACCGGGTTCTCCAGGGGAATCCCGAATTTCCGCTCAGGGTTAACCGCACTTTTCAAAAGGTCGGGATATCCGGTAACCACCGGGCAATTATAAGTATTTAAAGCATTTTCGTATTCTTCCTGCTCATAGACCACGGTAGGGTAGAATATCCTGTCGACTTTTTTTCCGATAAGGTCGAAAATGTGACCATGGGCAAGCTTGGCGGGAAAGCAGATGTTTTCCGACATGACAGTGGAAGACCCCTTTTCATATAATTGGAAATTGGACTCGGACGAGAGAACCACCCTGAAGCCGCATGTGGTCAAAAAGGCGCACCAAAAGGGAAAGTTTTCATACATGTTCAGGCAGCGGGGGATACCGTAGGTGAAAATCGGTTCGCCTTCGGGTTCCGTGTTTCGCTCAAACAGGAGCCTTATCTGATCATCAATCAGGTTCCTTCCTTTGCGTTGAGCATCCGGATTGTTGCTGAAGCGCCGCTCGCATCGGTTCCCTGTATAAAAATGGTTTCCGTTGCTGAAAGTCAGCTTCAAAACCCTGCACTGGTTTTCACATCCCCGGCAGCGGATTTCCTTTTTTGAAAAACCACTTCCCATCACCAATTTCTCAAAAACCAGGTCGTCGGTCTCCCGTCCCGGCCGATCCGGACCTTTCAGCGCTTCTTGCTGCGGAGCAACGGCCGCCACAACATGCGCACGATGATTGGCAAGGGCTGTCAGGGCCGCGCCGTATGCACCCATCAGCTCGGAAATATCCGGCCTTATAACCTCCTTGTTCAGCAGCATTTCCAATGCGCGTAATACGGCTGAATTTCGAAAAGTTCCGCCCTGAACTACGATTTTGTCCCCCAGGACATCGACGTCCTTCAGCTTCAGCACTTTGTACAGAGCATTTTTGATAACCGAATACGCCAAACCTGCCGAAATGTCGCCGACCGTCGCCCCTTCCCGAAGGGCCTGCTTCACTTTGGAGTTCATGAAGATGGTGCAGCGGGTTCCCAGATCAAAAGGTGATTTGCTATCGCATGCAATCTCTGCGAATTCCTGGACACTATACCCTAGCGAACGGGCAAACGTCTCAATAAAGGAACCACATCCCGATGAGCAGGCCTCATTGATCTGAATTTCAGCCACGGCGTTGTCATGAATATAGATCGCCTTCATGTCCTGCCCGCCGATATCCAGAATAAAGGATACATCCGGCTCAAAGCGCCGCGCCGCCCGGTAATGCGCCATGGTCTCAACCAGGCCGTCGTCCAACCCGAAGGCGGTTCTTATGAGACTTTCACCATAGCCGGTGGCCGCCGTTCTGGTGATCCGCGGGGCAAAGCCGGCAGAAACAAACTTTTTTCTGAATTCAGCCAGTCCCTTTTTTACCGCCTGGATGGGATCGCCGTTGTTGGGGCCGTAATAGCTCAGAACCAGTTTGCCTTTCTCATCGACAAGGACGATCTTGGTGGTGGTTGACCCCGAATCCACACCTAAAAAAAGATCTTTTCCTTTTGCCTCAGGCAGGTCAATCCTGGGAACCAAATTTCGCTCATGCCTTTTTTGCCATATTTCAAATTCGTAATTGCTTGCAAACAGGGGGGGCAGCCTTTTGGTGCCGCTGTTGGTTGCACGGCTGACACCTCTCTCGGACATGGATAAAAAATTGCTGATCCGGCCCCGACATGGTTTGCCATTGCGCACCATGGCCGCTCCCATGGCGGGAAGCAGTTCCGGATGATCCGGAAGTACCAGGTCATCCGGATGCTCAATGCCGAGCAGATTTGCAAAGGCTTTCCGCAGGATTGGATAAAATGTCAGCGGCCCGCCTCCGATCAGTATTTTTCTTTCCATCTCCCGTCCACGGGACAAGGCGGTTATCACCTGAAGGGCGACCGAATGAAATATGGAAGCCGCCACATCTTCCCTGGATACATGGCGGCTCAGCAGGGCCTGGATGTCGGTTTTGGCGAAAACGCCGCACCGCGACGCAATCGGATAAATATTCGTGGCTTTTCCGGCCAGAACGTTCAGTTCCGCTACATCAACACCCAGGAGAACCGCCATTTGATCGATAAAAGCACCGGTCCCGCCGGCGCAACTTCCGTTCATCCGGATATCGGGGCGGCCACTGCCGTCAAAGAATATTATTTTGGAGTCTTCTCCGCCGATTTCGATAAATGTCCTGGCTTCGGGGAAAAACTTTTCGATGACGTGCGCGGAGGCCACCACTTCCTGCACGAACGGCAGGCCGAAGAATTCGGCCGCACCCATCCCCGCCGATCCGGTAACCGCCAAATCAAGCTCCACGTCGCCAAGTTTCTCAAGGGCGTCATTGAAAATACGCCGTGTTGTTTCCACTGTTTTGCCCTGATGACGACAGTAGCGGAAAAATACCATGCCACCCTCTTTATCCAGGATAACCGCCTTGGCTGTAGTTGAACCGATATCGATCCCGGCAAAATAGAGACTTTCTGCATGGTTCTTCATCTTTTTTCATCTCCCGGTTCCGGATGAACGCAACGGGAGGCCGCCTCTGTGGGTTTGTCTTGTTTCTTCATGCTCAGATAGTCCCTTGCAGAGCAAAAGGTATCCACCAGAGAAACCACCAGCGATTCCATATGGCGCGGCGGTATAACAGTAAGCGGCCACATGTGTTTTTTAATAATATCCGCTTCTTTTTCGGTAAGACCGGTGATGCTGCGGGCGTTCTCAAGAGCGATAGTATGGTGCCGGAAACCGTGCAGCCTGGGTCCGTCATGCAGCCAGTCATAGTAGAAAAGATCGTGCAGCAACGCACCCCGGATAATCGCCCGGGTGTCAAGGGAAAGTCTTTTTCCCCAGCGAAAGCTCAGGCAGGCCACCTCCTCCACATGATCCAATCGGGTTTTCCCCCTGTGATGGTTATACTGCGCCAGTTTTGCAACCTCCGGCAGATCGAGAAGCGGCCTTGCCGTGTTGACGAATTCCGCCTCCATCAGAGTTTTCTCTTCCGGCGTCAGGCGGAGGAAACGCCCGGCTGCAACCGCCAGGAAATCCATCGACATGATTGAGATCGTTGCTCCGGCCACTATCCACTTGAAGACCGGTGAAAGCAGGACGAGCATGCTTTGATAGGGGGGCAAAACGGCATATTCAAAAGCGAAGGCCAGCAGTATCCAGTACAGGGAGAATTTTAGACAGATGTGCCCCCTGTAATTAAATCTTTGGTCCGAATAGTCCCACAGACGGATCTGGAAAAAGTATTGAGCAACCAATCCGGAGCCGAATTCGAGTCCGGTTGTGATTATGAAATAAGCGAAGGCCTTGGTTCCCCAATTGGATTCCTGCAGCAATGAAACCGCTGCCATAAGCATCACTGCGCCGGCACCGTAAAGGATGAGATACGGCCCCTTCAGGAGGCCGGGATTGACGAACCGCTTGTCACGCACGGAACGATAGGAGACCTCCAGCATCCATCCAAGAATGGAAAAAAAGGAGAAAGAAAAGAAGAAGTTTACAACATCGGCCGTCATTTTGCTTTACCCCGGTGAACCAGCGAATACATTAGCGGCACCAGAATCAATGTCACAAGGCCGCTGACCGACAGTCCCCCAATGACCGTGATGCCCAGTGCATTCCATATTTCAGAGCCTTCCCCTCTGGAAAGGGCTAATGGGACCATGCCGAATATGGTGGTCAAACTCGTCATGAGCACCGGCCTCAGGCGTGTTTTTCCGCCCGTGACCACCGCTTCGTTTAGCGTCATCCCACCTGCTCTCAGTTGCTTGGTATAATCCACGAGCACAATGGCGTTCTTTACAACAATGCCCATGAGCATGATTACCCCGATGAAGCTCATCAGGTTGAGCGGAGTGGCCGTGGCAACGAAGGCCCAGATCACCCCGACGAAAGCGAAGGGAACCGAAAACATGATGATGAATGGGTCAACGAAATCCTCGAACTCCCCTGCCATGACCATGTAGACAAGGACTATTCCCAGAATCAAAAGGAGGGTCAGGTCGCGGAACGCTTTTCGCTGTTCCTCCACCTCCCCGCCCCATTCGATGGAAACGCCGGGAGGCAGGTCAAGAGAGGCCATCTTTTCTCGAACATCCCGTACCACATCCCCCAGAACCCTGCCCTGGACGCCCGCCTGAACCTTTGTGACGCGGGTCCTGTTTTTCCGGTCGATCTCCACAGGCCCAAAGGTTTCACGAACAGACGCGACGTTCCGGAGCTTGATGGTCTGACCGGTCAGGGTGGTGATGGGGGTTTCCCCGATTTCACGAATCGTTTCCCGCTGGTCTTTTTTCAGTCGCAACTCGATGTCGAAGTCGTCACCCGCCTCCCGGAACTTCGTATCATCGAAACCATAGTAGTTGGTTCTCAATGCGTCGGCGACAAGCGCCACATTCAACCCCAAAGATGCCGCCTTATCCCGGTCAAGACAAATCCGCACTTCCGGCCGTGGTCTCTTTCTACTGACAGCGACATCCACCGCTCCGGGTGTTGATTCCACGATGCGTTGGATTTTCGCAGCAACTTCGTTTGTCATCTCGATATCATGACCCAGAATATCGATGCTGATGGCACGGCCGCCCCCCAGAAAGGCCTTCTGGATGGCGCTTACGGCGCTGGCGGAAAAATTCTCAACACCCGGCAGTTTTGTGACTTGCTCACGAAGCTCCGAAGCGATCTCCTTGGCATGGCGACTCCGTTCTTTCTTATCAATGAGACGGCCTCCGATGCGACCGATGTTGGTCCCCTCTTCAAAACCGAGGGCCGTTAAAAAACCTTTCTTGGTCTGACCTGCCAGGGCATAGGAGGCTTCCATTTCCGGAATGGCGTTCACCGCGTTGAGCATTTCTTGCGTAATTCCGGCCGTGACCTCCACTCGGGTGCCCTGCGCCATCTCCAGGACCACCTCCACTTCCCCCGAATCCACTTCGGGGAAAAATTCCGTACCGACCAAAGGAATCAGTGCCAGACTGCCGATAAATACAATAACTATAAGTGAAAGCAAAATGTTACGGTGCCTTAGTCCCCATCCCAGGACGTGAGAATAACCGGCTTCGATTCCATTCAGCAAACGCTCGCTCCATACAAATACCGGATTGAGCTTTCTTTGATCCCGTGAACGGAGCAAACGGGAAGCAGCCATGGGGGTCAACGTCAATGAAATGAAAAGCGAGGCCAGAATCGTAATCAAGATCATGAACGCCAACTGACCAAAGATGATGCCGGCGATCCCTTTCACTAAGAGAAGAGGGGCGAAGACAGCTACAATGGTCAATGTTGACGCGGCTACCGCCATACCCACTTCGGATGTTCCCTCCACGGCGGCCAACTGCGGAGGCTTGCCATCGTCCACATGCCGCACGATGTTTTCAAGTACGACGATGGCATCGTCCACCACCATTCCCACAGCAATGGCAAGACTCATCATGGAAATGACGTTGATGGTATAATCCATGACGAAGAGGCCGATAAAGGCGACGATAATCGAAAAAGGAATTGCCATTGAGACGACCAGGCTGGTGCGAAACCGCCGGAGAAACAGGAAACAGACGACAATGACCAAAAGGCCTCCGACGACGGCGGCTTCGGTCAAACTATTGATCATCGCATAAATGTGATCTGAGTTATCCAGAATCCCGTGGATTTCGATATCCGCCGGCACTTCGGTCTTCAGTGTCTTGAGGCGATCTTTTATGGCTTCGATCACGTTGACGGTATTGGCGCCGGACTGCTTCTGGATAAGTAAAGCAATCGCGGGGAGCTTGCCCGACCGTGCCCACTCCTGCGGCTCCTCAAAGGCATCGGTGACCGTGGCCACGTCTCTGAGCCGCACAAGCGCGTCGCCGTTGCTTCCGATCACCGTATTTGCGATTTCCGCTGCATCCCGATAGCGCCCCGCCACTCTGATCTGGAGTTCATTCCTCCCGATCTTGACGGTGCCCACCGGAAGGTTCAGGTTTTCAGCGGCGAGAACATTTCTGATCTGCTGGACGGAAATGTGATAAGCATCTATTGCTTCGCGGTCGAAATGCACATTGATCTGTCTTTCCTGACCGCCGATATAGACGACAGCGCCCACGCCGGGCACACGCTTCAACGGATCGGCGATCTGCTTGTCCACAATTCTGTAAAGATCGGGACTGCTTTCTTCCGCCGTCACCGTCATGATGAGCACCGGCACCATGGAACTGCTGAACTTGAAGATAAAGGGGTCTTCCGCTCCATCGGCAAGGTCCGGCTTGGCAAGATCGATCTTCTCCCGGATATCGTTGACCGCAACATCCAGGTCGGTGCCCCAGTTGAATATGCAATTGACGATGGCGATGTTGTCTTTGGACTTTGACTCCAGCCGGTCGAGATTCGGTGTGGTGGAAAGCTGGTCTTCCAGGTACTTGGTCACCTCCGACTCAACATCCGTGGCGGAAGCCCCCGGATAGGGTGTGATGACACTCACGGCCGGAGGTTCAATATCCGGCAACAAGTCGAGGTTGAGCCTGAAAAAAGCCACGCAACCCAGCAATGTAATGGCAGCGAAAACCATAACGGTCGTGACCGGCCTGCGGACGGATATCTCCGGTAATTTCATTTCTGTTCCCCTTGCTTGTCGTCACCGTCAGCTTCAAAAAAGTCGACTTCCGTCTTAAGGTCCCGAAGGCATTTGCTTTGCTCGTGCGAACATATCCTGGCCCAGGCAATAACGCTGATCCAACCTGCTGCGACAAGAGAAAGGATAGCGGCGGTTTTTCCAGGAAAATGGGTTGTGATGGCCCAGATTGCCAGTGCCCCAGATGTGATTCCAACAATCAGCCAGACGAATAGATGGCAAGTGCACGGATCACGATCAGGGACCGGAGGAGAGAACCAAATCCGTTCCCCGATCTCAGTCCGTTCGAATTCTGCGTCATCAAGGTTTGTTTCAATTATCCTGTTCTTGAACTTGACAACGACAATCTTCCTTTCGGGCCGTCCACTGAATGATTCCATTCTTTTTTTCTCGATCACTTCTCCTTTGACCCTCAGAGAACGCAGACGATCAACGAGGCGTTTTTCTTGTAACTGACAAATATTAATTCCCATCTTCCGTCCTCCCCGGTAAAAAACCTCCTGGCAAATCTCTTTTGGCGGCACACTTCCATCTTTCTTTGAGCTGCACCATGGCTTCTCGGTACCCCTCGGCAATGGCCTCCTCGGCCCGATGGAATTCGAGAAAACGAACATCCCCCAGCTTCGGCCGAATCAGCAGATCGGGCGGATCGGTTGCCAATCTTGTTGCGGTGATCTGCACTTCCATAATATTGATTGCAGTCGTCAACACATCAAAGATATTTGGCACGGGGTCCCTTTGCAGCCACTGGCGCACTTGCGATAACGCGGGCGAACCGAATTCGCTGAGCCTGTTGGTCAGATCCTGCGCGATTCTCCATTCTGCGGGCTGGGGCTGAACAACCATACCTGCCACCGATGAATCAACCGGAGCGATGCCGGCGGTACTCCTTTTGTCGATAATGTCATGGTTCAAATCAACAGCGATGACGTAATCCGCTCCCATTTTCCTGACAGCGCTCACCGGCACGGGGTTGACCAGCCCTCCATCCACCAGAAAGCCGCCGTTTTTCCTGACCGGCGTGAAAATGCCCGGAACCGAGATGCTCGCGCGGATTGCCTCTATGAGGTCCCCTTTGTTCAACACGACCTCACGACCCGTGGCCAGGTCGGTGGCAACCGCGCAATAGCGGAGAGGTAATTCTTCAATGTTCATTTCTCGAACATGAGAACGAAAGAAATCGCTGATCTTCTTTCCATCAATGAGTCCCGACCTCGGAAAAGTTACATCCAGGAAGGAAACAATCTGTTTCCAGTCGAGCTGACGGGCAAAATTTTCCAGCACATCCATTTTGCCAAGGGCACATGCGGCCCCTACCAACGAACCAATGCTGGTGCCGGCGACGTACCTGATTTCTATTCCTGCCTCAGCTAGTGCCTGCAATACACCGATATGAGACCATCCCCGTGCGGAGCCGCTACCCAGAGCCAGGCCGATATTTTTCGGAAAACCTGAGCTATCGTCCGACATGTTCACCGCCGTTCTTCTTGAAAAGTTGTCCCCCAGAGTTATCCGTCCCATTCTTGTTCAAAATATCTTGCACGCTTACCTCCATGCCTGACTGTAAACGTCCCGCTCCGCTGGTGACCACTTTGTCATTCTCAACCAAGCCGCCCATCACTTCGGCAAATTGGTCATCCATGGCCCTAATTTCGACCGTTCGCTTATGGGCCTTATTTCCTTCCACCACAAAAACGTAATAGGTGCCGCTGCCGGGGAGGCGTTGCAAGGCTTCACGGGGAACGGCAAGGGACCTTCTTTTCTCTGCCGAAAGCTTCACCCTGGCATACATTCCGTCCACCAACTTCCCGGACGGATTCGGCACCTCGATTCTCATGCGGAAAGTACGCGTCTTTCGGTCCACCAATGGATTGACAACGGTTACTTTCCCTGAATACTCATGTCCCGGGAAGGCGTCTGTCGTGATCAGCGCAACAGTTCCAACGACAATCCGGCCAATGTCTGCTTCCGGCAAATCGACATCCAGGTTCAGAGATGTTTGGTCCACGATTAGCAGAAGTCGGCCGCCGGGAGCGACCGCCTGACCGATTTCCACATTTCTCTCCACGACAGTGCCGCCGATAGGCGATCGGATATCTGCATCCTTGAGATGTTCCAGCGCTGTCTCCAAGGCGGCCTTTGCCTGGTCCCTCTGTGCTCGGGCGTAGAACACCGCTTCCTTGGCGCTTTTAAAGGCCGCTTCTGATGCATCAAAGCGACTTTGCGGAATCACTTTTTCCTTCAGCAGTTCGATTGCGCGGCGGTATTCTTTCCTGGCATGTTCAAACTGGGCTTCAGCCTGCGGGACCGCTGCTTGCGCAGCGGCAAGCGCCGCCCGGGCCTGTTTGACACCAAGATCAAAGTTCGTCTTATCCAGTTTTATGACGACGTCGCCGGCTTTGACACGATCCCCGATATCAACCATCACTTGGCTCACCGTTCCTGCCACCTTGGGGCTTAGCGGACTCGTGTCTCGGGCTTTCAGGGTACCGACGGCGCTGATTTCATCAGCGAATTCGTGCGGGACAACAGATGCGATTGTGACAGGCAACGCCTTGCCCGCCGCGTTCGGATCTTCATCTTTTTGCCATTGCTTCCTGGAAACTTGGACAGCCAAGAACGCAATAACAGCAGCCGCAATAGCAATGGATATATAGACTCCTCTTCGTCTCATTCGGCAGACTCCTTTTCCTTGATATCAGGCGGCTCTATCACCATTACGCCCACCGCTCGATGAAGGGCGGCAAGGGCAACGTTGTAATCAAAAAGAGCCTGTGCGTGATTCGCTTCAGCTCGACTTAAGGCCGTACGAACGTCCAGCACGTCGGTATTTGTGCCTTCTCCTGCCCGGTATCTGGCCCTTGCCTGGCGGTAAGCCTCTTTGGCTGTATTCAGTGCACTCTCTGCCGCTTCGATATTCTTTTCTGCTTTCCCAAGGTCCAGGAAAGCCTTGCGGACCTCAAGACGAATGCGATCTGTCGTTTTATCTCGCTGGATTCTCACCTGAACCAGTTGGGATTTCGCCTCTCGGACCTTGGCCGCAGTCTCCCCCCAATTCCAGAGGGGAAGCTGTGCCCCTACTCCGATTGTCCAGTGGTCACCGCCTTCCAGGTCCCGGAAA
Organism: Oleidesulfovibrio alaskensis DSM 16109; assembly: GCF_000482745.1. NCBI lineage: Bacteria > Pseudomonadati > Thermodesulfobacteriota > Desulfovibrionia > Desulfovibrionales > Desulfovibrionaceae > Oleidesulfovibrio > Oleidesulfovibrio alaskensis. The sequence continues at coordinate 191,730 of NZ_KI519494.1, read as the reverse complement.
TCGCCTTCCATGTATTCGTAGCGCCCTTCCAGGGCGATGGTCGGCAAATATTCTCCCCGGGCTGCCTTGAGCGCCTGTTCCGCGGCCGCCACCTGGGAATCGATTGCGGAAAGTTCGGGACGTTGTGAAAGGGCCAACTCGGTCAACGAGGAAAGATCCGCTTCCGGCCCGGGCGACCGCACCAAGGCTTCCGTCAAACGGACTGATTCTTCAAGGGGCATGCTCAGCAAATTCTTGAGTGCAGAATATGCCAGGTCGACGGCGTTGTCAGCGCCATTCAGCTCCTTGCGGGCATTGGCAAGTTCCGTTCGGGTGCGAAGCAGATCGATTTCCGGATTCGCCCCTTTCTCCACCAGGATTGCCACGTCATGTTCATGCGCCTTGAGCAACTCGACAGCCTCGACGGCAACATCTTGAAACGCTTCGGCCAACTGTGCGGTCCGATAAGCGCGTGTAACTTGGAAAACGACTTCCTCTTCGAGCGCCCTGTTTCCTTGAACTTGAGCGTCTCGTGAATACTGGGATGCCTTGCGCGCCGCATTCAATCGCCCTCCCGTGAAAATGGGCTGCCGGATGACGAGCCCCGCCTTGTATTGATCACGATCCATGAAGGTCAATGATTGCGGCCCCATGCTAAAACTCAACTCCTCGTCCAGTCGTGTATAGGAAGCCTCCGCCCCCAAAAATGGGAGCATAGCCGATCTGGCCTGAGTTATCTTTGTGTCGGCTTGAGTCAGGGCTTCCCGGGTAAGGCGGATATCGTAATTGTGTTGCAACGCTATTTTCAGGCAATCGCTTAACGAAAGGTGTATATTGCCATCCTTTTCGAGCTTGCGAAGCGCTTCACCGGAAGAAGGGGGACGCTTGCCTTCTATTTCCGGTGATGCCTCGGCAATTGCGCCAGAATAGATGTGCGGTAGATGTGCAGGAGTGCGCACAGAAGCACAACCCACCATCAGCAACAATCCGCCCTCCGCCAGAAGCAGAACCATGATGCGAGTGGTCGTCCTGAATGTTTTCCTCATTCGGCCAAGACTCCTTTGAGAAACATGTCCCTCATCACCGGGATGTTCGCCTCGTATGAATGTCGCTCCGGGTCCTCGAACCAGCAGAAGAGAAAAGCGTTGGTGAGCCCCTCTAAGGCCACGGCCATATAGTAGGGAGTTAGATTCCGAAGCACATTTTCGCGGATGCCTTTTTCCAGTGTCGAAGCCAGTTGCTCTATCAATTCGTCATAAAGCTTGCGAATGTCCTGATCAAGGCCAGCCTTGATGTTGAAACTCGCACCCCGAGTTTCAGCAAAATAGAGCCGCAACGTGGCAACGTCATCAGCAAAGATACCCGCTTTAGCGGAAATGTAGTCTTTGAGAATAGTCAGGACGTCACCTTCCCGTGAAAGGACTTCGCTCAGGGTATGGTGATATTCCGCTGCCTTTTCCATCATGAGGGACTTATAGAGGTCTTCTTTGTTTTTGAAGAACTTGTAAAGCGTACCGATGGCAAACTCGGCTCTTTCCGCGATCTCGTGCATGGAGACGTTGTGGTATCCTTTCTTCGAGAAAAGCTCGAGTGCAGCGGCAAGCATCTGCCGACGATGTCTGCGTTTTTCTCTTTCCCGACGTGGGAGCTTCTCATCTTGCATTGCCTGACCTCCGTTTCCTTGGCAGCATAGAACATTTAAAAACGTGACGGCATGTTCATTTTATGACGTTATATTCTAACCAATGCGCGCGTTGGCTCCTTGTGTCAAGCGGAAAACCAATAATCCGGATAAGGCCGCAAAGATCGGTTCACGGGCGTAACCACTGGCCACTGGCGACTCTTTCCGCGTAAGGCGGGCATGGAATCCAATAGGTCCAGGCGGGAATCGAGGTGCGCCCGCACAGCACCGCCACCATCACCCGCTTGTACATGCTGTGCCCGCCGGGCCGGAAGCCTTCCAGCCGGTCGATGGGCGGCAGGTCGCGTTGCGGGTCGGTGAAGGTCACCAGCTCTCCGTGGATCAGATTCCAGTCGCCGGTCGGGCGTCCGAAGCACGGCGTGCCGATCTCCTGCTGTCTGCGGGCGTCGGCCAATGGATCAACACTGCCCCGGGCCAGGATCAGGCCTTCCGGCACCTCGATGGCCGGGAACCCGGCGTGGAGATGGTAGAGCCTGCCCCAGACCACGGCCTGTTCGATGCTGCGGGCCTGGGCGCAGAAGCGCTGATGGTTCCAATAGCCCCGTTTCAGGGTGCCGTAGACGAAGAGCCGAAACAATTGCGGATTGGGGATTTCGGATTGAGGATTGAATGAAAATGTCATATGTTGCCTCCATGAATGCTGATGAGTTCAAAAACAGAACCAAAACTTTCGCGATCAGGGTGATCCGGTTGGTGGAAGCGTTGCCGAAAAACCAGACCGCGAAAGTTATTGGAAACCAGTTGCTCCGCTGTGGCACCTCGGTTGGCGCGAACTATCGGGCCTCCTGCCGCGCCAAATCCCCTGCCGACTTCATCGCTAAGATGGCCATCGTCGAGGAAGAATGCGATGAATCCATCTACTGGATGGAGCTGATCGCCGAAGCCGGTTTAATGAACGAGAAGCGCTTGACCGATCTGAAAAACGAAGCAAATGAAATCCTTTCCATGGTCGTCGCCTCCATAAAAACCGCCCGCTCCCGCAAGTAATCCGCAGTCCGCAATCCGAGATCATCAATCAGCTCGTCCCTTTGCGCTCCTGGGGTATGAAGCGGAATTCGCTGTTTTCGATGGCCCGCACATCCTTGTGGCGGATGGTGAGCATGGTCATGGGCGGCACCTCCAGCTCGCGCCAGCCCGGATCAAAGTCCACGGCAAAGTCGATGAAGGCTGGCTCCGAGGCGTAGAGCACCACCCGGTGCTGGCGGTGGATGCGCAGGCAGAGTGGCTTGTTGCCCTTGAGCACGGTGATGGTGCCGGGGTCGAGCCGCGAGGCCAGCACGGCACTCATCTGGCCGCGACAGAGGGCAAGCGCCTTCTTCAGGCCCTCCTGGTCGATGGGGCCTTCAGGCGCGAAGCGGTCGGCCAGGCGGAAGATCAGCTCGCTGTCCACCTCGGCATAGCGCGGCAGCCCGAGACGGCGGAACAGATAATCGGCGTTGTAGATGGTGCCGTTGTGAGTACCGATGACGATCCCGGCCCGAATGGGATGGTTGTTGCGGTTGTTGAACTCGTTGCCCCGGGTGCGCCAGCGGGTATGCCCCATGAGGATGGTGGTCTCGTTGTCGACCTGCCCGAGCAGCTCCTGAAACGGCTTCTCGTACACCAGCTCGTGCGCCCGCATCGGCCGCTTGAAGATCCGGTGGCTGCCGTCGGTCTTGAGCCAGGCCAGACCGGAGGCGTGCGGGCCACGCTCTTCGCTGTGCAGCAGCATGCGGATGAAGAGCTCGCACAGGTAATCCCGCTCGTCGGGCCTCCTGCGCTTGCGGCCGAAGATGATGCCTACTTGTCCGCACATGGAGCCGGGTCCTCCTTGCCGCCGAAGTTCTTGCCGAGCGGTCTCGTCCCCTCGAGGACGAAGGCCGCGTATTCGCGCCGGTGGTCAGCCAGCCACTCGGCCACCTCCGGGTAGCCCATCTCGGCGATCAGCCGGGTCACCTCCGGGTGATCGAGCATGTTGGTGCGCCCGGAGAGCCGCACCGTCTCCAGGGCTTCGAGGAAGCGTTCCGGCCAGGGATCGCTGGCCTTGTCGTCAGGCAGGAACTCGATCAGGCCGTGCCGCGCCAGACGGGTGAGAAACTCGGCGGCCGCAGCGGCGGCGTCCTCCGGCAAAGGCTGGGTCGGCCCGCCTTCGATGCCTGAGAGCACCTCGGTCATGTAGTCCCGGGGTGCTCGGCTGGCGGTAAACGGCGTCTGGCCGCGCATCAGCTCGACAACTTCGAGGCAGTCGGCGGCTTGCAGGGTTTCCCCGCTGCCGGGGATCGGTTCGCCGGAAAGCCGGGTGGAGCGGATCAGAATCTTCATGGGGCACCTCCTTAAACAGTGAGGCCGGGCTACGATTGCTGAATGCGGATTTCGGAATGTGGATTAGGCACAGTCCTGTTTTTGATGTCCTGATTGGTTTTCACAATCCGCAATCCCAAATCGCCAATCCCAAATCAATTGGGCCGAGGTGGAGCAGGAAGACCCGGAAGTCGTACTTGGCGCTCTGGGGATCGAAATCCCGCTTGCGGCTGGAGGCTGCCCGACCGTTGAGCGCCTTGGCGGCGACGGCGAGGCAGAATTGCAGGTAGGCTTTGATCCGTCCCGCATGGAGGGTCGCCTCGAACCAGCGGAACTCCACCGTGCCCCGGTACCAGACGTTGTGCAGGTTGACCCCGTGATAGCGGCTGTTGTCGTAGTGCTGGGGCTGGCGGTTGTGGTAGCCGTACCAGATGCGGTTGAGCTGGTCCTTGGTGCGGGGGCGATGCTGTTCGATGCGCTGGATCAGCTCGTCGCTCACCGGCCGGGTGTAGCGGTTGAGCCGGTCGCGGCTGATGCCGAGGGCGTGGAGAATCAGCGGCTCTTGCTTGTAGATGATCTTGGCCAGGTTCCCCAGGTGCCTGCCGTCGAAGGGCGCGGCGTCGATATGGATGTGGATGCCGCACTGGCTGTTGATCTTGCCCCCGGCGCGGCGGATGGCCCGGACCGCCTCCTGCAGTTGCGGGATGTCGTCGTAGCCGAGCACCGGGCTGACCACCTCGGCCCGCAGGTGGGCCGGGACGCTGGTCAGGGAGGCATCCCCCACCACTTTCCAGACGCGGCCGCGCAGGTCCTCGACCTCCCAGGGGTCATAGCTGCTGGGGATGCCGACATGGCGGACCGTGCCGCCCACCACCGAGTGGATGGCCCAGGCGATCTGCTCCCGGGTGCGTTTTACGGTCTCGATCTCGATCCCGTAGTGGATCTCTTTCAGGTTCATGCGTGCCTCCGTCGTTCATGGCGCTTCTAAGTCGTTGTCTGGCAAGGCTTTTTAGCCTCTGCTTACACCATGAATGAATGCTTCTTTCCGGACACAAATCAAGTAGAAGAACAGCCGAAGCCGACATTTAACACGTTTATTTTCAATGACTTGCGAACTTGGCCGGATTGGGCGGCGCACAGACGGAAGAAACCCCGGAACGGGCTGGCCGTATCCGGGGTTTCTGGATTGGCGGTGGCAGCGAGCGGGTCAGCCGGAGGCGGTATCAGAGGTGATCAGGCTGGCGTGCAGCTCGAGGTTGCGCGACTCGTCGGCCCGCATCCGCGAAAGCCACGCCGTGAAGGCCTCCGCTTCGTCGGCCGGGAGCTTTGACGCCCGCTCCAGCCGCGCCAGGCGCTGGTGCAGATTCTCCAGCAGGCCCAGGACGTGGTCGCGGATCAAGCCGTCGCGCTTCTCTTGCGGCGTGGGGATGAACTCGGTCAGGCCGCCTTTGCGTCGAACGATCATGGCCGTGCCTCCTTAGCTCAGGGTTGCGCCCAGCGAATGGATGCGCGGGTAGATCAGCGGCGTGCCGGTCATCTCGGCCTTGTAACGGACCTTGTTGCCGGTGTTGTCGGTGAAGGTTCGCACCAGGGTGTACTCGGTCCAGTTCTCGTCGATGGGCCGGGTGTCCTGGACGGTCATCGCCTCCCAGGTCAGGCCGCCGTCGTTGCTGGCGAACCATTGCAGGGTGGTGCCGCTGGGGATCTGCATCTGCACATAGGCCTTGGTCGATTCCACCCCCTGGGTCAGCTCGTTCTCGCGGGTCAGATAGGCCCCGGTGGTCTTGTTGAGGTAGCCCACCAGGTTGACGTCGCGGAAGTTGATGGCCGGGGTGTCGTTGGAGAGCGAGCTGCTCAGGCGTACGCGGATCTGGACCCGGGTGGCGAGGTTGGGCAGCCGTTCCTCCTCGGCCGGAACCATGGCGTCCCAGGTCACGCCGCCGTCGGTGGAGTATTCCCAGTCGAGACCGGTACCCTGGGGGATGGCCGAGTATTCGTCGAGGTTGATGTCGGAGAACTGCACGCCGGTGATCGGCTGAAAGCGAATCATCCCCTCGGACTGGAAGTTGTAGCCGTAGATCTTCATCGCCAGGTCGGAGCCGTTGAGCGGCGTCCAGGTCTCGGCGTTGGAGCTCTCCAGCAGCACGCCTTCCATATAGGTCTGCCGGGTGATGATGCCCCAGCGGCCCATCTTGCCCAGGGTGGCGGTGCGCACCTTGTAATTGGTGCTGTTGGTCAGCAGCACCACGGAATAGCTGGTGTTGGCCTCGGCGTAGAACGGGTCGTCGAAGCGAATGCGGGTCTCGCCGCTCAGGCTGATCTCGTTCGGGGCCAGCACTTTCTCGGCGAACACCACGCCGTTGGGCAGACCGGTGGTGACGCCGCGAATCTGCACCGTGACCGGAATGCTCGGGTCCCTGGCGGTGAACTGCAGTCCGATGCTGGAAATCACCTGGTTTTGGGTGAAGCTGAAAGTCTGGGCCAGCGGATCGCGGGGCACGAAGATGGTCTGGGTGCGCCAGACCACCTGCACCACGGGCACGCGGATGATGCGGTTCTCGATGATGCGCTCGATACGGGTGATGACCAGCGGATCGTTGATCTGCAGGCTGGCCCGGGCCGAGTAGACGCCGTCGGCCATCTCCACGATCCGGTTGCCGTTGCGGGCGTTGGTCGGAATGGTGAAGGAGGCGCTGACCCGACCGGCCTCGTCGCTGATCAGGTTGCTGGCCATCACCTGGCCGTCGCAGCGCAGCACGATGCCGGATTTGCTCGGGGTGAAGTTGATGCCGGTGACGGCGATCCCGGTTTGGCCGCGCCGCCCGAGGTTGGGCGTGATCTGCAGCATGGCCGGGGGCTTGTCGAACACGGCGTAGGGGTTGATGTTCCGCTCCTCGGACCAGTCGTTCTGTTCCACCAGCACGGTCTCGTTGCCCGGCAGTAGCGCCAGGCTGCCGAAGAAGCTGGCATTGCTGCCCGCCTGATCGACCGAGAGCACCGTGGAGTGAGGAATGCGGTCCGGCGCGACGAAACGGGCGATCTCGTTGACTCGGGCGTCCCATTCGGCGTGGTAGATGTCTGACTGGGCGGTGTTCGAGAAGTCGTCCGAGTAGATGCCTTTCTTGGTCTGGGCGTCCCGGTTCTGCAGCTCGTTGTTCATCTGGTACTGGGCGTCGTTGTACTTCAGGTCCTCGACGTCTTGGATGATGTCGTGGATCTGGTCCATGGTGATGCGGGTCAGGCCGAAGTTGCGGATCTCCATGTCGGTGGAGTTGGGCGGGCAGTCGATGCTGCACAGCCCCAGGGCGTTTTCCGGCACGATGGGCAGCTTCGGGAAATCGGCCGGAGCCCCTTCCAGCCGCTTGATCTCGGTGGTGGTGGCGTAAACGATGTCGCGTCGACCGAGGTAATAGTCGTAGTCCAGGCTGCAGTTGGAGCCGTTCACCGGCTGATCGCCGAGGTTGCCGCGTCCGAAGTTGATCACGTTGAGGTTGCCCAGCTCGAGCTGCACTGGCGACATGGTGAGTCCGGCCGTGTTGGTGGCCGGAGGCGAAGCGGTGCCGATCTCCTCGACGCCGTCGTCGACATAGGAGAGCGCCTCGCTGCCCAGTTCCATCAGTCGCTTGTAGTCGGTGCGTGCGCCGTTGGTGGCGGCCCGGTAGACGCGATAGCCGGTCGCGCCGCTGACCGGTAGCCAGGAGAGCTTGTTCATCTCCCCGGCGGTGGTGGCCCGGGCAACGACCGCAGCGGCGTTGAAGGCCGTCTCGCCGGTGGCGTTGTAGGCGGTCACCAGATAGAAATAGTTTCCGGCCGCCGGATGGTTGGCCTGTCCGAACCAGCCGCTGTCCACGTAGTCGGTGCCCTTGACCATCTGCTTGGTGTAGGTCCAGCGCACCGTGTAGGTGGTGCCGATGGCCGGTTCGTTGCCGGAGCCGAGCCAGTCGACATGGTTGCCCGACTGCTGCCAGTCCACGCCCTCCTGGAAGATGGTCGCCCCCTGGCTGACCTCGAGGATGTCCACCACAGGATTGGGATCGAGCAGGTCTTCGCCGCCGCCCACCGAGCCGCGAGTGACGTTGCGGGTGATCTCGACGATGGCCTCCACCTGGGTCGTCTCCTTGAGCGGCGTGGAGTTGACCGGATAGCGACGCTTGTTGATGTCGAAGGTCTTCTGCTCGCCGCGCACCGACTTGGTGGCGATGGATTTGGGCACCAGGGTCGAGGTGGGCAGATCGCGCTGATGCCGGAAGCCCTGGATGTAGGCGCGTCCGGCGTTGGTGATCGCCTCCACGCTGTCGTCGTCGACGCCGCCGATGAAGGTGTCGAAGCCCCGCACCAAATAGCTTCCGGCCTGATCGAAGGTGCGCTCGGCCAGATTCTGAATCAGGGAATTGAGCCCCTCGGCGGCGGCGAAGGAGAGCTGGTCCTCGGTGATCGAGGAGACGGTGATCCGGCTGCCCGGCAGCGTGCCCAGCAGATCCCGCAGGTAGAGGTTTGATTTCTCCTGCACAGTGGGCGTGACGTCGCCGCTCTCGCGGTCGAACTTGTAGATCGGGATCACCCGGCGCTCGGTCACGTTGTTGGGCAGCGTCTGGCCGCTGGTATCCGTCGCCTTGAGGGAGAGCGCCCATTTTTCCCGCTCGGCGGTGGGCTCGCCGGTGGCCGGATTGATCAGGGCCGGGTCCTGGGTGTAGCCATAGTTGTACTTCAGCAGCTCCACATAGACGTAGTCGGCCCCGCTGGTGGTGGCCGGATCATAGGTCAGGGTCGCGCCGCTCACCTGTTCCAGATGACCGTCGATGTAGACCACGCCCGGAGCCAGGGTCAGGACGTTGGCGGCCGCGCTGACCTCGAGGCCCATGATGATGGAGCCTTCCTTGAACAGGATGTCGGCGATCTTGCGCCGCTCCAGGTTGATGATGTCCTGCTGCTCGTTGAGTTCGGAATCCAGCAGGTCGCGATCCTGATGGTAGCGGATGCGCTTGTAGTTCTTGGTCGGGTCGAATGTCTCGCGTGAGATGCTCATGTTTGAATCCTCCAGTTAGATCTTGATGATCCCGACCAGCTCCACGCGGGTGTCGGAAATCTTGTTGAAGTCGGGAATGTTTTTCACCTCGTACAGGTAGCCCGGGCGCAGCACCTCGCCGGTCGGATTGGTGTCCTGATGGAACACGCCGCCCATGGCGAGATCCCCGGTGACGCTTTGCACGTACTGCACGTCGCCGCCGAAGAAGCCGTATTCGCGGATGGTGATGCCGTTGGCCTCTGCCTCGTCGAAGCGAAAGAAGATGCCGATGGTGTTGGTCTCCTCGCCGGTTTCGAGATAGCGCACGCCGTTGACCAGCAGCGCCCCTTCGGCGTCCTCCTTGAGGAAGGTCCGCTTGTAGTAGCACTTGCGGGCGCGTTCGTTTCTGAGCCCGGTCTGGCCGATGTCCGGCGCGGGCGGATTCTGCGGGTCGCTGAAGCTGGCATCCCCGTCGCCGATGGCGCAGTGGGTGATGCCGTCCACGGCCTGGCCGAGGAGGAGTTTGGCCGTCAGTATCCGGCCGGTTTTGACGATGAGTCCCAGTGCCATTGCTGTTCTCCTTTAGGTCTGAATTTCGTGGTCTTGATCGATGAGCACCGCGAACAGGATCTGGCGCGTGTCGGCCAGCATCCCGGCCGGGATCGCGATGCGCTGAACGGTGTCGGATAGACTGATGTGTGCGCCGGACGTCCGGACGCTGGTGTCGATGCTCCGCAGCCAGGGGCGCGTCACCCGCACCGCCGCGTCGGCATCGACGCCCAGACGGCCATGGACGACGAGCCACAGGTCGGTGTTCCGGTTCAGGCGGTTGTTCACGCGAAGCGCGAGGTCGGACCGACGTTCGAGCCGATGGGCGACCCGTACTGCGCTGTCGGCCCGGATCATCACCGTGCGCCTGGCCGGTGCCCCGGAAAACAGCTCGAAGAGCGCTCCGGGTTGCGCCGCGCCGATGGCGAGCAGATCCGGCCGCCGGATGCCTCGGCGGGTGGTAATGGATGCCAGTTGTCCCTTATGCACGGCCACGGCGAATCCTCCCGCTGAGCTTGAGCGCCTGGCCCCGGTTCATGGACAGGAGCGTTTCCGGGCGTCGCTGGCCGGTGATCGTGGTGACGAATTTGAGCTTTCCGCTATGCGTTGCCATGGCGTTACTCCTTCACCGCGCACCAGCCGCCGGTGGTCAGGTTGAACACGCGGTAGCTGTCCGTTCCGATCTGGATGGTGTCTTCAGAGGCGACGTTGCCGCCGCCCACGGCGAAGATCTCGATGAGTTCGCCGCGCAGTTCCTGGTAGGCGGCGGAGCCGGACATCGAGGCGAGCCAGGGAAAAAGGATGGTGGTGCCGTAGCGCATTTCCGGATCGGTTTCGCCCTGGAGACCGCCGTGGGCCGCGCCGCAGCGGCCCTGCTGGCCGGACGCGGAGGTCCAGCCGTCGAACTTGTTCACGGCGTAAAATGTGCCCGGCGCGTTGTAGTAGCTGTTGATGACCGGCTGCGGGTCCTCGCCGATCTTGGCTCCCGAGGCGTAATCCCGAACGAGAGTCTCGACGGTGATGGTGTTCGGCGTGGCAGCGGTGTCGATGGCGCTCACCCGCACGCGTTCGATGCCCGCGTCGTCCTTGATCACATAGTCCTGTCCGGGCGTGACCACGGTGGCGTCGTTGACCTGAATCACCACGCCGCTTCCGGCGGTGACCGCCGCCTGCGTGAGCGCGACGGCCCCAGACCAGAACCGTTTCAGCAATCCGCTGTAATGGCCGTAGTAGGTGGAGACGAGCTTGGTGACCACGAAGACGTGATCCAGATCGGCGAACAGCCAGAAGATGAAGTCGGCGCTGTCCTCCACCCGCAGGTAGGTGTAACTGGTGTGCGAAGCCTCGTTGACGCCGGTGTGGGTGGCAGCAATCCAATACTGGAATGCAGCGACGTGAATCCGCCCGGAGGTGGTGCTGATACGGAACTGTAGATAGACGTCCTCGGCCCCGGATTCCCCTTGCGACTTAAAGACGAAATACGGCTGCGAGTCGGCCGACTGGTCGTCGTGCAGGGTCCAGCCGGTGGTGGTCACCAGGAAGGTCCGCAGTTGATTGAGCAGGTCGAGCCGACCGTGGGCGAGTCCTTGAATGCTGTGGTATGCCATGGCGGCCTCCTTAGAGAATCGGGTTTTCCGTGCCGGTCAGGCGCAGCTTGATGTCGAGTTTGTTTTGCACCGGGGTGCCCGGGAGCACGGTGCAGCGCCGCCAGAAAGACAGCGTCTGCTGGAAGGCCTTGTCGCCGAGATTCAGCGGTGCGCCCTGGGTGGCGGTGTCGAGTCCGGCCTGGGTCAGGGCCAGGCGGTACCAGACCGATTCGTCGGTGCCGGTCTCATCAATGGGATCGAGCACCAGCCCGGTGTAGTCGTAGCCGGAATAGACGGTCGTTCCGGCGTCGTGCGCGGCCGGAGCGGTGTTGGCCACGCCCCGCTGCACGGTGAGATTGGCGGTGCCGCCGCCGCTTTCGATGAGCATCTGCTCGCCGTCGATGATGATGAGTTCGCCGTCGGCAAAGCGCGGTTCGGCCAGGGCGATGGAGGTCTGCGCCGCGTCGATGGCCGAGGCAAGGCCCGTCTGCTCGTTGGCGACGTAGAGTTGCCGATCCTTGATGTCGCCATCGGTGCCGTTGTAGCTCTCGGCCTCGGGGCGGCTGAAATCCCCCTCGGAAATCTGCTGAGTCAGCGCTTCGTCAAGATAGAGGTGAATCGCCATGGGTTCTCCTTCAGGTGGGCCACTGGGTGGCACGATAGTTATTGGTGGCGGCCTCGAACCCGGCCTGCGTGGGTGCGTGCAGATCCTGCTGACGGAACAGCCAACGGTAGGACGGCCGCGACCAGCGGAATCCGGCCTGGTTGAGGCGCATGCGGCTGACGCGCATCGGGCGGGTCCGATCAACGGAGAGGCGCAGGCCGGTGGTGTTGAGCGGGCTCGCGCCCAGCTTCATGGTCTCGACCCGATGGCGCTGGAGAGAGCCCGTGTCCACGTAGACTTCAAGCGAGGCCCGTTCGCCGGTCAGATTCGCATTGCTCAGATACCGGGTGTTCAGGGTGTTCGCGTTGAGCCGGAACACAGGCCCTCTCCGCCGCCATCGGTCGATCCGGTCGACGGCCAGGGTGACGTCCGCGTCGCAGCCAGCAGTGGAGGCGAGCAGCAGATTGCTGATGCCGCCCTGGTTGGCGGTGAGGTCGAGACCAGTGTTGAGCCTGGCGCGGCCAAGCTGGAAGCAGAGGCGGTGACGAGATTCCAGCGGCAGGCGCAGGTCGTACTTGGCCTCCGCCCGTTCGACCGGTTCCGCTTGCGTGTCGAAAAAGAAATCCTTCTGCCGGAAGCAGTAGCGCAGCGCGGTCTCGCCATGGGTCAGCGGCTTGCGGTTGAGATGGCTCTCGCCCAGCCCGAAGCCGCTTTCCAGCACATCCCCTTCGAAGTCTCGGCCGGTGTAGATGGGCGTGCAGAAGGAAACCCGATCTTCGCCGACGCGGGTGTGCGGCAACCGCCAGTCGTTGAGGGCCTTGTGGTTCAGACGCATCCGGTTCTGGCGGCCGTGAAAACGGGAGACCTTCACGGCGGCCCGGTCGATCTCCGGAATCATCTCCGTGGTGCTGGTGAGCTGCAGCAGCTCCCAGGCCCTCTGCTTGTTGGTCAGGTGACGACAGGAACCGAGCGAGGAGCGGCCAAGGACGAAGGTCTCGTCGAGGAACGCCAGCACGATCCTGCGCACGGCGTTGGCATGCCCGAAGTCGAGCATCGCGCCGCCTTCGATCCATTCCAGGAGAAACTGGAGCCAGAAACAGCGGGTGCCCGCCGGGTGGTGAAACACCAGGGCGTCGCGCAGCCCCTCGGTCTGGTTGAGACACAGCACGCGAAACACGCCGAGGCTGAACACCAGCCCGGGTAGTTTGGCGCTGCTGAGTCGGGAGCGGGCATTGAGACGCAGCGCCGAGCGGAAGGTTTCCTGGAGTTCCCCCTGCCAACCGAGCGCGTCGAAGTCGCGTTCGATGGCCGGAATGGTGCCCTTGCGGCGATAGATTTCGACCGCCTCCCGCACGCGGCGGCGCTGGCAGTTCGGCGAACAGGTGCCGTCCACTTCGAGGCCGACGAGCCTTGCCAGCAGCGGCAGGAAGCGCTCGTCGCAGTGATCGACGTCGAAGATGGTCGGGAAATCGTCGATGGCCTGCTTGAGCTCGTCGAGCGTTCCGGCGGGAAGGCTCAGAAAGGTGCGCAGGTCACCGGCCTCGTCGTTGTGCTCGTAAAGCGGCGGCAGTAGGCCGAGCAGATTGTCCTTGAACCAATCCGACATCAACCAGCCCTCCGCAGATCGAGGTTGACGGTGCCGAGAACCGGGATTTCGCCATGGCGCAGCTCTATGTCCTGCTGGGGCGCGTAGAGATGCATGTGGCTGACGCCGCGCACGCCGTCGATCAGGGCCACCAGGTCGGAGAAGTGAATGGTCTGGCCAAAGGAGACTTGGTCGAAGGAAAAGAAATCGGAGAGCGCGGCTTCGATGCGGCTGCGCACATTTTCCAGCGGTTCACCGGGCCAGATGTAGACCTCGGCGTCGATGGAAACGGGGCGGTAGATCGGGTCGAACAGGTTGATCTCGACCGTGATGACCTTGCGGCGTTCGAGAAACTCGGCGAGGTCCCGCTTGAGCAGCGCCGAGGGCATGCCGCCGCCGTTGGGGGCGATAGCCAGTTGGACGTTGTAGTAGCGGATGTTCTGGCAGGCATTGGTGTCGAGCACCTTGGCCTTGGCGACGCCGGGGTAACCTTCGGCGAGCGCCTGGTAATCCTCCAGGGTGACGGCCTTCCAGAGACTGCGCAGCTCCGCCGGTGCCTGTCGGCGGGCGTGTTCGAGGGCTTCCCGCGAAGCGCCGCCGGTGGCGGGCACCGGGTTGGTGACGGTCAGGGAGACCTGGCCGCCGTCGAGGTAGACCGGGCTCAGCAGTTGGATGATCCGGTTCGGACCGAGATTGCCCTGGTCTCCGATGGTCTGCAGATAGCTGACGGTGATGGCGCTTCCCTGAGCGGGTACAGCGCCGCTTTGCCCATCGCCGAAAATCAGGGTAGAGATGTCGAGGGCGTCCAGGTCGGCCATGAAATGGCGGCTGTCGGCCAGGCTGTCCTGGAAATGATCGACCTCGCTCCAGGCGTCGTCCCCCACCGAAACGGTGATGGTGCCCTGGGCGATGACGTCGCCGGTCAGGCGGATGCGCTGGAATGGCAGCCCCGTCGAAGTGAAGGTCTCGGTGCGGCGCACGCCTTGCCGGGCCGAGATGTCCACCGAGAGCACGCCTCGCGGGATCAGACCGTCCTCGACCGTCTCAAAATCCGCTTCGCCGTCACTCAGCAAGGCGCGGCAGGCTGTCCCCGCCGGAATGATCAGGTCCTTGCCGAGCGGGACGGAGAGCCGAAAACGCAGCGTGGTGGTGGAGGCCACCGGCGAGTCCAGCCGGTAGCCGATGAGCTTGCAGAGGTTGATGACGTTCTGGCGCTGGCGGGCCGTGGGCAGAAAGGCCTCGGCCGCCTGGGCGTCCAGGTAGTAGGCCAGCATGTCGCCCACGCCGCAGAACAGATCGAGCAGGACGACGCCGAGATCGGAGTGGTTGAAATCGGTCCAACGGTCGGTGAGCTGCGGGATTTTCGCCAACAGCTCCTGACGGATCGATTCGTAATCCTTGTTGATGTATCCGATGCTTGCGCGGCCCATGGTCTCTCCGGTTTTCGGCGGTTACGCAAGAGCGCCTGATGCTCTCGCCACGCCGGTTACTTACCGGAAGGGACATGGATGTGTCGGAGACGGGATGGTTCAGCGAGCGGGGCTGGCTGGCGCTTCCCTGTAGAAGGGATAAACCAGATTCCCTTCCACCTGGCTCTGGATCACCCGGTAGGCGATATGCACCAGCAGCAGGTTGCCGTCGATGTTCAGCGGCCGGTCGTCGAAGTGTACCTCCGTGATGATCACCCGCTTTTCCCAGCGCTTGATGGCGTCGATCACGTAATGGCGCAGCAGGCCCTTGAGCACCTCGTCGTTCTGTTCGAACACCAGATCCTTCAGCCGGGAGCCGAACTCCGGATTCATGAACCGTTCGCCGATCCGGGTGCCGAGGATCTGCAGGATGCTTTCGCGGATATGTTCGTGCTCCCGCGAGGTGGCGGCCGAGATCTGGGTGCCGCCGGATAGCGACTGAAACCGGAACGGGTAACGCAACCCCTTGCCGAGAAAGTCGTAGCTCATCAGGTACGCTCCACGCAGTCGATGCCGCACTGTCCTGAGCAGCCATTTCCCGGTGCGCCGTCGTCGACGGCTTCTCCCAGGAATCGGATCACCAGATCCAGTCCGCTCTTGAGTCCCAGATGGATGGTGCCGTCCGCCTCGATCAGTCCGCCGTGGCCGGACTGGCCGCACTGGAATCCCTTGGCTCCCCCGGAGAGCAGACGGACAGCGATGGTTTCGCCGATGCCATCGATGCGGCCGATGCCGATGATGTCAATAGGTCCGGCCGGGTTGATCAAGGTGATGAACCGTTCTCGGTGATCGACATCGAGACGGATGCCCTCGGGCAGATTCACAGCGAAGCGCTCCGCGCCCATGGCGGTCGGCTCGATCCCGGCGGGCAGTCCGCTGATACCGGCTGCCTCCTGGGTCGAACGCAGATAGGACTCGACCAGGGTGTAAAGGCGTCCCGGGGCGACCTCGATGGTCGTGCCGGGTCCGGGGGTGATGACCTGCTGTTCCCCGGCGTCGATGACGCAGATTCGCTGGTCGTCCGTGGTTCGCAGGATCATGCCGTCGGGCAAGGTGAAGAGCCGGTTGCCGTCCGGCAGATCCCGGGGTGCTGTGCCCGCAGGCAGTTCGACGAAGGGATAAAAATCGGGCTCCGGCTCGATCTGTACCTGCTCCAGGTACTCCTGTGTCCTGGCCTGCTGGGCCTCAAGATAGGCCTGGGCCTGTCCACGCATCGCCTCCGAGGCGGCGTGACCGGCCTCCAGCAGCGTGCGGATGCCGGAAAGCTCTTCACGGATGCCGGACAGGTGATCGCAGAGCGCCCGCAGCACATACTGTTGTTCGCCGGAATCGGTCTGTTCGATGGTGGCCTGCAAGTCGGCGGGTTCTTCGGAAATCATGGAAAACCTCCATTACATGCCGACATTGGCGGGTTGGGATTGATAGCTCATGGCGTTGACCGGCGTCACTGTCCCGGTCGCGCCGTCGATTTCGAACACGGTCCAGACCGTGCCGGGGGCGTTGGGAACGTTGAAGGTCTGCTCACGGCCATCGCTCAAGAACACCTTCACCGATGCTCCGGACTGCGCCAGGCCGGTGCTCGGATTGGCGTTGCGGTTGGTGTAGTCGTGGACTGCGTAGCGGTAGACACCGGGGATGAGCCGATGGATGGTGATGGTCTCCGGCCCGTAGGAACTGGTGTCGTCCACGTCCAATTCCGCCGCCTCGTTTTCGATGGTGTGGGAATAGAACACATGGAACCTGCCGCCGGATGGCGTCGGTCCGGTGAGATGGGAATCGAGATCCCGGGGGTTGAGCCCCCACTGCAACACGATGCGGGCGACCTGGCCGTCGAGTTCGGGCGAGAGAACGATCTGGATGTCGCCGGAAGTGTTGGGGTCGGCGTTCACCCAGCCGTGCCAGGCGATGTATCCCGGCGCGGTGACCTCCACGTAATAGAACCCCTCGGGCACGGACAGCTCGAATCCGCCATAGGCGTTGGCGAAGGTCTGGTACGCAGCCGGGCCGGTTTCCGAGCGGCGGAATTCGATCAGCGCGTTGCCGACACCGCTGGTGTTGAGGGCGTTGACCACCGTGCCACTGAGGAAAACCGATGCTCCGCTGGCAAAGTCCGGGTGGTCGGCGAACCAGGACGGATCGCGGACCTCCACCAGTACATGACGGAGGCTGTCCCGGACCGAGGATCGCCAGACCATGAGCACGGCGTTGCCGATGGTCCAGCCGCAGCGAATGACACCGTCCGGCTCGATCTCCGCGACCTCCGGATTGCTGGAGGCAAAGACCGGGGCGTCCACGTCGCCGCGCAGGGAGAGCGGAATCCGTTGCTCGAACTCGCCAGCGGAGAGGCGGATGGAGCGAGGCTGTACCTCCCAGTGGCAAAAGGTTGGCGGGGCATCCGTCATGAAGGGACCTCCACCGGTGCGGAGACGCCGCCGCCATAGACCTCGACCTGGACGTGACGCAGGCTGAGCCGCTCGGGCGAATCCCAGACCAGGATCATGGCCGCCCCGGGAACGAAGCCGCACTCGACATTGCCGTCCTCATCGACACTGGCCACGTCGGGATTGGACGTTTCAAACACCGGCGCTTCGGGTAGACCACGGATCGAGAGCGGAATGCGCTGGACGAATGGGGATCGCGAGACCCGGATCAGTTTCGGGAAAACATCCCAGTAGTGCGGTTCCTGCGGCTGTTCAAGATTGTTCATGGCGTCCCCCTCAGTTGTCGATGGTGTTGGGACTGCCGGTGACGATGATGGCTCCGCAGGCGGTGATGTCGCCGATGCGGGCGTTGGGCAATCCTTCGGTGATGGTGTCGAAGCTGCCGGTCACGATGGGCGTCACGCCATGCCCCGGGATGGGACAGACGTGCAGATCACCCATGCGGGCCACCGGCATGCCGTTGTCCAGCGTCCGGCTCGCCCCGGTGATGATGACGCCGCCGTGACTGCTGATGTCGCCGAGTCGCGCCTGGGAGCTCATGGGTTCACCTTCAGCAACAGATGGATCAGAAAGCCGACGAGTCCGCCGATGGTGCTGCCGATGGTCAACACCAGGCCGACGATCTTCCACATGGTCTCGGTCCCCATCTTGGAGCCGACCCGGGCATGCAGCCGGTCGATCTCCTCGGCGTGCCGGTGCAGATCGGAATAGATCGAGCGGACCAGCACCTCGACGTTTTCCTTGTCCGATTTCTTCTCGATTTCGCGCTCGATCTTCTCGAGGCGGTCCTGGATTTCCCGGCGGTGGTTTTCGAGGATGCTGCGGAATTCCTCCCGCCAATGCTCGAAGGTCCTGGCCAGCAATTCCTCGCTGGCCGAGAGTCCGGAGGGCGTTGTTGTTCTTTCTCCCATGCGATGCTTCCTTCAGGTGTTGATCAAGACGGTGCTCGTCGAGCGAATGATGATGTTTCCAGCCACCCCATCCATGAACACGAGGCTGCCGGACTTGTCGGTGGCGCTGATGCTCTCCTGGCCGGGTGCGGCGTTCATGCGCACCACCTGACCGGCCCTGTCGGTGAGCCGGATCTGTTCGGCGGCGGCGGTGGAATCGACGAGGATTTCCTGGGCGCCGTTGAGTCCCCAGATGTGAACCTTCTCCCGACCCTTGGTGGTATCGATGAGGATCTTCTGCCAGCGGGAGCGGCCCTTGTCGCACGAGAGGATGTGGACCTTCTCCTTGTCCTGCCAGGCTTCGAGGATCACCTGCTGGCGGCAGAGGTCGGTAAGCTGGATGCGGGCGCGGGAGCCGACGATCTGCGAAACGATGTCGAGCTGGTCGCCTTTCTCGGCATCCTTCGTGCCTCGCCGCAGGGCGTTGCCGCTCTGCATTTCCGGCTTCACCTTCCCTTCCATGGTGAGGATCTGTCCGGCGCGGTCGATGATCCGCAGCAGCTCGTCGCCGTCGCGGTCATCGGCCAGGATGGTGTGGCCGGTCTCGGTCTTGAGCAGGACCTTCAGGCGCGGGCAGTAATACGGCGGATGGCCGTGGTACTTCTTGTGTTCGAGATCGTCGTGCCGGTTGGCCTGATGCTCGACCTTGTCCTCGCAGTCATGGCAGAAGGCATTCGCGCAGGTGCGCTTGGATTCCTCGGGCTGTTCGCCGGGATTGCTCCTGGCCAGCCAGACCCCGGTCCAGATCGGATACTGGACGACGCCGCCCTCGAACTCGGCCCAGACCGAGGCCCCTTCCTCGGGGACCAGGAACATGCCGGTGTCGTCGTTGCCGCCGTAGGGGAAACAGGGCGCGGCCCATTCGGACCAGTTCTCCCGGCCGCTGCCGAGCACGGCGGGGATTTCCAGGCGGACCCGGCCGAGGCGTTCGGGGTCGTTGTTGTCGCGCACGAAGGCCCGGTACTTGCCGTACCAGCGGTTGCGGTAGCGCTCCTCGGATTGACGGTCGCGGGTTTCAAGCATGCTCCGCCTCCCGTTTTCGACTGGCGTCCCAGGCCAGCCATCCGCCGAGGCGAACCGCCCAATACATGACCTGGCGTTTCCACAGAGGCACGCCCAGGGCCGCCATCAGTTCGAGAAAGACGCGGTCGGCCGCAAGCCGCGAAACCTTGCCGGTGTGGTAGAGATAGTCGTGAACGACGGCCGCCGGGGAATATCGTCCCCAGGGCGGCACCACGCGCCAGAACAGGCGCGGCACCGAGGCGAAGTCGGTCTCGAACCCGGCGGGCACTTCGATGATGCGGCCAGCGCCGGTGCGGACACGGAACGGCTGGGTCAGCCTCGCGGTCATTCCATTGGGCAGGATCTCCACCCGAAGCGGTCCGGAGAGACCCAGCGCGGTGCCGGAAAACAGGGTCTTGGTTTGGGCGCTCATGACCGCCACCTCGCCTTGCCCGACTGGCGCACATCGAGATGGACCCAGGAGGCATAGACGCCGATGCCCCCCTCGCGGAAGAGAGGGATCTCCTCGGCGATGACCGCCAGTGCGTCAGGCGAAACGCCAGCGGGACAGCTCACGTCGGCCGCCATGCCCAGCGTGTGGAAACTCTGCTCCGCGCCGCCCACCGCCTGGTTGTGCCGGTTGCAGCGGAAGCCGCTGGTGATGGACAGCGGTTTGCCGATGCGGTCGCGCAAGGCCTGCAGGGCGTCGACCAGGTCGGGATGGACCGCAGCCGAATGGCCGCAGCAGTTCTTGCCCTTGCAGACGAATTCCGAACGGTTGAAATTCTTGCTGAGATCACCCATTGCCGCCTCCTTGTGTGACCGCGCCGGAATCCGCGTCGATGGTCACCATGGCTGGCGGCTCGTTTTGCGGCGTGGGCGGGGCCTCCCTGTCGTTGGGTTTGCCCTGGGACTCGGCGGACTTGTCGCCCGCGCCCTTGCCGAGGGCGTTCTTCTTGAGTTTGAGTTCGCAGAGATAGCCAGCGCCGCTGATGCTGTGGCGCACCGAGTGGCAGTAGTAGATGCCGGAAAACTTCCGGCCCACGCCCTTGATCTCGACGTTCTTCTTGGCGCGTAGCTGGGGAATGCCGATGGTTGCCGCATCCGCCTCGACCTGGCGCAGCTCGGCCTCGCGGAACTTGCCTTCGGCGCTGTCCTGGGCGGGCTCCTGGCGCGGCTCTTCGTGAAAGCCTTCGGAGCGGTCGAAGCTGGGCACGATCTGCCCCGTCTCCTGTTCCTTGAAGCTGCCTTCGCCGGTGTTGCCGTCGACCAGATAGGTCTGCTTGCCCAGGGCCGTCCGCTCGGGCGTACTGGCGTTGTTGGCCTTGTGCTCGACCACGTCCTTCTTGCGCGGGTCGACGCCGACCGTCTTGGTCTCGACACCCGCGCCCTTGGCTCCCTGGGATTGGGTGCTGGGGCGGAACGAGCGCAGCAGGCCCTTGGTGTCGGTGAAATATTCGAGGGTCAGAAGCGGCGTCTGGTCGAGCTCGCGGGGATGGAAATGGAGTTCGTCGTCCTGGATGTAGAAGACATAGCCGCTCACGCCGTCGCCATCGCGGTCACGGGCCTTTTCCGCCAGATCCTTGAGGAACTGGGCATCCGAAATGTTGCTCTGGGTGACGCGGAGATGGGTTCCCTTGGTGGCCGTGACCACCGGGGTGAGGCCGTTGGCGGCAGCGACTTGTTCGGCGATTTCCGAATAGAGGATGCCGGGAGCAGGTTTTTGCCAGACCTTCTGGTTTTCCTTGCCCGCGAGTTTGAAGCCCTTGTCGTAGGCCTTGATGCGGATGGTCGGATCACCGTTTTCCGGGAAGTCGTAATCGATGTCCTTGATGACCGCCTTCTTGCGCGGAGAGAGGTTCCCCACGTAGCCGAAGCGGGCCACGATCTCGTTGCCTTCCTGGAACAGCGGATCGTCGACGAACTGCAGGTTGCGGTCGGTCACCGACAGCTCGAGAACATCCAGCTCTTCCTCGTTGTCGGTGAAGACGAACGAGGTGATCTCCTGGGTGATGTCCTTCGAGAGGTCTTGCCCCTCGATCTGAATCAGAAATGTCGGTTTGAAGGTATCCAGATCCATGCGTTTCTCCGGCGGTTCGCAGTTCCCTGCTTACTTACCGGAAGGCATGGCGAGGTGTCGGACGCTTCAGTCGAGAAGGCGCATCTGGACGTGTTCGCGGGAGGGAATGCGCAGCGCCAGACCCGGCTCGAGCGCCAACGGGAAAAAGAGGTCGTTGTAGTCGCAGATGATCCACCAGAGCCGGGCGTCGCCCAGATAGCGGTGCGCCAGCAGATCCAGACGGTCGCCCTCGACCACGGTGTGCAGGCGGTCGTCGTGTCTGGGGGTGGTGTCGATGCGCTGGCGCATGCCGAGGGAGGTGCCGTCGCTGTCCCGGTAAAGAACGCAGCGGGCGTAGCGGGAATTGCGGCCGATCATGAGCGCACCTCCGACCAGTTAATGGAACGGTCCACATATTCCTCGAGGACGATGTCCACCTCGGCCCGTTGCGGCAGCAGGTTGTCCCGGTCGAACAGGCCGAAGAAACGCGCCTTCACCTGCCGGACGATGCAGGTCACGCCCGGGTAGAGATCGCCGAAAATCAGCAGCACACGGTGCGGCGCGTTCTTGAGCATGGTTCCGGCGTGTTCCGGATATTGCAGCGAGCGGAGCCAGTCGACCTTCTGCTTCACCGGCCCCTTGAACAGCTCGACCTTGAAGGCGATCCGGCGCGGTTCTCCGGCGACGTACTGGTAGCGCGGGTGGCTCATGCCGGGGATCTTGATCGTCGCGTAGTCGGTCGACTTCTCGTCGCTGATGGAGTTGGGGTTGTACTGGAATTCGAGCCGCTCCCCCGTGTCGGCGTCCACCAGATATCCCTTGATGGGCTGTTGATCCCAGGCCATTGCTTACACCTCGGCGATCTCGATGATTGGCTTGCCCAGTTGTCCGGCCCGGTCGAGTTCCCGCCGCATGCCGCTGGAAATTCCGTTGCCGGTGAACGCCCACACCTCTTCGCAACATTCCATGTAGGCCAGGCCGCAGGCGATGCCCATCTCCCGCTGCTCGGGAACGCTGTCGTCGGTGAAGGTCGGATACAGCAGGTGCGGCGCGAACGGCGCGTGACCGCTTCTCATGACCTGGCGGCAAAGTGCCTCAGCGACCTTCACGTTTCGGGTTATGTCGCCCGCGAACGGGCTGCAGACAAAGATGCGTTTCATCGGTCCTCTCACAGGGTTTCGTAGTTTCTGATTTTCCGCTCCCGCAGGTCCTTGTAGACGGCCTCGGCCACCTTCCGGCCATCGATGTTGGTGGTCACGCTCAGTTCCACCGGGCGGTCGGCCAGGCCATCGAGGCGCGAGAGTAGCGATTCCAGCAGTTCGCGCAGCCCCGGACCGGCTTCCTCTGCCCGCAGGGGTGTCGCGGGAGCGGTGCGGGCCGGAGCGATCAAGCGTTCGGAAGGCACCGTCTCGGTCAGTCCGGATTGCAGGGGCTTCGCTATCGGAGTCGGCGCGGCCGTCTTGGGCCGCTCGATCCCGGCCGGAGCGGGAGAGGCACTTCCGATTTCCGGTGCCGGTTCCACCGCAAACGGCTGGATATAGCTCTTACTTACCGGCTCGACGGCCGCCGCGACGGTCTGCACGGTGCCGCTCATCGGTTGTGGGGGTGGCGCGGCCGTGGCCATGACTGGCTGGAGCATCAGCATGGCGCTCAGGGCCTTGGGCACCAGGCGTTCGTCCAGACGCGGCACGAGACTGAGCACGCTTTCGATGATGCGTTGCCCAATCGATTCGGCGGGCGGCGCAGCTCCGAGCGGTTGTTTCCGCTCGGCCACCTGCGGGACCGGGGTCTGGACTCCCAGCATGGCGCGAGCGGAGGAGAGCAAACCATTGGCGATCCCGGCGCTGCGATCCTTGATCGCCTGAATGCCCGCGCTCGCGCCACTGGAAAGCCTCTGCCAGAGAGATTGACCCTCGGTACCGGCACTGGCAAAGATTCGGCCCACAGCCCCGGGGACGGCAGACAGCGTGGCAACGATCCGGTCGCGAACAGTGACGGCTCCCGTGGCCAGCGCGTCCCAGGCATTGACCTGGGGCGGCGTGATCGCCAGCTCAGGCGTGCCGCCAAACAGGGATTGTTTGAGACCTTCGAAGATGGCACCGGCCTTGGCCGCGACGGATTGAGCCCCGGAGGTCAGACCGTCCCAGAGTTTTCCGGCCATCCGGAAAGGAGCCGAGGCGGCGTCCATGAGGTTTCCGCCCGCCGTTTTGATCTGCTGCCAGGCTCCCGCAGCGGCCGAGAGAATCCCGCGAGCGGCGAAGCCGAACACTTTCGCGGGCAGCGTCTGGGTAAGGCTCATGCCGTCGGCGAGGGTTTTGAGCAGCGCGGAGCCGGAGGCGGTCAGGCTGGCGAGCGGTCCCTCGCGGGCGTCGGAAAACGGCAGCAGATTGCGCAGCTTGCCCAAGGCGTTCTTGAGCATGGTGAAGGGATAGGTCACCGCCGACCAGATCCCTTCACCCAGGGTGATCAGTAGCTTCTTGCCCGCCTCGAAAAAGGTGGTGTCCCCGGCGAAGAAGGAGCGCACGGTGGCAAACAGATCCCGCAGGGTGCTGATGATCGGCAGATTCAAAATCGCCTGGCCGATCTGCCCGGCGGCGTCGGCCACCAGGCGTCCGATGGAGGTGAAGATGCCGGAAATGAAATTCCAGACACCGACCACCACATCCCGCGCCCATCGGAACGGGGTGGCGAGAAAATCGTAGACAGCGCCGCCGATGGCCTTGAGACCGTCCAGCAGGGAGATGTCGCCGGTCAGCACCTGCCAGACGGAATAGACGATCTTCCCGGCGGCCATGAAGGCCTCGCCGATCATGCGCACGGGTAGCAGGAACTTGTAGATGAACTTGGTTGCTCCGACCAGGGACCCGACGATGACCTTGCCGACCCAGACCACGCTGCGCACTACGACCGCCAGGACACGAACAATGAGAGACAGGTTCCAGGCCACGATCTTGAGTGCGAAAGCCAACCCCTGAAGAAGCACACCGGCGACGGTGCCGATAACCGTGCCGAAGGTACGCCAGGACGACCCATCGGTGGCGCTGGCGGCCACGCCGAAGATCTCCACCACCGAAAAGACCGCGCTGGCCAGCGCCGCATAGGCGCTCATCAGGGTGCGGACGGTCGGTTCGAGGATGGCGCGGATGCGGCCAAAGGCATGGGAAAAAGCGCCCCACAATCCGGCCAAGGCTTCGCGAACGCGATAATAGGCTTTGAAGACGGTGACCACGAAGCCCAGCAGACCGGCGGATTCGAGCTTTTGGGCCAGTTCGGCCGACATCTGTCCGACGCCGCCGCTGAGCGAGCCCACCAGCTCCCTGATCCCCCGGAAGACCAGCGAGACCTTGTTCCAGGCCCCGGTGATGACGTCCTGGATGCCGCCGAAGTTGGTTTCCCAGGCGCGTTTGAGCAGATACACCGAAAGGATCACGCCCGCGATGATCGCGGTGACAGGCAGAAAATAGGTCGCGACCGCCGAACCCACTCCGGCGAGCGCGGCGCTGATGGCCACGAACCCGGCCTTGATGGCGGGCAGCATGAGTCCCACCATGCCCACGGCGGCGGTGACGGCTCCGGCCACGACCAGAATGGTGCCGAGGGCCATGGATAATCCAAGGACCACCCGGGTCACGCCCGGCATCGATTTGGCCATGCGTTGCAGGAATAGAATGACGCGGGAGATGCCGCCCAACACCGGCGTGACCACCGGCAGCAGAGTGCGTCCCAGGATTTCGCTGAGGTTGGCCACCTGCTGGCGCAGGAGCAGGAATCGGGCTCCGATGTCCTGGTTCATGGCGTCGGCCATCTGTTCGGTGACCGCCGTGCCGGTCTTCATGGCCCGGCCCACCGACTGGATATTGCCTTCGAGGCTCTCCATGCCCGCCGACATTTGCAGCAGGAACTTGACCGCCTCGTCGGAACCGAAAGCCTTCTTCAGCTTCACCTGGGCGGCGGCGTTGGAGAGATCGGGGAACTGGCGCTTGATCTCCTGCAGGATGGGAACCACGCCCTTGAGACGGCCGCTGGTATCGGTGAAGGACAGGCCAAGCTCGTCACCGGCCTCGGCCGCCTTCATGATGAACGCCTTGTACAACGTGCCCGCCTCGGAGCCGGGCATGGTGGTCTGGAGCTGGCCGAGCACGGCGAGCTGCTCGTTCAGGGGAATGTTGCTCGCGGCGGCCACCGCGCCGATGTTCTTGATGGCGTCGGCCATCTGGGTGCCGTTGGTCTTGAACGAGGCCACGGTCTGCGCCATGGCTCCGGAAAAGGCGGTCGCCCATTCCATGTCGTTCATGTCGGCCATGATGGGCTTGAATATCCCGTAGGCCGTGGTGAAGGTGCCGACCATCTCCTGGGTGGTGGCCTTGGTCGCCTTGGCCGTCATGGCGGCCATGGAGGTGAAGACGCCCACGGCCTCGTCGCTGAGGTTGGACAGGGCCGATTTCACATCGTAGGTGGCGGTGATGAAGGCGGCCTTGTCGGCACCGGACCATTGGTTGGTGAAGGATTCGGCGGCGTCCTCGATGGCCCGGAGGTCCTGCACGCCGAGGGACGCCAGCTCGCCCAGGGCTTTCTGGGTCGCGGCGGTGGAGGCGACCAGGGCGGCGGGCACCGCCATCAGGGCCAGTCCCGCCCCCAGCATCATGGTGCCTTGCTGGATACGGTCCAGGTTGCGGGTCATCCGCTCGCTGGCATCCGCCACGGTGGAATCGAGGTCCATCATGGAGCCACGGATGCGCTGCGCGTTCTGCGAGAACGCATCCTTCATCGATACCACTATGCCCAGTCCGAGATCGCCGTTCATCTATCGCCGTTCCGTTTGCTCACGTTCAAAATCAAGCTGCCGCTCGAGGGCCTCGACGAACTGACGCCGGACCCTGAGCGGCAGCGAGCGGGTTTCCGACCAGCCCCAGTGCAGTCCGCCGTAAGCGAGAAAGAATGCGTCGCTTACAAGCGAACTCCTGGGAACAAAAAAGACGGTTCCGCCTCCAGACGGGTGCGGATCTTGGTGCCGCAGCCATCGCATTCGGTCTCCACCGAGGTGTCGATTCCCGCGTCGACCCGCGACATCTCCTGCCGCAGGGCGTTGCGGTCGCGCATCGACATTTCCGCCAGGCTCTTCTTGGAGGGAGCCTTGCCGTCGATGTCGAGGATACGGATGAGCATGGCCGAGGTGATGTTGGGCTCGCGCAGGCTGGCCAGGCGTTTTTCCTTGTGGCCGTCGAGATATCCGAAGCGCACGGTTTTCTTGGAGCCGGGCAGCTTGAAGGCGAACTCCCGCTCCTCGCCGTAGGGGGTGACCTTGAGATCCTCGAGATTGACGGTCACGAAATTGGTCATGCGGCAGGCGCTGTTCGGGCAGCTCAGCTCCAGCTCCACCTCGTCGCCGAGGGAAATCTGGCGCAGGCGGACCAAGGCGAACAGCCGGTCACCCGAGAGCAGGTTCATCACCTCGGAAAGATCGGGGTCGGTCTTCTCGCCCAGCCGGACGAAACAGTTGCGGAGCACCTGGTTGATCGCCTCTCCGGAGCGGATCAGGCGCTGGTTGGTGAGCAGTTCTTCCTCGGTCCCGGTCATTTCCCGGAGTTCGAGTTCAGTGCCGCTTGGCAGTTCAAAGCTGTACATGGTCGATCCTCCGGTTTAGGTCCAGTATTGGAAGCAGATGGTGAGCTTCTCGATGGTGTTCTCGGTGTTGCCGCCCTCGAGCTCGTCATATTCAAGCGCCTTCACCCAGGCCCCGTGCAGTGTCCAGCGGCGGGTCTCGTTGCCGGTGCGGTCGTAGCGGACAACATCGATGTCGCGCATGTAGTCAGCCGGAAGACCACCGGTGACGGCGTTCACGTCCACCTGTTTCTTGATCCATTCGCGGGCCGCCTCGTCGGAGCCGTCCTGCAGGTTGCCTTTCTCGAGGGTGATGTCCTCGAACTTGACCCGGCCCGCCACCTTTTGGTCGAACATGGACCCGGCCGGGGCGAAGGCCACTTCCTCGAATTCGGTTTTGGGCTCCTGTCCCTTGTGGAACAGGGCCACGTCGAAGCCGTTTACCTCGATGGCAAACTGCCAGTTCTGGTAAAGGCTTTTGGGCATGTTTCCGCTTCTCATAGCCGTGTTCTCCCGTTAGATGATTTCTTTGAAGTCCGCGCCGGTGCTGGTCAGGATGAAGTTCAGCTCGATGAACTCCGCCGTCTTGGTCGGCTTGACGAACACGCGGGCCACCATTTCGTTGCGGTCGATGACCGCCGGGGTGTTGGTCTCCTCGTCGCACTGGAAGGCGAAGTCGTAGAGGCCACCCTTGTCCTTGATGTCCTGAAGGAAGGGGTTGATCAGGCGGCCGAGGGCACGCCAGGTCTGGGGATGGTTCGGCTCGAACACCACGAAGCGGGAGGATTCCGAGATGGCTTCCTCCATAAACATCATCAGACGGCGGACGTTGATGCGGTCCACGGCCGAGGGCTGGCTTTGCAGCGTCTTCTGGCCCCAGATGTTGATGCCGGTGTCGGGGAACACGGCGATGACGTTGACCCCTTCCGGATAGAGCACATCGCGCTCGCCACGGCTGGTCTTGTAGGCCAGGGAGAGCGTGTTGAAGATGCGGCCACGGTCAATACCGGCGGGCGCGTTCCAGACGTTGGTCTTCTGGTCGCTGCGGGCGATGCAGCCCGCCACCGCGCCGCAGGGCGGCACCAGCTTTTTGCGCGAGTTGACCGGATCGCTGATCTCCAGCCAGGGATAGTAGAGCGCCGCGTAGGAGGAGTTGAATGCCGCGTGGCTGTACATCCCTTGTCCCTTGCGGAAGTCGACCGCTTCGAGCGGCTCCAGGTGCATGGGCGTGTCGGCGATGAACAGCAGATCCTTGCGCCCCTCGGCATAGGCGATTCCAGCGTTGATGACCGGCACTGTGGTGACGCCGGGGACCATCAGCAGGTTCAGGGCGTCGATCTCGTCAAAGCCATAGAGGCCGGTATGCTGCGAGGGATCGCCGATGAAGTCCGCATCGGCCAGATCGGTGAGCCCGTTGTCACCGCCGCTGAGCGTGAACACGCCCAATGCCGGGCGGTCGCCGGGCGTTCCCGTTGCTGTGGACAGATCCTGGATCAGGATGAAATCCGAGCGGTCGTTGATCGCCAGCTCCACGTGGTTCGGCAGCGTCTCGTCCATGCTCAGATCCTTGAACACCTCGACCACATCGCCTTTATGCCGGACCACCAGGTTGAAATGGTTGGTCGGGTCAAGGGAGCCGTCCTCGATGGAGACGGAGAGCCGGTCGCCCCAGACGCCTTCGTTCACGGCCTCGATCCGCAGGGCGTCGGCGGGCGTCGCCTCCCGGTTCTGCAGCACGATGGAAGACTTCAGCGCCGTCAGGGTGTCCCGGTCGGTGGGATCGGTGAGATGGGCGATGCGGGTGACGTAGAGGACCGAGCCGCCGTTGTCGAAAAACGCCCGGGCGGCGTAGGCCAGATAGCTTTCATTGATGTAGGAGCCGAAACGGTTGATGAACTGTTCCCAGCTCGTCACCAGCACGGGCTTGTTGATCGGACCTTTCTCGGCCACCCCGACCATGGCGGCCGACGAGGTCGAGATTTGCTTCACATAGAAACTGAAGTCCGTTTCCCGGGTGTAAATCCCGGGCGATAGATAGGTCGGCATGATTATTTCCTCCGCTTGCTGGTGGTCTTGGCCTCATCGGTTCCGGCGTCCTCGGTCGCCGTGGGCTTTTCCGGCTCCGGTTCCGCGCCGCCGGTCAGGTCGGTGATGCGCACCAGTCCGCGTTTTCCGGCGGTCTTGATCTCGGCGGAGAGGTCCTTGCGGGCGATGCTCTTGCGTTCTCGCGGCCCGAGGTGGAGGGTTCCCTGGCCGGAGAGGTTGAACGTCAGGGGTTGGAACTGCAGGTTTCTGATCTCGATCACGGTTGTTCTCCTTTACGGTTGAATGGTTCGTTGCTCTGTCACGTCGCCGTGACCAACCGGCAGGACAGCCGGTTGGCACGACCGCAGGTCGCCCCGAAGGGGTGGAGCACAGGGATGTGCGACATGAAACTGGAAGGTCCGGTCCCGGATCAGCCGACCGTCGCGCAGGTCGCCGTCGTACACCGGGCAGGATTCGATACGGATGCGTCCGGAGCTTTGCCGGAGGTTGGAGAGGTTCACCCGGGCCAGACCGCCCAGAGGAACCAGTTCAGTGAGGTTCAAACTGCCCTGGTCGGCGATGGCGATCTCCGGGTAAAGCTGGAGGAACCGCGATACCGACTCGTGAAAACCGAGCAGTTCGGCCTCCCGGTCCACGGTCACCACCAGATCGAAATCGAGGTGATAGAGCCTGGGAAACCGGCACTCCTCGAAAGTCAGCTCCGCAACATTCTTCTCGAATAGGCGGCTCTGGCTGCGGCGGAAACGGTCTTCCGTCAGTTTCGGCCCCTGGAGGATGACGCTGGGGGTGCGCTGGACCTCGAACAGGTCATCCGGGAACACCAGCACGGTGTCCGGATGGATGGCCTGCTTGGCCAGGCGGATCAGGGTTTCTGTGACGGTCTGTATCGTGCTCAAGGGACGCCTCCGTTTTCTGCCTGGTTACTTACCGGAAGCGCTGGCGATGTGTCGGAGGCTCAAAGCGCGGAGCGGATCGCCTCACGATAGTTCTGGAGGATCTGCTCGCGGTACTTCTCCATCACCGGATGTAGAAAAGGTCTGGCGGGGATGATGATGGTCGCGCCGTTCGGATGTTTGATGGTGGCTCCGTACTCCATGACGGCACCGATGTTCACCATGTCTTCCCCGTCCTTGTTGACGGTGCCGCGCAGCAGGCCGACGAACGCCTTGTCTGCCATGATTTTTTGGGTGATGGCGTTGACCAGAAAGCCGGTGTCGATGAGCGCCTTGCTTGAGCCTTTGCGCAGGGTGGTGCTCTCGGCGAGTTTCACGAAGGCCTGTCCGCCCGGGGCCTGGGAGCGAATCCCCCGCTGAATCTCGCGCACCAGAAAAAGGGCGTTGCGGATCGTGGCCTGACGCAGGGCCGTGGCCAGGCGCGGCCCCATGCCGGTGGTCAGCTTGGCGCGGGCCTTGTCCCAGTCACCGGTCCGCCTAACGCCCATTGAGCTTCACCAGTTGCAGATTCTTGTGAGTGACAGTGCCGAAGAAGTGTTCTTCTTCCACACTCTGTATGCGATAGGTTTCCCAGTCTGCGGCCAGGCGGTCTTCACCCTGGACGTCGGCATCCGGAAGGACACAGGCGAGCGCGTCGATCTTGCCGCTAAGCTCCTCCGGCGGGGTTTCGTTCAGTTCGAGGGGGATGACGGAGATTTCCGTGTATTCGGCATCGTCGGTGCCGTAGAGCCGCTCGCCGGGAACCACCCGCAGGACGCGTGCGGTCTGGCCCGAGGAGAGGATCAGCCGGGCGACGTCGGCCACGGCTTCAGCGCGTTCCCGGTCATTCAACAACATCGAGGTCTATCCCTTGTTCGTAGATGACCGGAGTGAGTCCGCTCGGGGTCAGGATGTAGGATTCAGGATCAACCTGCGCGGTAGGTAACAGTTCGGCGATGCGTTGCCGGTAGTCCGCGAGCAGATCGGCCTCGAGCTTGGCCCAGTGGCCGGGCTGGCCGGTTTTGTCCACCCGCTTGTCGCCGCTGGAAAAGGAGAAGGCGTTGGCGGTGGCCGAACGCATGACCTGGCAGGCGTGGATCTGCGCCATGATCACCAGAAGCTCGCGGACCTCGCCGGTGGGATCGGGGGTGATCTCTCCGGCCGTGATCGTCAGCGATTGGTCGAGGTCACGGCCGACCCGGAAAACGGCCTTCCGGACGCATCTCTCCAGAGTCTGGTCCTCGAAGAGAGATGCGCCCGGATCGGACAGGTCGAGCCGCAGGTCGGCGATCAGGTCACTCAGCAGCACCTTGCAGGCCCTCCAGACGGCTCTTGAGCGCGTCGATCACCGTGCGGCGTTTCTCGGTTTCCATGTAGCCCTTGAGGGTCTCCGGATTGGCCTCCTCGTTGACCTTGGAAATCGCGTCGGTGGCGGAGAGCTTGCTCAGGTCCACCGGTTCCGCGTCCTGGTCGGGCTCTGGAGGGGCGAGCGGTTCCTGCTTCGGTTTGTCGGCCATGGCCAGGCGGCCGTTCTTGAGCGCCGCCTGGATCTGCTTGGTGAGGCGTTCCACCTCGACCACCTGACCGGGCTTGAGCTTCAACCCGGCGTCGGGGATCACCAGAACGCCGGGACGGATGTTCTTGATTCGATTCATGTCACATCACCTCCCGGATTACGGAACCAGTTTGACCTTGGCCATGATGTCGGGGCGGGTAATGCCCTGACCGATCTCTGACCACACCAGCCAGCCGGTCTTGAACCGGGTCTTCTGGTCGATGGACTCCGTCTTCAGGTTTTCGCGCACCGGCATCTTGCCGACCTCTTCATCCGGGACGATGATGATCTCGTCCAGCGGCATGGAGGCGGTCAGCAGAATGCCGCCGGTGCCGTAGTTCTTGATGACACCCTTCTGGCGCAGCTCGAGCTTGGTCTGGGGATCGAGGTTCCAACCGCGCATGTCGTTGAACCGGCGGCCGCGCATGACGATGTACTTCACCGACAGCTCCAGGTCCTCGATGATCGAGATGGCTTCGTTCAGCGCCTCTTCGGTGAGCAGGTCGCCGGTGACCTCAATGGTGTTGGCCGCCGGGATGGCCGAGGAGAGCACCGAGATGGTGCGGCGGTCCATCTCCTTGCGGATGGCGTCGGCGGCGCTGGTCTGAATGTCCATCAGCGTGCCGATGTTGCCGTTTTTGAGGACGGAAACGTCCACCATCGGGTTGGAGTGGATGCGGTTGGTGGGAAACTCGACCTCGTCCTTGCCCACCTCCTGCTCCTGGGCGTCGCCGTCCTTGCTGATCCAGTGGGCCTTCACGGTCGGTTTCTTCTGGTAGACCGGACGTTCGCCCTTGGGCAGCGTGTGCTTGGTGAGCAGCAGCGAGGAGATCTCCTTGCGCTTGATCTCTTGTTCGATGGGCGCGGCAATGGCGGCGGCAAGCGCTCGCATGCCTTCGGGCGACTCGAGAGCCTCGCTCATGAGCCGCGCCATGGTTTCCATGTATTCCTGGGAATGGATCTTCAACTGATTGGTTTTCATGTGCGTTGGCTCCTTGGGTTATACGAGCAGGCGGAATTTGAGGACGCCGCTCTGTACGGAAATGGCGTGGGCGACGACGTGCTCTCCGGCCGCGACGCCGTTGGTCAGGCGACCGCTCGCCGAAACTTTCAGGTCGTCTCCGGCGACGACGGTCCCTTCGAAGGCGTCGGTCTCGTAGACGCCGCCGTCACAGTAAATGCCGGGCATTTCGCCACCGGCGTAGTCCTTGATCAGGATGCCGAAGGAGCGCTTGGTGGGATCGGTGTTGACGGCGAACAGGTCGTCGCCGACCACGCGGACCACCTGGCCGAGTTGGCCGTCGCCCTGGATGTGGCCGTCGCCATAGGCGAGGCTGCGGTGACACGGATTGATGAATGACATGGTGTTTCCTCCTTATGCGTTGATTTCCGAGTGTTCGGGAGAGTCCTCGCCGACACGGTTGCGGTAAGCGGCCATGAACCCGTCGCGCAGGCGGTCCTCGAGCGATACCTTGCGGTCGTCCACATCGTGGGGCCGGACACCGGCGTCGCTGCGCAGCGGGGTTTCCGTCGATGCCTTGGCGGCGGGCTTGCCGCCCTGGTCGCTGTCGGTGGGTTTCTCTTCCTTGTCCTTGTCCGCTTTGGCCGATTTGGGCAGGCGTTCGTAAGCGGCCTCGGTGGCGGCGAAGGCTTCGTCGGACAGTTCGGCCAGGCGTTTCAGTTCGGCTTCCCGGTCCTCCTCGGAAGCGAAAGAGAGTCCCTGCTTTTCCAGCCGGGTGAGCAGCTTCTTGGCCCGGGAGCGGCAGGCGACCGCCTTTTGTTCGGCTTCCAGTTCCTGGACTCGTTTCTGCAGCTCGGCCACCTGGGCTTTGAGCTGCCGGTTTTCCTTTTCCAGGTCGGAAACGCGGGCAGGATCGCCTTCCTGCTGGGCCGGTTTCTTCTTGGCCGCGTCAGATTCAGTCTTGGCGGCCTGGTCATCGGTGGGTTTGGTTTTGTCTTCCATCATGGAATCTCCTTCGGGTTGGGATTGGTCGGGCTGGCTCTGAAGGGACGCCACCTGCAGAATCCTGGCGTTCTCGTCCGCGCCTTTGCGGTCGAGCAGTCCCAGTCCGGTGAAAGTGACGCCGTGCAGAATCTCGAAAACGGGTTGGCCGTTGAAATCACGGCCCTTGAATTTGCGCAGGTGTGTGCAGTAGTCGGCCTTGTTCTGGAAGCGCTTGTGGCAGACCGAACATTCGCCTTCCTGGTAGTCGCACTCCATGGAGACTTGGGAGATGATCCCGCGCTTCATCAGCTTGTAGGCCAGCCGGGCGGCCGGGGTGTCGTGGACGTACAGCTCGCCGACGCATTCCACGCGGCCGCCGTTGTCGTCCTCCAGGTAGTCGGCGGCGACGATGCCACCGACGATGTCGTTGAACTCCTGCGAATGCTGCAGATCGACCTTCTTGTTCACGGCCGTCATGTGCCGACCGGACAACTCCTCAGCGGTGAAGTGGTCGCCGTTCTTGTTGGTCCCGGTGCGGCAGAGCACGAAGCTGAACTGAGGGTCGCCCGCCGAGCCGACATCCATGGCCTCGGTCGCGAGGCGTTCGCCTTCACCCAGCCGGATGTCCACGGGAATGCTGGTGTGAAAGTTCGCTGCGGCGGCCATCGGAACGGGTTTCTCCTCCCGCTCGGCGCTGGCCTTGGCCCCGGGAGCGCAGACGAACAGACGCTCCTTGGCATTGGAAGCCTCGCCGTGCTTGGAGGTGATGGCGTAGTGGTGATCCTTGGACTTCATCCGGCTCTGTTTGCCGAAGGAGCCGATGATCCGCTTCATCTCCTGCTCGTTGGGATAGGCGTGATCGCGGTAGGAGATCAGCCAGTTCGGGATGTGTTTGGCGTTGCCGAGAAAGGTCTGGAAGAACTCGCTGGCGTTGGCCTTGGTGACGGTCTTGTGGTCGGTCTCGTAATACTTGACCTTGGTGTCTGCTTTGATTTCGAGCCCTTCCCAATAGGTCATGAGCCCCTCCACGAAGTGGTAGGCCCGCTCGTAGTTGGTGGTCGAAAACTCGGTGGCGTAAGGCGGGTCGAAGTAGGCCAGATCCGCCTTGGCTTTCGGCAGCAGGTCGTTGATGTCCTGCCGGTGCGCCTTGTTCTCCTTGTCGTTGTCGAAGACCAGGGCGTTGATGCGCTGCAGGTTCTTGCGCAGACGATCCTTGAACTCGTCGGGGGTGTCCTGGCGGCGGCCATAATCGGTGGACGACGAGAAGTGGCCGAAGCCGCCCTTGCCGCTCATGCAGGTTTTGCCGAGGCCGAACAGGGCGATGTCTTTCTTGAAGCCGGAGAGCTTGTCGCAGTTGGCGCGGATGGTGTCGATCAGCGCATGGACGCCCTTGGCGAAGAAAATGCCCTTGAAGTTGTCCTGGACGAAGCTGCCCGCCTTGGCGTTGTCGGCCAGAAGCGCTTCGATCTCGTCCTCGCTCAGGCGAACCGAGTTGTTCTCGATGATCGCCTTGGCGGCATGGTGGCAGTAGCGGAGCCGGTCGTTGGCGATGACCTGCAGGCCCTTGGTCTTGTACATGTAGGCCACGACCGCAGATCCCGAAAAGGCGTCCAGCACCGTGCCAGTGCCTTCCGGGGTATGCTTCCAGATCCAGTCGACGAGCTTCTGCTTACTGCCGATGTAGTTGGTGATGTACTTGGGGCGTTTCTCGGGAGGGAGCTCTTCAGGAGCGGACTGTTCGGCGGCCTCGGTCCCGAGCGTGTCGGGATCGAGAGTCAGCGCCGCATCGGCCTCCAGTAGAAACGCCAGCCTTTCCAGGTCTGTGGCGAACAGTTCCATCAACGTCTCCGGTCAGTTTGCTGTGCTCTCCGCGACCTGCGGGGAGCATTCAGCGGTTACTTACCGGAAGCGTCGGCGATGTGTCGGAGGGTGACGGCGAATTTCAGCGGACGGGGTTCAGCCGGCCCAGAACGGCCTTGCCGCAGGCGTCGAGGGAGGGGTCTTCGTCGCTCTCGGTGATCTCGGAAAAGACCCCGTCATAGGGGGAGCGGGACAGCCGGTGATATTCGAGAAAATTCGCCGGAAGCGAGGTGGCCTCGGCCTCGACCAGACGGTTGACCACCCAGGCGGCCTCGTCCTTGCGGTCGGCAAGCCCGTTCGGCCCCCGGTCGAGGTAGTACATCTCCACATCCAGACCGGGACCCGGCCCCTGAACCCAGACGCCCACGGGCACGTATTCCGGGACGGTGGCTTGCCGGTCGGCCATTATCGAGTCGATCATATAGCGCAGTTTCATGACCAGTCCTCCGCGATCCGGAGATGCTCGGCTAGAAGCTGGGCGTCGATCCGGTGGAATCTTTCGGCGTTTTTCTGACGGTAGGCGATCCAGCGTTGCCAGTCCGCCGCGAGCTCGGGCTCCGAGACCGGCTCGATCATTTCGACATGGTGAATGCGGCCCAGATCGTCGGTCAGCTCGACAATCAGCCAGCCTTCGACCTCCTTGCCGTCATGTTCGGCCATCAGGGTATCTTCGACCCGGACATCGACCACTTTGATGGTGTGGGCGTGCTGAAAACCCTCGTCATAACCGAGTGCCTTCCACAACAGCCAGAAATCGGTGCGCAGATGGTTGCCAGCGGTGTCGAAATGGGGTGCGATCCGGGTGACGGTGAAGCTGTCCACCAGGGTATCCAGGAAGAGATCCCCGGATTCTTTGACGGTCATGCGGCTGCCCCGGTCGTTGAACCAGTGCAGCGCTTCCTGCAGCCGCCGTTTCTCTTGTTCGATAAAGTCCTTCATGGTCATTGTTTGCGTTTGCTCCAGCTTTGAGGAGTATGGACGATGTCCTCCACCTTGCGCCCGTCGGGTAGTTTCTTGATGCCGCGCCGGGTGAAACTCTGGATGATCTCCCGGCGTTCGTTGTCGCTTCTGGCGACGATGAATTCGATGTTGTCCAGCAGCGTCACCGAGTATTTGAAGATGGTCTCGTTACCATGGCGCTGCGAGAACCGCTTCCAGTCGTCGATGCTGGCCCCCCGGTTGCGCTGCACGTAGTCATCAATCACCTTGCCGTAGGCGTCATGGTCATAACTGATAGCGTCCATGCGCCGCAGCATCTGTTTCTTGAAATAGAGGGCCGGTGAGGCGTCGCTGGCCGGTTGCTTCTTGATCCGGGTGAAGAAATAGCTCGCGCCGCCGGTCTGCATGTCAGCCACCGGGGACATTCCGCCCGGAGCCACGCCCATGCGCATCTTCTCGACCGTGCTGACCATGGCTCCGTTGTTCTCCATGATCAAGTCGATGAAGCCGGACATACTCTCGCCGTTGGTCAGATCATGGACCAGCGAATAGCCCTTCATCTGTTTTTCCAGGTCCTCCTCGGTGATGTCGAACCGGAACTGGTGCCGGTATCCGCCCTTGGCGTCTCGGTCCAGAAAGCCCGCCTGGTATTCGCCCAGCGGGTTGTACCCGGAAAGCTGGGTGATGTCCTGGACGCCCAGCTCCTTTTGCCAATAGCCGCGCAGGGCCTGTACCCGCTCGGTGGTGGTGGCGTTGCGGTCATCAAGGGATTTCTGCAGTCGTTTGAAGTCGGCGCTTTTGTCGGTCTTGCGGATGTAGGCGAGCTTTTCGAGATACATCTGCTCCGCGTTTTCCGCCGTGGCCACCCGGGTGTCGATGCCGAGCTGTTCGAGCTTTTCCAGCATCGCTTCGACCCGTCCGGGGGTGGCATCGCCATCCAGGATCATTTCCAGCTCTCCGCGCTGGGCATAAAGGTTGGTGTCCGACCAGGGGCGATAGCGGACCCGGGTGCCGTCCTCGAAGGTGACGGTGTACTGGTGCCCGTCCTGCATGCAGGAGTTGTGATTGAACAGCGTCCGGTTGTCGATGTCGTCGGCCTCGACGGTGATGGTGCCGGAACCGATCCTGCGCTTGGTGTGGGTCACCTTGCCGCGTTCCACCTTGAACGGCGGTTTCTCCTTGGGTTTCTGCGCGTCGAGCTTGGGCAGATACTGCTCAAAAACGCCGTTGGTGGCCCGGTCCCAGTCGACGGACTCTTCGATCTCCTTGACCCATTTCAGATAGTGGTCCGCCATCTCCTTGACCTTGGGGTCGGCGCTCTTCTGCAGGGTTTCCAGTTTCTTGCGCAGGCGCAGGGCCTTGTCGATCTTGGTCCGATTGTACTTGCCATCGCCCACGTGGAAATTGACGTTTTTGACGGCGTCCAGAATCGTCGGAAAGAAGCTGTCTTCGACCAGCGGTTGTCCCTTTTCCCCGGCCGCCGTCTGCACATACCTGCGCAGCACCTCGTCGATTCGGCGGTCCGTGTCCGGCCGGATCTTCATCTTGACCACGGTGCGCTTCTTCCCCTTGAAGCTCTCGGTGAAGATCAGCGCGTTCTGGTCCTCCACGTCGCCGCTGTCGAAGGGCAGCGTCTTGCCCTGCCAGCCGAGTTTGCGGGCCTCCTCGACCAGGGCTTCCTCGGCGGAGGAGAGCAGCTTTTTCTTGCCGGTGGCGGTACTCAGCTTGCCGAAACGGAAGCCCCGATCCCCCAGCACATCGGCGTAATAAGCCTCGAAGTCCCGTCGAAGATTGTGCTTTCGTTCCAGGGCCAGATCGTAGAAATGCCTCAGCCCGGCCGGGTCCTTGGCGAACCGGCCCTCGGCGTAGGGGCGCAGCAGATCGAGATAATCCTCGTCGGCGATCTTTTCGACTTCCTGGATGTAGCGAAGGGTCGCGTTCGGATCGACCCGTACCTTCCCTTCCTTGGCCGCCCGGAAGACCTTGTTGTAAAACGGCTCTTCCTCGCCGCAGACGCCGTTGGGGTGATAGTCGAGCGAGAGCTTGTCCTGGCCCAGAAACTTGAATGCCTGGCCTTTGTCGATTCCGTAGACGCGACCGTCCCGGGAACGGATAAACTGCTTGGAATGTCCGTCGTGATTGGCGATCAGCCAGTCGACCACATGCTCGCGCTGGATCTGCTCCAGTTCGATGGTGGTCAGGTCCTGGGGCAGGATGTTGCGAAAATCGAAGTCGTCCCGCAGATCGGTGCGCCATTTCTGGATGGAGCCGGTGCGACCGTTCAATTGGATGGTGCGCACCTCGATGGAATGATGGTCGATCAGGCGACCGATCTTGTAGGCGGCTTCCTCTCCGAAGGCGATGAACTCATCGTCCTTGCGGCCAATGGGCTTGAACAGCCATTTGTCGCCGTGCTCGTCGGTCCAGAACTCCTTTTCGTGTGCGCCGCCGACAACGGCCTTGCCGGTTTTCTTGAACTTCGAAGGCAGACTCTTCTGCTGCCACGCGGTGTCAACGGTGGCGAACTCCGCACCTTTCTTGCCGATCTTGGCCTCGGTCGGCTTGACCGGGCTCGGCTGCGGAGCCGATTTCGGCGGCTCTTTCTTCGGCGTGGCGGGCTTGGCAGGAGCGGTTTTCTTCTTGCCGCCATGCTTTTCGGCCCAGGCGGCGTGCTTGGCGTCGATGCTGGCCTGAACCGCCTTGATTTTCGCCGGGTCGGTCTCGGTGAAGAGCGTGGTCAGCTCGTCTTTGTTGGCCCACTGCCAATACTGGACCTTGGTCTCCTTGGCGAGCGTCTTGAGCTCCGCCGATTTCAGCTTGCCGACCTGATCCTGGAAGAGCTGTTTCTTGAGGGCGATTTCCTTGCTGTGGGCCGCGAGCAGCTCCTGGGGCAGATCGGTGCCGCCGGAAACCGCCTGTTCCGCCTTGGCAATCGCGTCGAGGAAATCCTTGTAGCCGGTCGGCGTGTCGGGAACGACCACGGCCTTGGCGGCGTCCTCGAGGGCCGTTTTCTGTTTCAGGAGAAGCTTCTGCTTGGCCTCGTCGACCGCCTTTTTCTTGACCGACTCGGCCATGTCGGCACCGGCCTTCTTCTGCAGCGCCTCGACAAGCTGCTGCTTGTTCTTGAGGATGCCGATGCCGTGTTTCTGTTTGGCCGCCGCGAGTTCCTTGCCCATCAGGCCGCTGTGATCCACGCCGGGCTCCAGCTTGTCCAGCAGCTCGATGGTCTCCTGCTTGGTCATGTTGAGGGAGATGCCGTTCTCCTTCGCCATCTCCTTGAGCTGCTGGGCGGTCATGCCCTCCAGCCCCTCGGCGGGCGGGATCTTCGCCATCTGGGCTGCGAGCAGCTTGGCCTGTTTGAGTTCCGCCTGTTTCAGTCCGAGCAGCTCGACCAGTTCTTCCTTGGTCCGCAGCAGGCCGATCTTGTGTTCCTTGAGCTTGGCGCTGAGCGCCGCTCCGGCCAGGTCACCGTGATCGATCCCTGGTTCGGCCAGGTCGAGCAGCTTGAGGAAATCGGCCTTGGTCCGGGCGATGGCCACGCCGTTCTGTTTAGCCAGAGTCTGGAGCTGTTTAACCGTCAGGGAACCGAGGTCGGCAATGTCGCCGTTTTCAAAGGCGCTCTTGAGCTTGGCGTTCTCCTTGGCCTGGGCGTCGGCCATGCCTTCCAGCACGTGGGGCGGGAGAATGCAGGCGTCTCCCTGCGATGCCTGGGCGGCGGCCTTGGTTGCCATCTCGCTACCGCAGACGGTCATCGGCCAGGCCACGATGTTGGTGCAGCGGCAGTGCGGATGCGCGGGTTGCTGGGGGAACTTGTCGATGGGAAAGGTCTTGCCGTCCAGGCCGCCGCAGACCGGGCACATGCGCTCGTCCTCCATGGCCAGCCATTCCAGCTTCTGGATGCCGACCCGCTCGTGGAACTTGAGCCTGCCCATATTGTGGGCGCGGAGGACCTCGGTGCGGGCGATCATCTCCATGCGGTACTGGGCCTTGCTGAACACCCGGCTTCCGGCCTGGCGAAAGGAGTCCTTGTCGATGATCACCTTGCCCATGTCCCGGACGATGTCGTCGGCTCCCTTGCCCGTGGCGACACCGTTCAGGATGGTGCGCTTGATGCCGTCTGCGAGTTCGCGGTGGACGTCACCGGCGAGCGTGAGGTTGTACTGCGCCATGAAGTCGAGGGCATTGGTGTCGACGATGGTGAACACCTTGGTGGCCAGCTTGTCGATGCCTTCGGGCTTGAGGTCGGCGTAGAACGGCAGCGCGGCGTCGGCGAGTTCGCCGATACCCTGCTGGATGCCGAGTTTGAAGGAGTCCTTGGTCGTCTTGCGAAAGACCAGGGTCTGCTCCCGCTTGAGCCGCTTCATGCTGTCGTCGAGTTCGAGCTGGAGCTTTTCCAGCCCCTTGAGGGCGGCGAGCTTGTTGTCCGGTAGGGAACCGAGGGAGCGGTACTGGAGGATGGCGCGGGCGACCTCGTCTTCGGCCTGTTTCAGCGCCTGGGTGAGATGGGCCGTGACCTGGTCGTTGTAGCGGTTGCGGGCCGTCAGGCTTTTCAGGGTGGCCGCCTGGATGCGTTGCTTCAGGTCCGACGGCATCAGCGGGGCTCCCGGCGGTCGATGAAACGACAGGCCGGGGCGTCGAAGGTGCGCTCGCTGTTGTGGACCCGGCAGTGGTTGGTGTCAGCAATGAAGTGGCTGCACTCGTCGCACACGGCAGCAATGCCGGTGGACTCCAGGTCGCCCGACCAGACCAATGCCGCCTCCGCCGTGGGTTCATCGTCCTCGGCCGGAATCCCGAGCATCTTCCGGGCGCGAGGCACGCTAAGGATGCCGGAGACGACCATATCCACCACCGGCTTCACCTGCTTTTCGTCCATCAGGTCGATCTGCTTACGTTCGGTCTCGCGGTTGGCAGCCTCGATGTCCGGGTCCAGGTCCATCTTGAGCTGAAGGCTGGAGCGGCTGATGAGCTTGCGGTCGTAGAGTTCGATGAGGAGCTTCTTGAAATCGACAGCGTCGCTGGGGTCGAGGTCGTTGAAGATGAACTGGATGCTTTTGTCGCCGTGGCCGTTCAGCTCCATCCAGTCGTCGAACACCCAGTCGAGGAGCTTGCGTGCGGCCTGTTTGATCTCGCGGATCATGACCATCATCTTCTGCATGCTCACCGAGGCGGTGGCGAAATTCGGTCCGTCGCCGGTCACCAGCGAGCGTGACAGCCCCAGGGCCACCACGATGTCTTCCTTCACCTCCTTGACCTTGTCCTCGACGTTGAGGACCTGACCGTCGGTGCCGTGGGTTTCGACGTTGACGTAGAACGGGACCACCAGGCCGCTTTTCATGTCCATCTTGTTGACCATGTCGCGAACCTGTTCGAGCATCCGCTGGTCCGGCATCACCATCTTCTGGCCGAACGCGCCGCCCACCTTGAGCAGGCGAAAGGGCGTGGCCCAGCGCTTGGCGATAGCCTGTTCGGCCCGGCGGTAGTCGCGCAGCAGTTCGATGGCTTGAAAGGCGGGAAGCACGAGGGAGTTACCCCGGGGCGAGAAGGCCGGAGCATCCCATTTGAGGTGGACCACCTGTTCGACGGGCAGCGGGATGGATTCCCCGCCGCCGGGGGTGTCCTCGGGAAATTGCCGGGCCTCGATCAGCTCGCCCTGGGCGTATTTGACTTTGACCGAAACCGGGTTGACGCAGACCAGTTCCTCGATGTCCTGGCCAGACTTGGTGAAGCGCTTGAAGCCGATGGCGTCGCCTTTCACCAGGAGCTGAAGAACCATGTCCTTGATGAATTGCGTGATGTTCAACCGCCAGGCGGCCTCCAGTGCCTGGTCCTTGAGGGTCTCGTCATCGCTGGTGATTTTGATCTCGTCGCCCACGGCGAAGGTGCGCCAGGAGTTGACGCAATTCTTCACCAGCGGCTCCTCGACGTAGTATTCCCAGGCCTTACGGGCGCGTTCTTCCCAGGTGGCCGGAATTGCTTCTGCGGCGTTGACCTTGCTGAAAGCGGCCGAGTCGAGCGCGGCCGCTGCGGCCAGCGGCGCGATGACAAAGCCGGTGGTGTCCAGGCTTTCGGGTTGTTCGTCCTGATGAGCGGTGCTTTCCACGTGATCCTCTCGGTAGTTTCGGCCATGACAGCCACACATCCGGCCCGTGTGGGCCGAACCCGGTTCGATGCCGGTTACTTACCGGAGCGGGGTGGAAAGCGTCGGAGGATGCGATCAGATGAAGACCGGATTGGTGAGGACCGGCTTGAGCGAGACCACCTCATCGCCGACCGGGTCGAGGTTGCCTTCCTCCCGGATCAGCATGGCGCAGCGCACCGCGTCGATGATGTGGTC
Source organism: Oleidesulfovibrio alaskensis DSM 16109 (assembly GCF_000482745.1). Lineage (NCBI taxonomy): Bacteria > Pseudomonadati > Thermodesulfobacteriota > Desulfovibrionia > Desulfovibrionales > Desulfovibrionaceae > Oleidesulfovibrio > Oleidesulfovibrio alaskensis. The sequence goes on along the minus strand of NZ_KI519494.1, from coordinate 149,307 downwards.
GTTGCCCTTGGAATAGATGATCTTGCCGTCCCGCAGGGTGTAGGTGTGGGTGGTGAATTGGTCTTCCACCTCCAGGTCGTCCGAGGGGAAAATGACCTGCTTACGCTGTAGGGCTCCGTTGATGAGGCTGGTCATCAGCTCCTTGGTTCGCTTCTTGATTTCCTTTCCGTCCCGCACCGCCAGCCGGGTCATGCCGCCGAAGTCGTATCCCTTGAGCCTGCCTTCCAGCTCCAGCCCTTTGTACTTGTCCAGGGTGAGCAGCTCCTGAACCACCGCCAGACCGTTTCCGCCGTTGTCCACGCCGATGCCCGCCGGGGTGTAGTAACGCTCCAGCAGCGCGATGATCTGGGCGATGTGCGGATAGGAAACGTGTTCAAGATGTACGCGCAGGATCATCTTCAGCAGCGTCCGCTCGCCGATCTCCAACTCCTGGAATACGACGATCTCGGTGGGATCGTTGGTGTAGCCCAGGTCGCCGCCGACCCAGAACTGACCGCTGCGGGGCGTGAGGTTGAGCAGCATCTCCAGCCGGTCATGGGCCGCTTCCTCGGTGTCGCAGTCGCGCAGCTCAGAATCGGTGATGACGATCTTCTGGTACTCCAGCAGTTCCTGCCGACAGAGGTTGAACTGCTCGACATTGAAGGCCCCATAGGAAGGCTTACCGTGTTCACCGGCCACCTCGTGCTGCCAACCGGAGCTGTCACGGCCGCCGTAGAACTCCAGCAATTCGGCCTCGCGATCCTCGGTCCACAGGGGATTGAGCCAGGACGGCCAGCGGAACACATGGAACTGATCCGACGAGGTGAGCCGGTAATAGGTGGTGTCGCGCAGGCCGTTGGGCGTTGAGTAGATGCGTAGCGTCCCCCCGGCCTTGAGGCACTGGCGCAGCGCCTTCCAGGCCCGTTCGGTCAGCCAGGCTCCTTCATCGACCCAGACGCGGCCCACGTGCAGGGACCGGAAGGCGTCGCCATAAGCCCCGGCCGGGCGGAAATAGAGCACCGAACCGTTGGTGAACTCCAGCCGGAAGTAGGGTTTGCGGTGGATCTTGGGCTTGCCGTACTTGGTCAGGGCGATGCTGTTCATCAGATCCGGGTTGCTGTCGAGCTGGAACTCGATCTCCTCGATGATGGTGTCGAGGTGCCCCTGGTGCGGAGCCGCGATGAGGCCCTGGCCGCCCCGGGTGGTGAAGGCGTAATGGAGCGCGTCGGTCGAGAGCACGATGGACTTTCCCACGTCCCGGCCGTCGAGGTGGATGATGTTCTTGGCCGGGCAGCGCAGGTCCTCCACCTGGTGCGGCCAGTAGTCGCGGCCTGAGCCATCCCGGTTGTAGAGGTAGGCTTGCCCCCACAACACGGGATCGCTCAGGGTCGCCGCGAGTTTGCGCTCCTTGTCGGTTACCGCCATCAGTGCATTCCCGTCCTCAAGGCGCTGCCGAGGATGGTGCCCACCAGTTCCGTCAGGATCTGCTGCACGGCCAGGGTGTTCTTCCGGTCGTGGACAGCTTCCTGAATGTCGATGATGGCCTGGTCCAACTCCGCCCAGGCCAGGTACTGCTGCTGGGCCGCTTCCAGACGGCCGAGGGCGTTCTCGATCCGTCCCGCCGCCAGCTCGGTGCCGATTTCAACCAGGGCCTCACCGGCCTGGCGAACGGCATCGCTGTTTTCCTGAAGGATCTCTTTCATTGGCCTGCCTCCTGGTTCGCGCCGTTGGCCCACTGGTCAAGGGCGTCCACGGCGGTCTGCAGGCGCAGACCGACTCCGGTCAGGCGCTCGGCGTCCGGGTGGCCGACCTCGCGCAGCGCCTTGTTGGCCTCGGTCACGTACTCGGGCGTGTGGCGGTTGACGGTGGCCACCGCCGACTGGATCTGGGCCGGAGGCCGGTAGGTGGCGCAGCCGGTCATGATCCCGGCCAGCGCCAGTGGGATGGTCCATTCGAGGGTCTTCTTCAACATGTTGATCTCCTTTGGGTTATGGGTTTGGGGCACATGCAGAAAGATCTCTGCAAACACTTGATTTCCAACGAAATAGAAGCGTCATTGGATGTGACGCGGGATGGTCCCGCATCCACGAAAACGGAACCGGAGGCAGGCCATGACCTACGACAGAAACCGCCAGCAGGCACTCAAGGCGTACCGAGAAAAGCAGGAGAATATCGCCCGGCTGATCGAGGGCATTCGCGGCAAGCTCGAAGCAGACGCGAAGCAGCCGGACATCACCTGGGCGAGCGTCGGCTCCCTCGGTCACGTCGAGGAACTGCTGCGGGAGCTGGACGAGTTCCTGTCCTGAACACACCGGGCCACTGACAAAGGAGACATCGACATGACCGAATGCACCGTGCATCAAGCCGCCGAGGCTTTCATCGGCCACCTGCGGGAATCCGGAAAGAAAGAGCGGACCCTCTACACCTACCGGAAGGACCTCGACGTGGTTGAGGCCTTCTTCGGCGCGGATCGCCAACTCGCCGAGATCCGGCTTCCCCAGGTCGGAAAGTTCTACAAGTCCGACCTGCTGCTCAAACTCCCCGACGGCAAGGAGCGGGCCGAGCGCACCATTGCCAAGACCGTCCGGGTGTTCCGCATGATGATGGTCTGGGCCAGGGAGTCGGGGCGCATCGAGGAGCTGCCTCTGCCCAAGAGCACACCCATGGGCCACAGCCGGGTGAAGGAGTCCAGCGATGAGCAACCGAACGGCTGACCTCGACCTGACGGGCGCGGCAGAGGCGTTCTGTGCCCGCCTGTCGGCCGAAGGACGCTCCCCGGCGACCATATCCGCATACCGCCGGGACATCGCCCTGGTGGCCCGCGTGGCCGGGGAGCTGACCCCGGGCATCGTCTGCCGGGAGGTTACGGCCGGGCTCCTCGACCAGGTGTTCTCCGCCGGGGCGGTCATCGAGAGTGAGCGAGGCCAACGCTCGGCGGCTTCGCTCCATCGGATGAAGGCTGCGGTGCGGGCCTTTTTCGCCTGGGCCGCCGAGGCGGGCGTGGTCGATGACAATCCGGCCCGGTCCATTCGCATGCATCGGCTGCCGAGAAAGCTGCCGGTGTTCCTGACCGCCGCCGAAAAGAAACGTCTGCTCAAGGAGCTCAAGGGACGGCCCGACTTCTCCGCGCTGCGCGACCGCGCCATGATCGAGGTGCTGCTGGGCACCGGGATCAGGCTTGGTGAGCTGGCCGCGCTCGACATGGATGACATCGACCTCGACGCCAAACATCTGCGGGTCCGGGCCAAGGGGAATGTGCCGCAGGTAAAGTTCATCAAGACCGACCTCCGCACATTGCTTCGCCGTTACCTGACCGAGCGACGTCGACATGGCCGCCCGGAAATGGAAGCCCTGTTCCTGTCGAACCGGGACGGCAGACTCTGCCAGCGGCAGATTGCCAACCGGCTCGCCCATTGGCTGCGGAAAGCCGGGATCGAAAAGGATCTGACGCCGCACGGGCTGCGGCACACCTTCGCCACCCACCTCTACGGCGCGACCAACGACCTGCTCGTGGTGCAGCGGGCATTGGGGCATCGCGACGTGTCCACCACCCAGATCTACACCCACCTCGTGGACGGCCAGCTCGAGGAAGCCCTCGAACGCCTCTGATCCTTCCTGACCCGACGATGGGAGCGGCCTCGGCTGCTCCTGTTTTCGTTGGGCGAGACAGTGTCGAAGACAGTGAATGACAGTGCCCGCAGAAGAACACATCCGCCGATGATGAATGATCATGACGATAGGTCTCAGCCTCCCGGGCGGAGCGGGAAATATCGATTGACCGGAATTTCTCCTTCGCTGTCTGTCGGCCGCACATGCCAATAACTGCTTGGCTTATGCGCTCCGGGCGCGGAACACACATGGCAATATCTGCTTGGCTTATGCGGTGGCTGCTGGCGAAGGAATGGCTGTTTGCGGGGCTTGGCCGGTTCTGCCTGGGGCTCGACATGCCCATATTTACTTGGGTTGTGTGAGAGAGCCCCGGCGTGAACATGCCAATATCTACTTGGGTTATGCGGCTCGGCTTATGCGCACACATGCCAAGCGGATATCGAGAGCTGCAGGAAGAAATCGAGGAGTGGGAATGATGATCGGCCGCCGGAGAATGCCGATACCGAAAGTGCAAGGAACACGTCTTATCCGCAATTCCTGGTGAAGCTGTCTGCCGCAAGTCGCCGTGTGCCGGGGTCATCGGAAAAGCCCTCCATGGTGTTATCCGAAATTCTTTCCGCGTTTCTTGCGGCTGGAGGTCTTCTCGGCCGTGGTGTTGGCGGCCTCGGCCACCTTCTCGAGCAGCGCCGCCGCCCATTCCGCCGGAGAGGTCTGCGGGCCTTTCGGCTCCTCACCCTCGCGGGCGATCTTGGTGGTCTTGAGGTCCTTCATGTGGCAGCGGATCATCCGGTCGAGTTTTTCGGCGGCGTCCGTGTTCCCCTCGATCTGGGCGCGGACCAGCTTCACCGAGTAGACGCCCACCAGCTCCACCTGTAGGAAGTCGCTGGACTTGTTGAACTCGAAATCCTGGTTGAGGCGGTCGATGATGGCGTCGAACATGACCTTCTCTTCCGGGGTCAGGCAGCGGTCGGCAAAGATGCCGTGACGCAGCCGGTTCTGGTTGCCTTCAGGCGCACCAGGGCCGCGCCGGGGCGGTTCTGTCTTGCCCTCGTTGCGGTGCCAGCGGTCCATTGTCTCTTTGTCAGGTTTGCTCAAAGTCACGTCGATTTCCTGCCAATGTTTGTTCTTTTATGCCGGGATGCCGGGCGGGAGGCCGATTTGGCCTCCAAACGCGCTCCCGCCGGTTCAGGGGTTACTTACCGGAAGCGGCGCTCAACTGTCGGTCCCGGTCCTGTTTTCGTTCGGCGGCGATGATCTGGTTGACACGGCGGGTGGTCACTCCGGCGAGGTTGGAGATCTCCTGGCTGCTGATCCCCTGCAGATGAAGGGCAAGCACCAGGTCGCGGCGTTCCTGGTAAAACCGGCTCGGTGCCGGGACCCAGAGAATTCCGGTGTAGTGCTTCTGGATCTGCTCGAAGAGTTCCTCGGGCAGGACATCCTTGGCGTTGGCGTAGCGTTTCTTTTTCTTCACGGCTCAATCCTCCACTTTCTTCATCCACGGCTGCGGCACGTCCGGGTTGTAGAACCGCAGCGTGCTGTGACGCCCGGACTTCGGCCCGTGGACAATTTCGATAAAACGCTCGGTGACCTCGCCAATCTCCTGATCGCCATCGACGAAACAGACCAGGCCGTAGTCCTCGCCGCAGGGAAACCGGAACCGGCCCTGGTTCTGATAGAGGCGTGCCTCGGACCAACCCTTGGCCATGGCCTCCTCACGGATGGTGTCGACCTTGGCGACAGCCTGGGAAGTCACCGGCTGCCTATGGCGTCCGGCTGCGTGTTGAGGGTAAATCCAGACCTTTCTGGGAACTTCGACGGGTTTCTTCTGGGGTTCGGGACGAAGCGCGGGTGGCCGGTAGTTCTTCGGGGAAAAGGACTGCAGTACATCCTGGAGGCTTTCCTTGCCGAACTCCCGGATGGCCAGCTCCTGCAGGGCGTTGAATCGCTGCCGCAGCGTATTCCAGGCATCCTCGGGGAGCTTTCCGGCCTTGTGCGCGGCTTGGGCCGTGACCATGCGGGAACGTAGCCAGACAAAGTATTCAGGCGACAGACGGCGACACAGCGTGCCGTTGATCTCCCTGTCTTCAGGCCAGTCGCGGGCGTCCTCGACCTCGTGGACGTCGAGCCCGGTGGAGACATAGATGGCGGGCTGCGGTGGTTGCGGTGGTAATGATGGGGTTTCACCTCCGGCCGAGGCTTCCTGCCCACCGACGGTGTGCTTGATCATGGTTTTCAGAAGGCTCATGGCTTCACGCTCCAGAAATACGGGTTAATTGCTTTTCCCGTTACTTACCGGAACCCAAAGCCAGATGACGGCGGACCGATGCCTTCGCTTGTAATCGTTTTTTGAGCGAGAGGCCGTTTTGTAACTGTTTTTTGAGGTCTCTAAACGTTTTTCGAGAAACCGGCAGGTTCTGCGGTGGATATATGCGGTGGCTGCGGTGGTCGTGCGGTGGAAGATTTTCTCGTCCCACCGCAGGGGGTGGTGCGTTGTTTGTTTATTGTTTTTCGATAGTTATGAGGAAAGAAAAGAGAGAGTGCGGTGGTTGCGGTGGTATTTGGGGAATGCCTCTCACGCTGGGCCGAAATTTATCTGGCGGGGAACGCCGGATCGGTGGGTCGAAAAAATATTTCACCCCATAGGGGGTGAGACCTCTGGATTTACCACCGCAACCACCGCAAAGGCCATGAACGCCTTGTCTGGCAAGGGTTTGGCGTGCGGTGGTCATCCACCGCAAGAGACAGCGGTGTTCACCGCACCACCGCAAAAGAAAAGGACGCCCGAGAGCGTCCTGGATGATTTTTCAAGCCACCACGATGGCGACTCGGAGCGTTTCAGATTGACAGTTGACCCGTTTTTGGACTATATTTGGTCATGCAAAGGAGGATGGATATGAAGCTATCGAGTCAGATCAAACCGATCAGTTACCTGAAGGCCCATGCCGCAGAAATCGTGCGCAACATGTCGGGGCAAGGTGAACCCCTGGTCATCACCCAGAATGGCGAAGCCAAGGTCGTGATGCAGGACATCGAAAGCTATGAGCAAACCCAGGAGACCATGGCCCTTCTGAAGATCCTCGCGCTCGGCTCGCGCCAGATCGAGGAAGGCAAGGTCCAGCCCGCCGGTGATGTCATTCAGCGGCTTCGCGACCGGAGCAAGAGTCGCTGATGGCCTTTCAGATATTTCTGACCGACGATGCGTCACGGGATTTGGAGGAGCTGTACGACTACATTGCATCCCACGACGCGCCGGGAAAAGCGGATTACGTTCTCGATCAAATAGAGAAGGCCTTTTCGAGCCTCTCCGAGAACCCGGAGCGAGGAGCCTATCCGAAGGAACTGCTGGCCGTCGGGCTTCGCGAGTACCGAGAGATATTTTTCAAACCCTACCGCATCATCTATCGAGTCATGGCCGAAAATGTTTATGTCATGGTGATTGCCGACGGCCGCCGTGATATGCAGACCTTGCTGCAACGTCGTCTATTACAGGCATAACTCACCAGTTCTCCTTCATTTCCCCCCTGTTTGCGCTGATCCAATACTCGAAGTTCTTGGTGTGGGCGTTGCGCTGCCGGTCGATGTCGAACCCGGCGTCCCGGATGATGTCCAGGTCGTTGCTGATGCGCCGACCGAGCTGGGCGGGCTTCTTGTATTCGAATTCGAGGTTGAATTCCCGGCCGACCCTGCGCAGAGCCGCGAGCAGCCTTCCCGCAGACACCGGTTCCATGGTGTTCTCGTTCTCGAACCTCACCTGGTAGCGTTCGATGAACCCCACCACATGGTTTGCCCGGTCGTCCTCGCCGTAGCGGGCCTTCTCGTCCAGCTCCACCGCGTTCCGATAAGCGTGGAAGAGCGACGCCAGCGCCGTGGCGATGGGGTTCGACTCCCGGGCCATCTCCTGGCTGGTGTCGTTGATGGAATGGATCTGCTCGATGAACAGCGGGCTCAGATCCTCGAGTCCGGTGGTCACCTCGTGATCCTCGGACCCGGCCAGCATCATCAGGTACATCAGGCTCAGATAGTCGTTGCAACGGCGCTTGCCATGGGTCGGCATGGTTCGGTGCAGCAGGCGCATGACCTGTTTCTGGGCTCCGTCCCGGATCATCGCCAGCACATGGCTGGTCCGCTTCATGATGGCCGAGATGATCAGATCCCGGTTCTGCTGGATGGCCGAGATGACCTCCGATTCCAGAAAGCAGTCGCTGGCCTGGTTGGCGAGGTCGAAGTTGATGACGAAGGACCTCGACAGGATCTCCGAAAGTTCCCCGCACAGCGGCTCGATGCCGGTGGTGTTCAGCAGGCATTTGGTCCGCTCGGTGATGGTCTCGCTGTCGGTGCCGCTCTTGCGTTTCTCCTTGGCGATGCCGGTGATGCTGGTCAGCATGAAGGTGGTCAGATCCTCGGTCATCTGCTTGACCTCGATGTTGTCGAGGACGATGAGTGGGTTCTGCGAGCCATCGGTGTAGTTCGCCGCGTCGGTGGCCTTCTTGTGCTGGGGCTCGCCGTAAAGCAATGTCGACGTGATCTTGCTGGCGGTAGTCTTGCCCGATCCGGCCGAGCCCTCGAAGCGGGTCATGGGCCGCGTCCCGGCGAAGTCGATCAGCAGGAAACAGGAGAGCCAGGAAAGGATGAGAAAGCGATCCCCCTGCGGGCAGGTCATGTTGCCTACGAGCAGATCGACCAGGAGCCGGTCCGCCTCTTCGAGGTCGGCGTCGGGCAGGAATTTTAGCGGCTTCATCTTGCGCGAGCCGTCCAGGATGATGCCGTCCTCGTTGCCGCCGTTCTTCATGATCTGAATTTCGTCCGGGGTGATCTTGGCGATCTCGTGCTCCGGATTGTTCAGGTTGAAATAGACGGTGTAGGAAGCCACATCCGTGTGCAGCCAGGAAAAATGGTCGCGCACCTGCCCACGGATCATGGCCAGGCTTGGCAACACCTCGAAAAATGTCCGTCCGCCGCCCGTGGTCGGCACCATGCCCGTGTGCTTATAGAGCATGGCCGCGTAATGGCGCTTGCGGCCCCGGTCCGGCGAATCCATCCAGTAGATGGCGTTGTCGAAATACATGAACGGCTCGCCCTGCAGTGTGTGAAAGAACTGGGCACCGTTGGCGTTGAACCAGTCGTAGGCAGCCTCGGCGGCCAAGGTGTAGTCGGGAGCGCCGTTCTCTAGTTCCGTGTCGATTAGCACCTCGTCGACCCGGGCGCGGCATGATCCGGGCATCGCGCCGGACATCCGCTTGGCCTTTTTCTTTTCGTTGCGGAACTCGACCTTTCGGTCCTTCTGGATGGCGCGGATTTGTTCCTTCAGGGTGGCCATGGAGACGCCACCGCCGATGCGCTCCTGCACCAGCTTCAGCAGGCGGGCCTGTTCCAGCGGCGACTGCTCGGAAATCTCCCCCAGGATCGGTTCGAGCAGGCGGTTGCGTTCCTCTTCCTCAGCGCCCTCGGGCAGCGAGCGCACGCCGAACTCGATGGGCGTGCTGGCCTCGGCGAGCAGGCGTTCGAAATCCTCCCGGGTATGCCCGGCGGCAATGTAATCGTTGACGTCGATCTTTGCGGTGGCGAGAAGCGCCTCGGCCGCCTGGGTTTCCTCGGCGGGCCGTCCAGCCAGCAGCTTGGCCAGCTCCTTCGGCCCCACGCTCGCCGTCAGGCCGAAGCGTTCGGTCAGCTCCTGCCGGGCTGAGATCTGTGTCTCCGACAAGGGCAGCGTCACCAGGCGTGTGTCGATCTTGTGTTCGGCCAGGGTGCGGGCGGTTTGCAGTGCCCCCTTGAGACCGGCTTGGGAGAGTTCGTTGTCCTGACAGATGTAGACGGTTTCGACGCCGCGCAACTTGGGGATCAGGCGCTCCCAATCGGCGGCCCGGATGCGGACGGTGACCGGCGATACGGTGGGCAGGCCCAGTTGCATCAGCGCCAGGCAATCGGTCACCCCCTCGGTGATGATCACCTTGCCGGGCCGGGCCAGCAGACAGTCCTCGTTGAACAGCAGCGCGTTGTTGATGAAGTCGGCGACGTAGGGCCGCTGGTGTTCGTCGTGAACCGGCAGTTTCTTGTATTTCCCTTGCTCCCAGCCCACGTCCGGGGTCCACGGCGTCTTGCGGCCGATCATGAACACCACCCGGCCACGGCTCCAGTAGGGAAAGACGATCCGGCGCTCGAAAAATGGCGTCAGGCCGTCCTGGCTGGTGGGACGGAAAGCGCCGGTGGCGGCGAGCTCCCGCTTGGAGAAACCGTCCTCACCCCCGGTCAGTTGGACGACCGCGCCGGATGCGTTGTCCGCGTAGCCGATCAGGAGATCGTCGATGGTCTCCTCGCTCAGGGCGTATTTGGATTTCAGCCAGTCGATGACCTCCGGCGACTCCTTGAGCTTGGCGTGGTAAAGCCTGGCCAGCGCGGTCAACGCGTCCTTGACCCGCAACTCGAAGGCGCGGTCCGCCTCCGTCTGGGCGAGACGCTCCTGGCTGAGACCATAGCGCGACAGCGGCGGCAAACCCGCCTTCTTGGCGAGATAGTCCCGGGCCTGGCGGTGGCTGTCCGGCATCGGACCGGATTGCCCGGCGGTGACCGAGCCCGTCTGAATGAACTCCACGAGCTGCAGCACGTCACCGCCGACTCCGCAGCCGAAGCAGTACCAGCCCTGCTTGTCGAGCATCACGTGCAGCGACAGGCGCGACTGGCTCTGATGGTTGGGGCAGTCGCACATCAAGCGCTGGCCGGTCTCCTGGGTGATCCGTCCCGGCAGGAGTTCCCGGGCCACGTCACCGATGTCCATCTCGGTGACGAGCCGGTAATACTCCCTGACGTTATCCGTTCCGCCCATACTCATTCGGCCTCCGCGACACGGGCGAAGTCGCCTTCCGCATGCTGGGCGGCGTCCAGGAACAGGGGCAGGAAGGTCCGGCGGTCATCCACCTGGCAACGCTTGGCGCAGTTCTGGATGCCCCAATGGTCGCCCAGGACAATGGCGGTGCGCCGGGCGCGGGTCACCCCGGTGTAGAGCAGATTGCGGTGGTGCATGAAGGAATGTGCCTTGTGGACCACCACCACGGCGCAGGGGAACTCGGAACCCTGGGTTTTGTGAATGGTGAGCGCATAGGCGAGCTGCAGGTCCTGAAGGTCGGGCGACCCTTTCTCCAGCTCCACCGGCATGCCGTCGAAATCGATGACCAGAGTGCCGTTCGCGAGGACATCGACCACATAGCCGATGGCACCGTTCATCACGTTCAGGTCGTAGTTGTTCCGGGTCTGGATGACCTTGTCGTGCTTGAGAAACGGAGCGCGGCGACCCATGGCGACCGGCGGCACCTCGGTGTTCCAGAGCTTGCGCTGGATGAGCCGCTGCAGTTCCTCGTTCAATTCCTTGGTTCCGAGCGGACCCTTGTGGGTCGGCGTCAGCACCTGCACGTCCTTGATGATGTCGAACCCCAGGGCGTCGAGCCGCTCCTGAAACAGCTCCAGCAGGAACGAGCGTGCCGCCATCGGATCTGTGAACTGATCCACCAGATACCAATCCCGGCATCCGGATACCGACGCCTCGCTGGTCTTGCGCACCTCGCCCTTGAGAACGGCGGTGCAGTTCTCCTTGAGGACGCCCGCCTGGCGCACGACCTTGTCGAGGATGACCGTGGGGATGGCGCGTGTCTGGATCAGATCGCGCAGGATGTTTCCGGGTCCCACCGGCGGAAGCTGGTTGTGGTCCCCGACCAGCAGCACCGTGGTCCGCGACAGATCGACCGCCTCGAACAGGTGCCAGGCCAGCGGCACGTCCACCATCGAAAATTCGTCGACCACCAGGACGTCGGCATCGATGGGATTTTCCTTGCTGCGCGAGAAACCCTTTCCGTCATAGCCGAGCAGACGGTGGATAGTGGTGCCGCTACGGCCGCTGACTTCCTCCAGGCGCTTGGCGGCCTTGCCGGTCGGCGCGGCGAGCACGACCTCCAGGTCGCTCTCCTCGCAGATAGTGTTGATGACCGAAATGGTGTAGCTCTTGCCCGAACCGGCTCCACCCGAAATCAGGCTGATGCTGTGGTGGAGGGCCGAGCGCACCGCTTCGAGCTGCTTCTCGTTCAGCGTTGATGCGCAGCGCCGAATCAGGGCATCGAGTTTCTTGACGGACTGGAAATGCGGGTTGGGTGTTTCGGCCTGGCCGAACAACGAGGCCAGCTCCCGCTCCATGCGGACGATCTCCGGCAGAGCGACCACGAAACGTCCGCCGTGGGAATCGCAGGAAAGCGCCTGTTCTTCGATGAGCGCGTCGAGGGCGCTCTCGATACGGACCCGGCTGTCCAAGGCATCCATGACCAGCAGCAGGTTGGCCTGATCCACCAGATCCTCGTATTCGATCCAGCAGTGACCATTGTCCAGGGCTTCACGGACGCAGAAATTCAACCCAGCGCGGATACGAGGGGTGTGGTCCTTGGGGGTGCCCAGCTTGCGGGCGATCTTGTCGACCTTCTTGAAGCCGAATCCCCGGATCTCCCGAATGAGGATGTACGGGTCTTCCTTCAGGATATCGAGGCAGTTGCCGCCGAGTCTCTCGACCAGAGTGGTGACCTGATGATGGGTCAGTCCGAATGCCGACAACCAGGCCATGACGGCGTTGACGCTGCGGTTCTTCAACCATTCGTCGCGCAGCCGCCGGGCAGCATCCAAGGGCAGCCGGGCTTTGAGCGCGATGCGCTCGGGGTCGTTCAGAAGGGTTTCTTCAAAGGCGTCGCCGAAACTCTCGACGATCAATCTGGCCTTGGCCGGACCAATGCCCTTGATCTCCGGATGGTTAGCCAAATAATGGATCAGCCCCTCCGGATCGAGTTCGAGGTCGTGCTCCATCCCGTCGACCTTGAACTGACGGCCGTATTTGGGATGGGTGGCCCACGACCCGAGCAGGACCACAGGCTGATTTTCCCGGGCGAACAAATTGCCCGCGAACTGGACTTCCTCACCGGTCGGGGTGAGCAGTCGGCCTGCGGAGAACTTGGGTCCGGCATAGTAAACGCGCTCTATTCTTCCCCGGAGTCGCGCCGGGTTACTCTCATTTCTTTTTGGCATCTCGCGATCCTCCGGTGAAAACGTGTCAGGTACTCCTCGACAAAACGGCAGGCGGCCTGCCGGTCCGAGCAGAAGTAGACGGGGACACCGAAGTCGACGACGATGGAGGCGACCGTTCCGATCAGCGCATGCGGGTGGGCATCGCTGCGGTAGCGGCCATCGACCAGATCGCGAAAGTTGCATTCGACAACCACGCAGGCGGATTCGTAGGCGGATAGCTTTTCCAGCTCGCGGTGGAACCGCTTTCGCCCCCGGATGACGGTGGAGACGAAATCCGTCAGGGATTTGCGCTCCACCGCCACCCGTTCCTCGAGGCCGACCAGTGAGTAATCACCGGCGGGCAGCGCCTTGCGAACCGCCGAAATTTTGTCGCTATCGAAGCTGTAGGGCTCCTGTTCGCGGGTGTCGACGACAACGGTGATCCGGTCCATCATCAGAACGGGATCATGTCGTCCATCGCCGCGCCGGGAGCCCCGGCATCGTCGGCCATGACAATGCGACGGTTGAAGTAGATGTTCTCGTTTTCACCGCGAGTGCGCTTGGTCACCTCCAGCTTGATATTGAGAAGCTGCTCGAGGTGGCCCGGCAGGTCGGAGAGCTTCTGAAGCTGCAGCCCGCAGGTGTAGAGGTCCTGCTTGAGCCACTTGATGTTCTCGTTGCTGGCCATGACGTTGTTGCGCCAGAGCAGACGGCCCTTGTGGGTCGGCGCGAGAATGCGCAGGGTCCACTTGAGCATGGGATTGCCCGAGGTCTGGGCGCGGGTCAGTTCGACCCGGTCGACGTTGACCTGGTATTTGCCGTCGGGGACGGCCTCGAACTCACGCTCCTCGACTTCGGCGCTTTCGAAGGCGTCGTCGAACTGCGCCAGGTCGAGGTTGCTGCTGGATTGGTTTTCGTAGTGTTCCATGGTCGGATCTCCTTACTGTTGGGGTTTCGCCGCCGCACTCGCGGTCGGCTCCGGCTTCGGCCGGGCGGCACTCGCCGCAGCTCCGGCTGCCGTGTTGTTGAACGCTTTCACGAAGCTCGAAAAATCGAGGGGGATGACTTCGGGGAGTCGGCCGGTGCGGTCACCGGCGTCGTAGTTGGGACTGGGCTTGGTGCGCATCACGCGCTGCCAGACCGGCTTGCCGTCCTCGCCGGTTTTCATGTCCAGGTCGCAAAACAGGATCAGATCCACCAGACCGGTGACCAGCTTCCGCGCCTTTTCCGGCAGCGTCGGCACGATGCGGGTGTGTTTGCCGGTCCGGGTCTCGATGTCCCGCTCCTGGGAGTGGGAAATAAGGATCAGCCCGTAGGGCAGGAAGGCGAGCTTGTTGATGACGCGCTGGAACTCGTTGTTGATCAGCGCGTAGCCCTTGCCGTAGCCCAGGTCGGATTCGTGCTCGATCTTGAATTTCTTGCAGACGTAGTCCGAGCACATCTTGTAGGCGTTATCCACCGTGTCGACGACGATGGTCTTGAACTCGTGCTTGCCCTCGGCGATCTCCGCGCAGGCCTGCAGAAGATCGTCCCAGCAGGTGATCGGGGTCTGGAACACCTCCAGGGCGTTCAGGCCCGGCTCGGTCGCCAGGAACAGTGCGTCATCGGCCTTGGAGCACCAGGTGCTCTTGCCGATCTTGCTCGGGCCGTACACCAGGGCGGTGAGGTCCGAGAGTGTGTGTTTGGGTTTGCTTTTGGTCTTGGGAAGCATGGCTTCGTCTCCTTATGGTTGGGATTTCAAAACACCGGAGCGGCGTCTTCACCGGCTCCGTCCCGCAGCTCTTCGTGCGGGGCGATCCGTTGGAAATGGTTTTCGATGACGTTGGGGTTGCCGCCCGAGCGGCAGAGCTGGAAGTAGGCGCAGGGCCTTCCGTACTGGAAGCAGTAGCTGGTGTTGCGGTAGAAGGTGTCGCGCCGACGGGCGTCGAGCATGGCCTTGGAGAGTTCCCACAGCTCCGCCCGCAGTTCCTCGAACTGGTCGCGGGAGATGTAGAGCACCTCGCGGTGGAACATGCCCGTCTCGAGGTACTTCTCCTGGAGCCGTTGCTGGAAGGTGTCGTCGTCCTCGGGCAGCTTGCGCTTGGCGCTGCTCTTGCCGGTTTTCGACTTGGCGATCAGCTCCGCCCGGCGGGCCTCGAATTCGGCTTCGGTCTCACCCTTTCCCTGGCGCAACTTGGCCTTGACCAGGACGTTGTAGATGATGCCGCTGACCGTGATGCCGAGGGTCTGCTCCAGGTACCAGGCGTAGAGGATGATCTGGAAATCGGTCCACAGCCGCTCCAGGTAGCTGGCGTCGATCTGCGAGGCGGTTTTGTGTTCCAGCAGGAAATACTGGCCATCCTGACGGACGATGCCGTCCACCTTCCCGGCGAGAATGAAACTGCGTGAGGTCGCCCCGGTCGCTGGGTTGACGATGGGACCTTCGAAGGTTTTCTCGAGCGCGACGACCTCGAACGCTTCGGCCGGGTAGTGTTCCGCATAGGCGCTCATCATGGCCCGGGCGAGATGCCAGTCGGCCTGTTGATGGTCGTCCTGCGCCCGGTTTGGATAGGTCCGGTCGATGTGGTCGAGGACCTTGGCCAGATCCCGCTCGCCGTGCCAGCACTCCAGGCAGTCGTGGATGACCGAGCCGAAGGCCAGATTGGGGTCGCGTTCGAGCGGCACCAGCTCGTCGATGTAGCGCCACTTGCAGGCCATGCGGCAGTTGCGGAACATCCGCCACATGGAATAGGTGGTGGTCATCAGCTCGCTCATACCGCCACCCCCGCTGCTGCAGCGGCGGGCGCTGCGCGATGCTTTGAGGCACAGGCGCAACCTGACGGCTGGGTACGTTCGATCAGGACCGAACGTTCGCCGTACTCCTTGGTGGCGAAGCCGGTGAAGATGCGGGCGAGGTCGCTGCCGACATCGGTGGAGGCGTCGATCACGCAGGTGCGTCGGGCCTTGTCCAAATTGAACCGGCTCTCCATCCGCACACGGGAACGGCCATGCAGGCTTTCGACGGCCAGCATCGCCAGCATGAAAGTGTCTTCCAGTTCCTGGGCCGGGACCGACTCGTCAAAACGGTACTTGTAGGTGTCGTGAGTCATGGTTGAACTCCTCTTTTGTTCAGGTTCTGATTTCCGAGGCCCCGGATAGCCGCACCATGCGGCACGGTGCTTACTTACCGGAGCCAGAGCTGATGCGTCGGAGATCACAGGTAGTCCGTCAGGCCAGCCTCGCGGAACGCGTCCCGCAGCTTGCTCAGCCGGTCGTAGAGGGTGGTTCTGGGAATGCCCATCTCCCGGGCGACCTCGGCCATGGTGCTGTCGTGCAGGCGCACGCACAGATCCCGGAGCTCTTCCGGCAGCGAGGCGATGGCCTGGTCGAGATCCATGCGGATCTCATGGGCGAGGCGCTCTCTTGTTTCGCGGGTGCCGCCCCCCAGAGAACCTTCGCTGTCCAGGAAGTCGATCCGTTCGGTGGTGTCGCCTTCGCCGTTGTCGAGGGGTTCGTTGAGTGATGTTTGGCAGAGCCGCCAGTCCCGGCATTGGGCGAACCGGGCCTCCAAAATGGTGGAGATGTGACGTTCGACGATCCGGGCCATGAAGGTGGTCTTCTTGGCCTTGGCGGGATTGAAATGCCGCATCCGCTGCAGCAGATCGATCATCAGTTCCTGTTCGAGGTCGGGTCTGTCGTCCTCGGTGAATCCGGCCTTGCCTACGAGTTGACGTGCTTTGTGCCGAATGAGGTCGGCGGCATACTTGTCGATGCCGTCGTAAGAATTCTGTGAAACCATCGGGGCCTCCTCGGAGCGAGGAGGAGGTCCGCGTGGGTGTCGGCACGGGCCAGATCACAGGACAAAGCTGTCGCGTGGGCGAAGGGGTCGCAGGTACGCCGCCAATTGCCGTATTCGGCTCGGCGACACCCACAACAGCCTCCGCCATGCGTCCAGCTTGTTGTCCAGTGTCTAAGGGTTCAGGTCGTTACGTGTTCAGGCTGCCCGTTCCTCGATGCGCATCAGGAACGGGAGACCGTGCTTGATCTCGAGCAGGCAGACTTTTCCACTGCCCATCTGCGCGAGGTGCTCCAGCAGCGCCACGACCTCTTGCTTGAGGATGAAGTCATCCTGGTCGCGCTCGGGCCGGGGACCGCTTTGTCCGCCCAGCTTGATCTCGCGCTCGATGACCGTGTCAGGGGTGAGTTCCGGCTCGCCGTCGCGGACCGGAATGTTGGTGATGCGGCCGAAGTTGATGTCCTGCATCAACTCGATGAGTCGCCGCTTCGGTGGGGTGAGGTGTGCTTTGCTTGTCTGGTTCATGCCGAACCTCCTTCATTTCTGGACCGACCGGGAGACAGGTCCGGCATGAATTTCCCGGGTGGCGGTCGTGAACTTTTCGTGTTCACCAGACCTGTCACCCTGCTTTGGCGAATTTTCGTTGCGACCCCGAAAAACGCCTTGGCTCAAGAAGGAGGAAAGCCCGTAAGGCTCTGATTGGTGGTGGATTTACAGAGGAAAACTTTTTTAACTTTTTTTGCCCGGCCCCAGTGAAATTTCACCGAGCGGGCCTCCAAGACGCAAAAAGCCCCGATCCAGAATCCTGAATCGGGGCTATAGATTTGTCGGGCGCTATAAAGGGTGGTCAGTAAACCTCGGCACCTTCCGGGAGGATGCGGAACTTACACCGGTAGGTCTTTGTGTCCTTGACCCATTCGATAGGATCGTCATCGAGCCGGAAGAATTCCCGCAGGTGCTTCGACAGCTCTTGCTTCTGTTTCTTCAGTTTGTCCGACGCGTATCGGCTGTGCCAGTCAATCTCGCCACGGGAGTTGGCAAACCCCTCAAGCAATTTCCATTGCTCGGTAGGATTGCCATTCTTCCTGCTCGCCATTCCCATTTGCGTATAGGTGTATCGACCGCTCTGATCTCCCGCCCATATTGTGACGGTATGGCCATCGCGGAACTGAATCTTGATTTGTGGCCATGTGGTGCCCGGCGGTGTCATGAAAAACACTGTGCCGCCTGAATCCGGCCCAGGCACCTGATCGATAAGGGGAGCGAATATCTCAGTCTTGTCCCGACAGGTCAGGAGTCGTGGCGCATCACCCAGGTACAGATCTTCGTTCAGCGCGACGAAAAGGCTGTCTTTCTGCGCCAGCAGTGTTTCAACTGCAGGACTCAGATGAAGGCGCGTGGGCGCTATTACAACAAAGGGTTTGGGGGTCGAAAGGCATAATGATCGGACGACCTCTACCAGCGCGTCCTTGCTGTCCTGCATTGTCAGCACAACGGGGAAGTCCATCCCAGCCGTGGGTATGAAATCGCCCAGTCTCCATGTGTGGGGCAGGCCATCGAGTTTTGCCTCTCGGTGTTCAATTCCCATGGCCGTGCAGATAGCGCCATTGATGGCTGACTGCTTGAGCCGGTAGATCAGCGTCTGCCGTGGAGAGAGTTGAATGGCCGGGCCTTCTTTCTCATTGCAGATGGCCCGGATGTTGGTCTTCGCATGGGTAACCACACTTCGTGGGCAACCGAGGCCACATTCCGTTGGGCAATCCACGGCGGTCGCGTGATTCTTGGTCAGTTGAAGGAAGTGATCCCGAAACAACGGGTATCGGTCCCAACCGGAGAGCGCCTTATCCCAATCGAACAGCGCCGCCGACTTTCCAGGCAATCTCTCCAGATATGCCCAGAAGGGGTCATTCATCCGATGTCCCTCCGGCCCCGACAATAAAGCCCCTGAGTCCAAGCCACCGCTCGATAACCTCGGCATCACCATCACGTTTGAATTGCGCCCGGTTGCCTGAACTCAAGATCACAGATCTTGGAGTCTTGGACCCCTCGAACTTAATCTGGAAGCTTGCTTTGATGATTTTCCCTCCGCCTGGGAGTGAAGCGCCTCGATCACGAAGGGATGCAAAAATGTCCTCAGACCTGCGGATTTCGACGTCTTTATGAGCGCCGCCCCAAAAGACCTGAACTTCCTTGAGCCTGACATACTCGATGCCATCGACATCGTCACATAGGAGCGCGTCTTCACCAATTTGCCGCAAAGGTTCCAGGTCAAACCGGCTGCGTTCGTTGAAGAACTCCTCGTCTCCGAACAGGTGAAATCCAAATTTCTTGCGGTAGAGCTCCTTCTCACCCTTGGTTTCGGCGTTCATGCGGATCTCCCCGATGACGGGGTTGTATGCAAGCACGTCGAATTTTTCAGGGCGGAAGTATTGGCTGGTGGATTCACCGGCCTCAATGACCGCTTCACGGGCATAGGGCTTGCCGTGGCGCACGAGGAACCATGTGTGGCCTTCCTTCGGATAGACGAACACCTTGGAATACTTGCCCCGACGCTTCTTGGAAAACCATTCGTCAAGATCGGCTTCGAGGGCCGCGAGGGTTTCCTCCGATGGCAGCACGAAATCCGGCAGCGGTTTTTTCTTGGTCTTGAAATACTCGAAGGACCTGACGTTCATGAAGAACTGTTCGGCGTGTACCTTCTCGATGATTTCCCGGTCAGCCATCCAGACCTGGATCGCCAAGTCTGCCGGTGCGGCGTTTTCCCCGATTTCCACGTCGATGTCCGTTCCAGCGATCTCATCCTGAATGGAGTCGAATCCTTCAGGAGTCGAAACTTCATTCACATAGAACAAGGCCTCTGCAAGGTCGTCTGGGGTTGAACCGTCCGGGGTCAGCAAAATGTGACTGAGCGCGTTGTAGTCCAGGCCATCTTCGTGCTGGACTGGTGGCAACTCTACGCCGCGAGCTGAAAAATAGGCGGCATGAGGCTCCAGAAAGGCAATGAGATGCTTCCTGTCGATTCGCCGGAGCATCTCCGGCTTCGAAAAGCGGCGTAGGTTAAAAGTTGCCATCAAATACTCCTGTCGTTTTGTCGTTATTCGTCCATGTCTGTCTCGGTTAACTCCGTTTCCATCCAACGACCTTACCCAACACGCGAAGATCATCCTCCGGCCTGATCCGGATCTTTCTTGCCTCCGGGTTCTCGGGCACCAATTCGATGAGCTCGTCTTTGATTTTCAGCCGTTTGACGGTCGCCTCGTTGTTGAGCAGCGCTACAACGATGTCACCATCCTCGGCGATGGGCTGCTGCCGCACGATGATCAAATCGCCATGGTTGATACCGGCACCGATCATGCTGTCACCCACCGCACGGAGTGCGAAGTGCTGTCCGGAACGAACGACGTCCGACTCGACCAGCACTTGGCCGGTGATGTTCTCCTCGGCCAGGATGGGACGGCCAGCCGCCACCATCCCCACAACAGGTACTGAAACCAGAGAGGCAGCCATCTCGCTGGGGCGACGGGCAACAGCTATGCCTCGCGACTTTCCGTCCTCCCGCTTCAGGTATCCCTTGCGCACCAGTTGGTTGATCCGGTCGTGGGCACTCGCCGGGCTGATTTCAAAGATCTCGCTCAGTTCCTTCACCGTTGGAGGAAAGCCCTTGGCATCGACGAAACGACATATCGCTTCGAGCGTTTTCCGCTGCAACGGCGTTATCTCATCCGTTTTCGCTTTGCCCATGGCGTCTCCATTTCTGTTGAAAGACAAAAAGGCGCAATGCGCCAGCAAACCTTAATAATATAAACCTGATGCATATCAGGTCAAGAAATAATCTCACACCTGATTTCCGACACTTCCATGAGCCCCTCGGTAGGTAAGGCCTGAAGAAAGCCGGTTTGAAACCGGACGAGCAGTTAGAAACCAGATAACCGACCAGAGGCGGAGCTGAGGCGGTTGTGGGTGCCATCGAACGCGCATCCCGACCGCCACCGTTTTCTGGCATCCACACCATCCAGCCCCCCGGTCCCACCGGAGGTGTTCGATGTTGGATGTACAGGAAATGAATGATGTACCGGGGACGGATGAACTTGGCGAAAACGGCAAACCCGGCCGCCTGTCGGGTGAGGCGAGGCTCCAGTCAGCCGCCTCCATTCTGGCCACTGCGATCCTGCGCCGAAAGGCCAAAAAAGCATGTGGAGGCAGTGAGTTAGAGATTTTCGAAGATTCTTCCCCTGTGCTCGGAGAAGGACTTGATTCATTGCCAGAACAGAGCATTCATTCATGACAACTCGTCCGGAAACCAAAATAAGGAGTTGAAAATGAATGAGTTACAGAACGCCGCCACAGGCGGCAAGAACCAGGATCGAACACGAAACTCGGTCCTTCGGCAGATGGCCCTGCTGCGATCCATGTCCCTGGAGCAGCTCCGGGAAAAATGGCTCGACCTCTACGGCGAAGAGCCGCCCCAGTACAAAAAGCAATTCCTCATCAAGCGGCTGGCCTATCGCATCCAGGAGCTTTTCTACGGCGGGCTGTCCGAGCAGGCCAAGGTCCATCTCCAGCAGGCCGCCAAGGAGGACCCGGTCGCCACTGTCAATCGACGCATCCCAGAGGAGCGGATATCAAACGAGGCGATCCTGCCCGGGACCAGACTGGTGCGGGTATGGAACGACCGGCGATATGAGGTGACCGTCCTTGCCGATGGCTACGAGTTCGAAGGCCGCACCTTCCGGTCGCTCAGCGCGGTGGCCAGGGAGATCACCGGGACGCGCTGGAACGGCAAGGTCTTTTTCGGGCTGAAGAAGGTTTACGGCAGAAAAGCCGAGGGAGGTTCAGATGCTTGATAACAGCAATGTCGCGCCGGGCAAGAACAAGACCTTGCGCTGTGCCATCTACACCCGCAAGAGCCACGAAGAAGGTCTCGAACAGGAGTTCAACTCGTTAGATGCGCAACGGGAATCGGCGGAACACTATATCGAAGCTCAGAGGATGCGGGGCTGGACGGCTCTGCCGGATCGCTATGACGATGGTGGTTTCTCGGGCGGGAACATGGAGCGTCCGGGGCTGCGCCGCCTGCTGGCGGACATCGACGCCGGGAAGATTGACGTGATCGTGGTCTACAAGGTCGACCGGCTGTCCCGCTCGCTGCTGGACTTCATGAAGATGATCGACCTCTTCAACGAGAAGGGTGTCAGCTTCGTCTCGGTCACCCAGCACTTCAGCACCACCGATCCCACCGGCCGGATGTTTCTCGGTATCCTGATCACCTTCGCCCAGTACGAGCGGGAGGTCATTGCCGAGCGTATCCGGGACAAGGTGGCGGCTGCCAAGCGCCGGGGGAAATACTGCGGCGGCGTGCCCATCCTCGGATACGACGTTGACCGGGATAATAAGAAGCTGCTGGTCAACCCCGATGAGGCCAGGACGGTGCAGTACATCTTCCGCCGCTTTATCCAGATCGGCTCGGCCAAGAAGCTTGGCCAGGAGCTGAACGAACAGGGTTACCGCACCAAGGCCTGGACCACCAAGAAAGGCAAAGTCCGTGAGGGCTCCGAATGGAACACCGCCCATATCTACCGGCTGCTCAACAACCGGATCTATATCGGCGAGATCGCCCACAAGGACCGCAGTTACCCCGGCGAGCACGAAGGGATCATCGACCGGGCGACCTGGGACAAGGTGCAAGCCATCCTGGAGGACAACAAACCGGTCAAGGTATCCATGGCCAGAACCAAAATGGTCGCCCCGCTGAAAGGCGTCATCCGCTGCGGCCACTGCGGATGCTCGATGGGACCGACCTACGCCCGCAAGAACGGCCGCCACTACACCTATTACATCTGCCAGAAGGACAGCAAGCGGACCGTTAGCCGGTGCCCGCTCAAACGTATTCCCGCCGGGGGCATCGAGCAGGCCGTAGTCGAGCAGTTGAGCGCGGTGTTCCGCACACCGACGCTAGTGGCCAAGACCTACTTCGCTGCCCGGGACATCGAGCAGGCGGAGCGAGAGCGGCTGTTCAAACAGAAAGCCCAGCTCGAGATTGAGCTGTCGCAGGCGCGGGAGCAGGCACTCGAACTGATGAAGCCCGGCAGCGATCAGCCGGGCAAGGCAGAGATGCTGACGACCGTCAACCGCCAGGCGGTCGAGCTCTCGAAACAACTGACGCACGTGAGCGAGCGATGCAGAGCCTACCGGGGGAACAGCATCACGGAACAGGATGTCTCGGAGGCCTTCCAGAATGTCGAAGGCGTCTGGGAAGACCTTTTCCCGGTGGAGCGAAACCGGCTCATCCGCCTCCTGGTGGATAAGGTCGAGATCCGCGAGACCGGGATCGACATGGAGCTGCGCACCAACGGGCTGACAACGCTCATCGCCGAGCTGGCCGGTCTGGCATGCGAAGTCACCGAACGGAGGGCAAGCCGATGAAAATGAAGCCGACCATTACCGTAGCCGACAACGGCAACCTGCAGATCCACATCCCGATGCTGATCCGGCGTATGCGCGGCCGCAAGACGGTCATCGCTCCCCAGGCCCTGGATGGAGATATCCCTGGAGCGCAGGAGCCTGTGCAGTCCGCCGTCCTCCAGGCACTGGCAAGGGCCTTTTCCTGGGCCGACATCCTCGAATCCGGCCAGATCAAGTCTATCAGCGAGCTTGCCCGTACCCTCGACGTCGATGGTTCGTATGTGGCCCGCATTCTCAAGCTGACGACCCTGGCCCCCGACATCGTCGAAGCCCTGATCAACGGTGAGGAACCCAACGGGCTCTCGCTGGCCAAACTGACCCAGACCTTCCCCGAGGACTGGGCCGAGCAGCGCCGCCAGTTCGGCTTCGCCACCGACTGACGACCGGACCGGAGACCGCCCCAGAGAGCCGACCATCAGCGTCGGCTTTTCTTCTTTAGGGGGCAGGAAGCCGGAGTTGACCACGCTTCTTTTCACGGCCGATGCAGGTGATTTCGAAAAAAACGTCCGGTTGCGGCATCGAACGATGACCTAAGACAACCGCCCAAAATGGCAATCAGCCGCAAACTCATATCAATCAAGGATGTAGCTTTCCGGACGAGCTTCGGACTTGGTCCGGAGAAAACAGAGAATCAGGGGCCAAACAGAGAAAGAAAGGCTGGAGGATGGGGAAAATCGATGGTGCGGAGGGGTGATTTGGAAGGATGTGAAACAGGCGCAAACCCTTTAGAAACAAGGGGAAAAAGAAAACCCGTCACCCCGGAGAATGACCCCAGAGAGACGGGTTTGTCTTTTCTAAATGGTGGAGCTGGAGGGAATTGAACCCACGACCTCTTGAATGCCATTCAAGCGCTCTCCCAACTGAGCTACAGCCCCAAAGCGAAGTTGATTCCTCTCTCAAAGAGAGAAAATTGTCAATACAATTTTTAAACATTTTTAGCTGCAGTACCTGTGCAGGCAGCCTCAGGCTGCACAGTGCTGACAGCCGGAGGCAACCACGCCCCCGCATGCAGCGCATGCCCTGTGCATCCGGCAGCATACCGTCAGGGCACACAGGGCGCCCCGGCAGTCCTTGGGACGCACCTTGCGTATGCACATGAACCTGTTATGCTGCCTTTCCGCACATTGCCATACCGGCGCGCCGCGCTGCGGCGGAAGCCACAAATTACGGAACAGAGCATATGACACCTGCAGCACCCGCAATATCTCAAACTTTCCGGAATATTACAGCCCTATTGATCACCTTTGCCGCCGTGGTGCTGCTGCACGTCAGCGCCGCACAGGCAGAACAGTCACCGGAAGAGATTGAAAACAGTGAAATACTGCACCTTGTCGAGATAAAACAACGCGAGCTGAACCTGCTGGAACAGTCGGACCTGAAGCTGCAGGAAGCAATGAAAGGCGCGCTGAAATCGGCATCGGAAACATACGAAAAAGCGTTGCGCGACTATGAGGAAGCCCAGCTTACGCACGGGCTTTCCGGCGGCACCCCCATGCTTACCCGGTCATCCGTACAGCGGTTGAACGCATTATACAACGATCTGGAAACAGCACAGGAGTCTCTTTCCAATGTGCGCGATCAGGCGCGGGTACGTCTGGAAAGAATAGGCGCTGTTGATGTGGCCCCGCTGCTCAAATCCCGTGACATTTCAGCGGCTACGCGCAATCTGGTAGACGCCTACCTGCGCGATCTGCGCAACATCCAAAGCAGGCTGGAGACACAGGAGGCCCGTGCCGCCAAGCTGGAAAGCAGGCTGGGCAAGCTGCGGCAAAACGTACAGGAAAGACGCCTGCAACGCGAAGAAGAGCTGGTTTCAAGCTGGCGGGATTTCTTTTTCCGCAACAAAGATCCGCTTCTTTCCGTGGAGCTGTGGCGGCAATCCGATTCCGTGGCGTTATGGGCATCCATGCTGATGACCGGCATGACGCGTGAACTGGGCATGCTGAGCAGCAACGCTTTTTCTGCGGTGCTGTTTGCGCTGGGCATCATAGGTCTGCTTGCGCTGGGCGGCGTGCCTGTCATCAGGTCGGCTACACGGGGTACCCCCGGCGCCACCCCGCAGGCCGTGCGGGCGCTGCACACCAGCTGCCTCATAGGCAGTATCGGTCTGGCCGTGGTCATAGCATCGTCGCGCATGTTTGCCGGAGCGGCCATATATACCAGCGTAGCCGGTATGGTGATGCTCGGCTTTGCCACCATTCGGGCTTCGGCCATTTTGCGGCGCATGATCAATACCGGATTCATACGGCTGTCACACAGCCCTGCGGCGGTGATGTTTCTGTGCAGCAGCCTGATTGTGGTCAGCGAGATGCCCGCCAAGCTGGCGGTACCGCTATGGGCCCTGCTGCTGGTTCTGTACGGGTTCTACATGAGCCTGCGCGACAGGCGGCGCGGTATTCACGGCAGCATAGCCAAAAGATCATGGTTCTGGCTGTGCGCACTGCTGCTCATAGTGGCCGTGGCAGGCTACGGCGTATTCTCCGCCTTTCTTTTTATGGTGTGGTTTGTTCTGTACGCGGCATACAGCGCCAGCATCGCGCTCACGGAACTCATCCACCTGCGCGGGGCCGCAAGCACGGCTGATTCCACGGCACTGGTCATGGGCAAAGGGGTTCTTGTGGGCATTGCCTCTCCGGGGGTGTGGCTGATGAGCTTCGGCGCCGGTCTGCTCTGGCTGTACGGCTTTGTCGGTCAGGGGGTGTTTGCCAGCATTGCCAATCTTGAACTGAGCTGGGAAGGTTTTTCACTCAAGCTGGCCAGCCTGCTGTTGCTGGCTGCTCTTTTTTACATCACGCGTGCCTGCACCACACTGGCGCGCGGCGCACTGGCACGCATGTCGCTGCACTGGCCCAGAGGCCAGCGGGGCGCTGTACTTTCACTGCAGACCACCGCCACATATGCACTCTGGGGCCTGTATGCGCTTATCGCGCTGCATATTCTGGGGGTAAGCCTGACCAGCCTCACGGTCATTGCCGGTGGCCTCAGCGTCGGTCTGGGGTTCGGCATGCAGACCATTTTCAACAACTTCATGAGCGGTCTCATCCTGCTGTTCGGACGGTCCATACAGCAGGGAGACATTATACAAGTGGGCGAACTGTGGTGCACAGTCAAAAACGTGACCATACGCACCACCATTGTGGAAACATTCGACAGCGCCACCATTCTCATCCCCAACTCGGACCTTGTGACCACACAGGTCACCAACTGGACAAAAAACAACACAACCATCCGGCGCGACATCCTTGTGGGAGTGGCCTACGGTTCTGATACGCGCAAAGTGGAAAAAACCCTGCTGGCACTGGCCAAGGCGCACCCCAATGTCATGCGCCGTCCGGAACCGCAGGTCATTTTCAGCAACTTCGGCGCCAGCTCGCTGGATTTCTTCCTGCGCATCTGGATAGATGACATCGACAACATGCTCACCACGGCATCATCGCTGCGCTTTGCCATTGATGAAGAGTTCCGCAAAGAAGAAATAGAAATAGCCTTTCCGCAAATGGACCTGCACCTGCGCAGCCTGCCCCCCTCGTGGCAGGTACAACCATCTGCGTCCGTCCGGCAGGAACACAACAGCACTGGAGGAGAAGACAACATACCGTCTGCGCAGTCCGGCAACGACGCCCCGGCATAGGCATGTCCCTGTGTGCAACCCGCAGAGGCGGCACACAGACGCCCGCACAAGCGGCCGGAGTACTGCCGCGCACGGCGGTAAGGGGGCGTCCGGACTATTTTCATCTTTTTGCGCGACAGCCGTTGACTGTGCACTCACTCAATGCTAGCTTTCTTCTCACGGGGGAATAGTCCACCTCCGTGACCCAGCCTCCTCATTCTGCGATGTATGCCCGAATACAACGCAGAAATGAATTGAAACCGCGCCCCCCACACGGCGCGGTTTTATTTTTGTTTCACTATGGCACATCGCCCGTTCCGGCTGACACGCCCCGCCTGCCCTGCTATACTCTGTGCATACAATACCCTTCAGACAACAGTCAGGAGGAGGCACCATGTCAGCTCACGCCTGTGTGGGGTGCGGCTACTGCTGCGTCAAATCGCAGTGCCCGCCCAGCAATGCTCTCTTCGGTCCGCGGAGAATCTGCCCCGCCCTTTACTGGAACGGCGAATGTTACCGCTGCGCGCTTGCTGAACAAAGCGGAGCCGTGGGACGTCTGGTGCATGTGGGTTCCGGCTGCTGCAGTCCGCTGAACCGCTGGCGTCTTGACGTGCGCCCACGGGTAAGAACAGACACATGGAAACATGAAGGTATGCTGGACAAA
This sequence comes from Oleidesulfovibrio alaskensis DSM 16109, assembly GCF_000482745.1. NCBI lineage: Bacteria > Pseudomonadati > Thermodesulfobacteriota > Desulfovibrionia > Desulfovibrionales > Desulfovibrionaceae > Oleidesulfovibrio > Oleidesulfovibrio alaskensis. Next base: position 122,178 of record NZ_KI519494.1, on the reverse strand, counting down.
AACGACCACCTTTGCCAGCGGCAGCTGTCTGTCCCCTGAAACCCGTGTAAAGAAGCCCACGCAAAGAAACCCGCTCAAAGAATCCCGCAGAACACGCGGTACGGACGGTACGGGCGGCATGCAGGGCTCCGGTCACCGCCCGAAGCCCTGCATGCGGCCATAAAACAACTGTGCGTGATACGGCAGACAGCAGGGCACAGCAAACGGCCTGCCACCGGTGCTCCGTTACGGCATACCGGCACATCTTCAGGGGCTGCACATTCTCTGCTGACAACTTCAACGGCAGCGCGCCAGCGTGACAGCCCGACAGCCCGACAGCCCGCCCTGCCGTCCAGCGGGACATCCGGCAACGCCCGCAACCTGAGCCCCTGCCCCGTTTCACGCCCCGAAGCATTGTCCTCGTTTTCCGGCTTGTCTTCCGACACAGTAGCAGCACAGTCGCTACACAGAAGCACCGCCCCGTGACGCTGCATACAATATTGCGGACCGCCGGCTGCCGCACCGCCATCAGCGCCTGTGCGTAGTCTGCACGTGTCACATCTGCGCAGTGCGAAGCACGCAGACTCCGGCCGTGTACCCGCGTCTTTTATACCATTATGCTTTGGCAGACTGCCTGCACAGTTTACAGGACAGGGGGAAAATCGTTACCATACCTGCCTTGCTTGCGGCAGCCCCTGCGGTTCCCGCCAGACAATCCGGCACCAAACGCTGTCGCCGGACAGCGAAAACATCATCGAGAATTACCATGTCGCTCAAGGAACGCCTCGGCCTTGACAAGGAACCGGTCTACCTCATCGACGGTTCTGCATTTATCTTCCGCGGTTTCTACGCGTTTCAGAACATGCAGCGCTCCGACGGTCTGCCCACCAACGCCCTGTTCATCGTGCTGCGCATTCTTCTCAAGCTGCTGCGAGAAGAGCAGCCAGCCTACGCAGCTTTTTTCATGGACGGCAAAGGGCCCACTTTCCGCCATGCCCTGTACGACCAGTACAAAGCCAACCGCTCTGCAACGCCGGAACCTCTGGTACAGCAGCTGGACCCCATCCGCCGCGGAGTCCGCTCGCTGGGCATCCCTCTGGAAGTCTCGGACGGTTGCGAAGCCGACGACTGCATTGCCTCGCTGGCGGCAAAGTTCAAAAGCGAACGGCCAGTCATCATTGTGGGTGCCGACAAAGACTTGAAACAGTGCATCGACGACAACGTGTACCTGTGGGATCCGGGAGCAAAGCAGGAAAAACTGCTCGACCTTGCCGGCTTTACTGAGGAAACAGGACTTTCCCCGTCACAGTGGCCCGATTTTCAGGCGGTGATAGGTGATTCCAGCGACAATATTCCCGGTGTACCGGGTGTCGGCCCCAAAACAGCCGCCCAGATTTTTGCCGAATTTCCCACGCTGGAAGCCATTCAGGAAAACGAAAAGGCACTGAAGCCGGGTGTGCAGAAAAAATTTGCCGGTCAGTGGGACAACATATATCTGTACCGCCGCCTGACCACACTGGACACCGGCCGCTGCACAAGCCTTGCCCTCAAAGACATGACCGTGCAGTCAGTGGATGCAGACAACGCCGCGGCGTTCCTCAGAGAATTTGAGCTGCGCACACTGCTGCGGGAACTGCCTCAGAGCGTGCCGGTGCGTCCTGCCCGGTCCGGTGCAGCCGCCATGCAGCAGGCCTCGCTATTCGGAGAACCGCAGGCGGCCCCGCAGATTCCCTCATTCAGTTCCGCAGACCAGTTACCTGCCGTTTCGGGCACGGTCGCCCTTGTACCCGCCGAAAAAGGCATTGCCGTAGCCTTTAACGGCAACGAGTACCTGTACACCGGAAAACCGGAAGATCTGGCCGCCCATATGGCGCAGACCGGCGCAATCAGCCGGATCATCGCTCCCGACGTCAAGGCGCTCTACCGCAGCCATACGTCATGGCGGGCCATAGAGGTACACCGCTGGTTTGACCTCGGACTCGCGGCATACCTGCTGAACCCCGAAGAACGCGACTATTCATGGACAAGTCTTGCGCGCAGAGCCGAAGAATTCGGCATTGACGCACAGACACCCGCCACGCTGGCGCTGACGCTGGCACAGGATGCCGCAGCCCGGCTTGAAGGCGTAGGACTGAGCGCGCTGATGGAAGAGCTGGAAATGCCGCTTATTCCCGTGCTGGCAGACATGGAGCTGCGCGGCATACGCATCAACCGCGCAGAATTTTCAGGATTTCTTGCCGAAGTGCAGAAGGAGCTTGATCGGCTGACACAGGAAGTGTACGCCGTGGCCGGCGGCCAGTTCAACATCCGCTCATCGCAGCAGCTGGGCGAACTGCTGTTCGGCACGCTGGGACTTAAAGCAGGCAGCAAGACCAAAGGCGGTCAGGCATCCACCAGTCAGGCCGTACTGGAAAAACTGGCGGGCAAGCACCCTGTCATCGATACCATTCTGGAATACCGCAAGCTGGAAAAACTGCGCTCCACCTATCTGGAACCGCTGCCCAGACTGGCGCAGGAAAACGACCGCATACATACCACGTTCAACCAGCTGGCCACGGCCACAGGCAGACTTTCTTCAAGCCAGCCCAACCTGCAGAACATTCCCGTACGCGGTCCCATGGGACAACGCATGCGCCGCTGCTTCACCGCCGCTCCGGGCAACAAACTGGTGGCAGCGGACTATTCGCAGATTGAACTCCGTGTACTGGCACATGTCTCCGCAGACCCCACACTCATTGAATCGTTCACCCGCAATGAAGACATTCACAGCCGCACGGCAGGCCTGCTGTACGATGTGACCGCCGCGGACGTGACACCCGACCAGCGCCGCAATGCAAAAACCATCAACTTCGGGCTGATATACGGCATGGGCCCCCAGAAGCTGGCGCAGGAACTTAAAGTGACACTGAACGAAGCCAAAGAATTCATCGAACGGTATTTCAGCAAACTTTCGCACCTGAAAGAATTTTACGACAACGTGGAACAAAGTGCCCGCGAACACGGTTTTGTCACCACACTGGCGGGCCGCCGCAGGCTGCTGCCCGAAATCCATTCGGACAACAACCAGCTGCGGTCTCAGGCCCGCAGGCAGGCCATCAACACCGTGGTGCAGGGCAGTGCCGCCGATATCATAAAAATTGCCATGCTAAAGGCCGCAGCGGACGAAACCCTGCAGCAGCTGAACGCCGCGCTTATTCTGCAGGTGCATGACGAACTGCTGCTTGAAGCGCCTCAGGACGTCGCAGAAGCCGCAGCAAAACGTCTGGCAGACATCATGTCGTCCGTGCGTCCCGGCGGCGCGGCACTGGACGTTCCGCTGGCCGTGGATTACGGCATCGGCGACAACTGGGGTCAGGCGCACTAACAGGCCTGACGGCACAATAAAAAAGAGACCCGCAACACCCCGCGACCGCACCGCGGCGCGAAGGACCCGACAGATAATGAGACGACTGTACCTGAAGAAGGGCGAGGAGCGCCGCCTGCGCATCGGCCACCAATGGATTTTCAGCAACGAGGTGGACACAGGCAAAAGCCCTCTGCACGACTTCACCCCCGGAGAAAATGTAACCGTTTGCAACTCCGGCGGTTCTCCCGTTGCCTCGGCGTATGTCAACCCGTCATCGGTCATTGCGGCCCGCGTTGTTTCGCAGCAGCCCGACACGCCGTTTGATGCCGGACTGCTGCACAGACGCATAACGGAAGCTCTGGCCATGCGGCAGATGATTTTCGACAGACCATATTACCGCATGGTCTTTGCCGAAGGCGACTGGCTGCCCGGCCTCATCGTGGACCGGTACGGCGATTTTCTGGTGGCGCAGCTGACAACGGCAGGAGCCGAAGCCGCCAAACCGCAGATAACCGCGGTACTAAAAGATGTGGTCAGACCGCGCGGACTCCTGTACCGCAACGACAGTGCCAATCGCGGAATGGAAGGTCTGAAAAGCTATGTGGAACAAGCCTTCGGACACATTCCCGACACGCTGGAAATAGAAGAAAACGGAGTACGTTTTTACGCGCCGCTGATGGAAGGGCAGAAAACAGGCTGGTTTTATGACCAGCGCATCAACCGCAGAGACTTTGCCTCGTTCGCACAGGGCAAAAAGGTGCTGGATGCATTCTGCTATGCAGGCGGGTTCGGTGTGACCGCAGCGGCTGCCGGTGCCGCACAGACCACGTTTCTGGACGCCTCACCGCTTGCGCTGCAGACAGTGGAAGCCAACGCAGCCCTTAACCGCGTCAGCGGCAGTGTAAAGACAGTGGCCGGAGACGCGCTGGAAACACTTGCCAGACTGCGCGATCAGGGCCGCCGCTACGATGTCATCTGTGTTGACCCGCCGGCGTTCATCAAACGTCGCAAGCACCAGAAGCAGGGGCTAAAGGCGTACCAGCGCGTAAACGAGCTGGCCATGGAACTGGCAGAAGACGGCGGCATCCTGATGAGCTGCTCCTGTTCGCAGCATCTTTCCGCCGACGAGCTGCGACGCGTGCTCAACCGCGCCGCCCGCCGGGCAGGCTGCCGCATTCAGACGCTCATTCAGGGACATCAGGGCCCGGACCACCCTGTTCATCCGGCCATGCCGGAAACGAATTATCTGAAAACATTCACCGTGCGGGTCAACCGCACAAGCTGATTCAGTACCTACCTGAACCGGAGAATCTCATGCTGAACAAGCCCAGAATGCTCACCCCCGGCCCCACGCCCATACCCGCCGCAGTGCGGCTGGCCATGGCGCAGGACATGATCCACCACCGCAAACCCGCGTTCAAAGCCGTCATGGCCGAAACCCAGCGGTTGCTCAGACCGCTTTTCGGCACTGCGCAGCCCGTACTGCCGCTGTCATGTTCCGGCACGGGCGCCATGACTGCCGCGGTCACCAACCTGTTTTCCGCCGGTGAAAAGGTGGTGGTGGTGGAAGGCGGCAAATTCGGCCAGCGCTGGACAGAAATTGCCCGCTCGCACGGTCTTGTACCCGTGGTCATCGAGGTGCCCTGGGGCAGTGCGGTAACCGCGCAGGCCGTCAAACAGACGCTGGAACAGCACGGCGATGCGGCGGGTGTGCTGGTGCAGTGCTCGGAAACATCCACCGGTGTCATGCATCCCGTCCGCGAGATAGCCGCCGTCACGCGCTCCGCCGAAACACTGCTGGTGGTGGACGGCATTTCCTCGGTGGGGCTTTCGCCCTGTCCCATGGACGAATGGGGAGTTGACTGTCTGCTCACCGGCTCGCAAAAAGGACTGATGCTGCCCCCCGGTCTGGCGCTCATCGCCCTGTCCGAGCGGGCCTGGGCCCGTACCGCCACGGTGACGCCCTCATGCTTTTACTTCAACCTGCGGGCTGAACGTAAAAATGCCGAAGCCGACCAGACGCTGTTCACAACGCCTGTCAGCCTGATAATCGGACTGCGCGAAAGTCTGCGCATGTACGAAGAAACAGGGCTGGAAGAGGTTTTCCGCAAGCAGTGGGCGCTCACACAGATGGCGCGCACCGGTGTAAGCGCCATGGGGCTTGCTCCCTTTGTGGCCGCGGACTACGGCTGGGGGCTGACCAGCATAGCACTGCCCGGAGGGATCGACGGCACTGCGGTGCTGGCCCATGCCGCGCAGCATTACGGCGTTATCATGGCCGGAGGACAGGACCACCTGAAGGGCCGTATCATACGCATGGGACACATGGGCTGGGTGGACTGGGGCGACATAGCCGCCGGCCTGCACGCACTGGCAGAAAGCTACCGCGCCTGCGGGGGCTACATAGGCTGCCGCGATTATATCGAACAGGCCTTGCAAGCCTACAACGAGGCATTACTCTCCTACGCAGAGAACAACCCGTTCGCCTGAGACGAAAAAACGGCGGTGCGGCAGCGCGTATGACGCTGCCGCAGAAACGGCATCAGGAGTCATCGCATGTCAGAAGCACAGGAAAAAAGCGGCTGCGGCTGCACCGGCAAAACCCCCGAAGGGCAGATGCCCTCCGTGACTTTTTCCACATTCATTCTTTCGCTGGCGTCCTCGGCGCTGGTGCAGCTGGGTGAAGTACCCGACCCCGAAACCGGACAGACCGGCGAAAACCTGCTTATGGCGCGCCACAGCATAGACGTGCTGCAGATGCTGCAGGAAAAAACGCGCAGCTGTCTGGATGCGGACGAGGCACGGCTGCTGGAAGGCCTGCTGTACGAACTGCGCATGAAATATGTTGTGAAATCGCGCTAACCCGGCCCGCATGACACCCGCAGGCCGCACAGGACGCCGGATTTTTTGCCGGTGCGGCGTGACGGCGGCGGCATGCCCGGCGGCAACGCATACTATAAGACCGGCGCGCCCGCACCCGCGGCACGCCGCACGCTACCGGTCCGGCTGCAACACAGGCCGCACCGCCGCATCTTCCGGAGGAAAAAATGACCACTGGCGCCACCAAGGCAGCCCCCGTCCGCGCAGGTCTTGTGGGAGCTACCGGATACACCGGCATGGAGCTTATCCGCCTGCTTCTGGGACACCACAGCATGGAGCTGGTGCGGGTGACATCCCGCGCAGAAGCCGGAAAGCGGCTCGACGACATCTATCCTTTTACACAGGGCACCCGCTACGGCGGGCTTGCCATCACGGAACCGGATGCGGAAGACCTTGCCGCGGCCTGTGACATCGCCTTTCTGGCGGTACCCCACGGCGCCGCCATGGAGATGGCCGCACAGCTGCATTCACGCGGGCTGAAAGTGGTTGACCTTTCCGCCGACTTCCGTCTGCACGACAGCGATGTATATGAGCAGTGGTACAATACCGGCCACACCCGTACGGAAATGCTCGGACAGGCCGTCTACGGGCTGCCCGAACTGTATGCAGAACAGACCCGCAACGCCACGCTGGTGGCCAACCCCGGCTGTTACCCCACCTCTGTCATTCTGGGCCTGTACCCTGCCCTCAAAGAAGGAATGATTCTGCCCAACGGCATTGTCATCGACGCCAAGTCCGGCGCCACAGGGGCAGGGCGCAAGGCATCCGTGCCCTCGCTGTTCTGCGAAGTGCATGACTCCTTCCGTGCATACGGCATCGGCACCCACCGTCACACGCCGGAAATAGAACAGGAGCTTTCAGCCATTGCCGGCGCGCCGCTGACGGTATCCTTCAACCCGCACCTGCTGCCTGTCAACCGCGGCATACTGTCCACCATATACACCACGCTGCAGCACGAAATGAGTGCAGACGACGTGCAGGCCATCTATGAAAACGCCTACGCGGACAAACCATGGGTGCGCGTGCTGCCCAAAGGCAGTCTGCCCGCACTGCGCAATGTTCGCGGCACCATGTACTGCGACATGGCACTGGTGGTCGACCCGCGCACGCACCGCCTGATCATTGTTTCGTGCATTGACAACCTGTGCCGTGGTGCATCGGGGCAGGCTCTGGCCAATGCCAACCTCATGCTGGGCCAGCCGGTGAACACCGGCCTCGATCTGGCCCCGCTGGTTCCCTGACCGCCGGAAAAATAAAACGCCCCGCCGCGGCATCAGCCGCAGCGGGGCGCTTTCACTTCCAAAAAACCAGTTCTGCCCGCCCCCCTGCACGGCGCACCTGCAGCTGGCAGCCGTCATCTTCCGGAACATCCCGCCCCGCACCGGAGCATTACGGTGACTGCCTTCCGCCGCAGGGCCGCTCAGGCTCCGCCGGACACAAAGCACTCCCGCCCGCGCCGTCACGCAGTTTCAGGGTCTGCCATGCTGCGCTGCCGCCACCTGCAGAGCGGTGCAGATTCATTATGCCGGTCCGCCATGCCTGCGGTTTTCAGGATGCCGCCCCGTCCTGCAGAACCCTTGCCGCATCAATGCCCGCATGTGCGGCCTCCAGCGTTTCCGTAACAGAAACAGAGATGACATCCGCCAGCCGGATAAGACGCGGCGGGGCCGGTCTGCCCAGCGGGTCGCGCACCACAATAACTTCCGGACGCAGCGGCACCGCAGGGTCCGTGGCGGATACAACCCCCACCTGCCCCGTATTCAGGCGGACAATCTGGCCCACGGGATAAATACCGATGCACTTGATGAAGTGTTCGACATACCCCGGATAAAACTCTTCACCGGCCATGCTGTACAGAATGGAAAGCGCCTTGTTGGGCAGCATGGCATTCTTGTAGGGACGCTTGCTTGTCAGGGCGTCATACACATCCACCACGGCGATAATCCTGCCTGCCTCGCTTATGGCATCACCTTTCAGACCGGCAGGATACCCCGTACCGTTAAATTTCTCGTGGTGCTGCAGCATGCCCTCCAGCACCATGTCGGGAATCCGGCCTCCGCCGGGCAGTACATCCCTGCCCAGCACAGGGTGCCGCTTCATGACCGAAAACTCTTCCGGCGTGAGTCTGCCCGGGCAGTTGAGTATGAAATCGGGAATAAGCGCCTTGCCCAGATCATGAAAAAGCCCCGCGAGACCAATCTGTCGCAGGGCTACGGTATCAAGGCCGAGGTACTTGCCGAAAGCCACGGCAAGCAGCGAAACATTGAGACTGTGCGTGTAGGTGTACAGGTCATAGGCACGCAGCTTGGCGAACCCGATAAGCGCGCCGGCATTGCGGCTTACAGACTGAATAATGTCTTCGACCAGCGGTTCAGCCGCTTTCAGATCAACAGGTCTGCCTTCGCGCGCGCCCTCCATAAAGCCCCGCACAAAGGTGATGCTTTCCGAATAAATGGCTTTGGCGGCAAGCATCTCCTGCGCCACAGGCACCCGCTGCGCCACTGCGGAAACTGGACTGTCCGCCGTTGCGCTGACAGCGCGCGAAACATGCTCGGCATCGGTCAGCGGTTCCAGTTCTGCCAGATCATCCGGCACAGATCCTTCAAGACAGCGGCGCAGGTCAATGACGGCCTCTTCGTATCCTTCAGACAAAACGCGCCCGACGGCCTCTTCATCGGCCAGCACACCTTCCGTCATATACAGATACGGGTTTTCAAGCCATGAAAGCCCCACATCCACCACATACATACCGGGACGCAGGTCCTGCGCCTTGATTTTTCTGTACACGGTCGACGTCCTCCTTCCGCACAAGCAGGACGCACCGCAGCACACGCTTTTTCAGCGACGCTGCCGGCAGACTCCCGCACGTCCACACCAAGGAAAACACCCCGCCGCAGCACACGCAGCGGCAGAGTCTGCCGTCCGACCCCCATCTCGCGGCAGAAAAATGTCAGTTACGCACTACTTACTATTCCTGTTCGCGCAAGTCCACCACCCGCTTAGATTTGGCAAAGGAACGAGGCAGCTCGCCGTGGGCTGCCAGTTCCACACCGCAGCGGGCCATAAGCTTGCGGTGCAGCTCGTCCGCCACGCTGCGCACCAGCGCAGCTTCACCTTCACTGCCCAGCCCGGGGGCATCCTGCGCACGTTCAACCCGCAGCTGCATGGCGTCCCTGCCGTCGCGGCGGGTCAGCGTCAGCTGATACTCCGCCCCCAGTTCCGCATGCTGCTGCAGCACGTCGGCTATCTGCCCCGGATAAATATTCACCCCGCGGAAAATAATCATGTCGTCGGAACGGCCCAGAATATGGTCATGCCGCGGGCAGTCCAGACCGCAGCTGCATCTGCCGGGCAACATGCGTGTAAGGTCGCGGGTGCGGTAGCGGATAAGAGGCGCCGCCTCTTTGCGCAGCGATGTGACAACCATCTCGCCCACCTCGCCGGGGGCCACCGGTTCCAGCGTCACAGGGTCCAGCACTTCTATGATGAACATGTCTGCCCAGTAGTGGATGCCGTCATGGACGCGGCACTCAAGCCCGGTGCCGGGACCGTACATCTCGGTCATACCGGCAATGTCAAAGCTGTCTTCCAGCCCCAGCCGTTCCTCAAAGGCTTTGCGCATCTTGGGGCTGTGCGCTTCGGCGCCGAATATGACCTTTTTCAGCCGCACCCTGTCCAGCAGCCCGTGGCGCTCCACTTCTTCACTCATCAGCAGAGCCATGGACGCAGTGGAACACAGGCACGTCACGCCCACATCAGTCAGCAGCTGCAGCTGCATTTCCAGATTACCAGGCCCCACAGGCACGGCCATGGCCCCGAAATGTTCGCACCCCAGCTGAAACCCCGCACCGGCCGTCCACAGCCCGTACCCCACGGCTATCTGCACCCTGTCTTCCACAGACAGACCGGCAAGCTCGTAGCAACGGGCCATCATCAGTTTGAAATTTTCCACATCGGTGGCTGTATAGGCCAGAATCTTGCGCTTGCCCGTGGTTCCCGAAGAAGCGTGGATACGCACCACATCTTTTTCCGGCACGCTGAGCAGCGGCAGCGGATAGCCTTCGCGCAGGTCTGCCACGGTGGTAAAAGGCAGCCGGCGCAGATCGTCCAGCGACCGTATGTCGCCGGACTGCACACCGGCAGCAGTCAGAACTCCACGATAAAACGGGCTGTTGCGCAAGGCATGCTCAACGGTCCACTGCAACCCCGAAAGCTGCACAGCTGCAAAAGCATCATCTGAAAGATCAGGCAAAAAGCGGTAACGGGACATGGCTAGACTCCCTGAGCGTCGGAAAAAGGAACATATACCCTGCTTGCCCGCAGGCCGAAAAAACTGTACCTAGTGCCCACGAAAAGCGCCCCTACGGGGCCTGACCGTGCTAACACGAAACACGGCGGGGGAAAACCCCGGCCACACCGCCCCTGCCACAGACATCCGGAGGCCCACCCGTGAAGATCCTGATTGTCGGCTCCGGCGGACGCGAACATGCCCTCGCATGGAAGCTGCGCCAAAGTCCGCTCGTCGACGAGCTGTTCATCGCCCCAGGTAACGGCGGTACCGCCCTTGAAGGCACAAACGTGCCCATCGCCGAAGACGATCTGCCTGCCATCGTGGCCTTTGCCCGCGAACACAGCATAGACCTTGTGGTACCCGGGCCCGAACTCCCCCTTGTTCTCGGCATCAAGGATTCCCTTGCCGCCGCAGGCATCGCCTGCTTCGGCCCCAACGCTTTTTCCGCCCAGCTCGAAGGCAGCAAGGCCTTTGCCAAGCACATCATGCGCGAAGCAGGCGTACCCACTGCCGACTTCGGCGTGTTTGACGATTTTTACGAAGCCCGTGACTATGTGCTGCGTCATGGCGCGCCCATCGTGGTAAAAGCCGACGGGCTGGCCGCGGGCAAAGGTGTTGTGGTGGCCCGCACCACGGAAGAAGCCATCGAAGCCCTTGATGACATCATGGTCAAAAAAATCTACGGCAGCGCCGGAGCCCATGTGGTGGTGGAAGCCGCACTGGCCGGAGAGGAAGCATCGTTTCTCGCGCTGGTGGACGGCGAAACCATAGTGCCCCTGCCTTCGGCGCAGGACCACAAAGCCGTGGGCGAGGGCGACACCGGTCCCAACACCGGCGGCATGGGCGCATACAGCCCCGCACCGGTCCTGCCCGCAGACCGCTGGGACGAGATGACCGAACTGGTCATACGCCCCATCGTACGCACGCTGGCCGCCAAAGATACACCTTTCTGCGGCGTGCTGTACGCCGGACTCATGATGACCGCGGACGGACCTTATGTGCTGGAGTATAATGTCCGCTTCGGCGATCCGGAATGCCAGCCGCTGCTCATGAGGCTGGACGGCGATCTTGCAGCCATCATGATGGCTGCCGCCACAGGCAGACTGGACAGCGTGCCCGTGACATACAATCCCCGGACAGCGCTTGGAGTGGTCATCGCGGCACAGGGGTATCCGGGCAGCTATGATTCGGGCATGGAAATCAGCGGCATAGAAGAAGCAGAAGCAGACGGTGCCAAAGTGTTTCAGGCGGGCACCAGCCTGAAAGACGGCAAAACGGTCTCCCGCGGGGGACGTGTGCTGTGCGTCACCGCGCTGGGCGACACGCTGGCTCAGGCGCAGCAAAAAGCCTATGCCGCCGCAGACCGCGTACGCATGGAAAAAAGCTACTACCGTCGTGATATAGGCAACAAAGGCCTCTCACGGGCGTAATACATCTTCAGCGGGGCACAGCTCCGCAACCGGGACTGCGGGCCGCCTGTGCGGCCCGCTCTGATATCCACCATCAACCTGTATGGAGTAGACAATGCCTCAGGTCGGCATTTTCATCGGAAGCATCTCTGACGAGGAAACCCTGCGCCCCTGCACCGAGGTGCTGGACAAGCTGGGCATCAGCTATCTGTTTACTGTCAGTTCCGCGCACCGTACCCCTGAACGCACGGAATCGCTGGTGGATACGCTGGAAAAAGACGGCTGTCAGGTCTTTATCTGTGCCGCAGGCATGGCCGCCCATCTGGCGGGCGCCGTGGCCGCACGCACTCTGCGCCCTGTCATCGGGGTACCTGTCACCGCCTCAAAACTGGGCGGCATGGATGCGCTGCTGGCAACGGTGCAGATGCCTCCCGGATATCCGGTGGGCACCGTGGCACTGGACAAGGCAGGCGCCAAAAACGCAGGCTGGTTTGCCGCGCAGATAATCGCCCTGAACGACCCGGAACTGGCACAGCGCCTTGCCGCGGCACGCAAGGAGTTCACCGCCGAGGTGATACGCGCCGGAGAAGATCTGGAACGCCGTATGGCACAGGGCAGATAATCCCTGTCCTCAGACCGAAAGCAAGGGCCGTGATCGCATGCGATCACGGCCCTTTTCTGCTTTTCTGCACAGGTTGCCTTTACGCCGTGCCGAAAACATCAGGCAGCGAAGGTTCCCCCTCAGGCGCAAGACGCACCACCTGCAGCTCAAACTCGGTTTCTTCGGGGCTGCACTGGGGGCAGCCGTGCGACATTATCATACAGCGTTCATCAAGATCGCGCACAGAAATGCCCGCATCCTGCAGAATATGGGTTGTTCTTCCCTTTTCCCAGAAAATCGGCCTGCTGCATTTGTGGCATTCCACAAACAGCAGCTCGGGGTCAAAGCCCCCGGCAAACAGCCGTTCCGACAATACGCCGCGCCGGAACAGCGCTTCGATGTCGTGTATCAAAACTGATCCCCTTTTATGTTGTACTGCCGCTCATCTGTAACGAACCAGCAGACGGTGTCCTGTACCGAAGCAGCGCCTGCGCACCAGCCGCAGCACCAGAAAGCTGCTGAGCGCCGTTGCCGCCACTATCATCAGCATGACCACAATCTGGTAGCGCACAGCTTCCGCGGGATCGGCACCAGCCAGAATCTGACCGGTCATCATGCCCGGCAGCGAAACTATGCCCACGCCCATCATGGAATTGATGGAAGGCACCATGCCGGACTTCAGCGCGTCCCGGAAAATATCGCGGCTCGCTTCTTCGTAATCGGCGCCCAGACAAAGGCGCATTTCAACTTCACTGCGTCGCAGGCGCAGTTCCGTGAACAGCCTGTCCAGCGAAATGGCAAGCGCGTTCATGGAATTGCCTGCCACCATTCCCCCTATGGGAATGAAATAGCGGGGGTCCCACCACGGGCTGGCCTGCACAATGACCGCCGTCACAAGCATGGTGACAAGCATGAAACTGAATGACGCGGAAAGAAAGGTCGGCCCGAAATAGGATACGCCTGTCTCCCCCACTCTGTCACGCACGATTCGCGATGCAAACCATGTCATGACCACATATATACATAATACCGCCACAGCGTTCTGCAACCCGAAAAGCAGGCGCAGTATATATCCCATGGCCATAAGCTGCACAAAAGTGCGCACAGTGCCCCATGCAAGGTCGCGCTCAAGACGCAGGCCGTACCATACTGAGACCGCCCCGGAAAGCAATACAAACCCCAGCGCAAAACACAGCTGCCACCACTCGATGGCAATGTATCCGGACGTCATGCCACTCCCTCCCCGCTGTCCGCAGTGCATTTTCCGGCAACACGGTCACGGCTTCCGGCATCCGGCCCCGCGGCACCGGACGCCTGTGTACATCGCGGCACCTCTGCCGACGGCACCTCGCGCACCCTGCCGCCACAGACTTCCACCCTGCGCCTGCCTGCCCCGCGGCATGCTCCTTCGGCATGCGTCACCATCAGCAGAGTCACACCTTCGGCATTCAATGCCGCCAGCCTGCTGTCCACAACGCCACGGCTTTCCGGGTCAAGCGCGCTTGTGGGCTCGTCCAGCAGCAGCATCTGCGGACCGGCAAGCATGGCGCGGATGATGCACAGCCGCTGGCGCTGCCCCACGCTCAACACGGACGCGGAGTCGTCCAGCCCCACGGATGACAGCAGAAACCTGTCCAGCCAGTGCCGTAATGCCGCATCATCAGGACGCCGCAGCGCGGCATTGGCGCGAAAACCGAAAGCGAGCAGCAGATTGTGGCGCACCGTTCCTTCATCGACCACGGGGGTCTGCTGTATGAACCCCACCCTGCGCCGCAGTTCGTGCACATCCAGTTGCGCCAGCGGCTGACCGTCCAATGCTATGCAGCCCGATGAGGGCTCCTCCAGACGTGCGGCAAGACGCAGCAGGGTTGACTTGCCCGCACCGGAAGGTCCGGTAACCAGCACATGGTCACCCGCGTAAATGTCCAGCGCCACATTGCGCAGCCCCGTACCGCCGTGCCAGAAAAAACTCATGTCACAAAATGATAATACCGGCTTCATATTCCCTCACGGTTCTGCTTCTCATACGGGCGCACCGTGTCAGCCGCGTTACGCGCCGCACTTTACCCGCGCGCCCGTTTATGGCTAGATGGGCAGTGCACGAGACTATGAGGACACATATCCATGACGCAAGATAACACTCCGCAGCGCAAACGCATACAGCTGCTGCCCGACGCCCTGCGCAACCAGATAGCCGCGGGCGAAGTGGTGGAACGCCCTTCCAGCGTGGTCAAGGAACTGGTGGAAAACAGTCTGGACGCCGGTGCACGCACGGTGGAAGTGGCCATTGAAGACGGCGGACGCAGCCTGATAACCGTACGCGACGACGGCGACGGCATAGACGCGGCCGAACTGGAACTGGCCGTGACCAGACACGCCACCAGCAAAGTCACCACGTTTGACGAACTGATGCGCATAGCCAGTTACGGCTTCCGCGGAGAGGCACTGCCCAGCATAGCCTCGGTATCAGATTTCCGCATGACCTCAGCGCCTGCTCAGCGCACGGCGGCTGATACCGCACCGGAAGCCAGCTGCATCCATGTGCGGCACGGCAGCATCATTTCGCACGGGCCGGCAGCGCTGTCCAGAGGCACACTGGTGGAAGTGCGCGACCTGTTCATGAACGTTCCGGCACGGCTTAAATTTCTTAAAACCACAGCCACGGAAAGCAAACGCTGTCAGGAACTGTTCTGCAGGCTGGCGCTGGCACGCCCCGACGCGGGGTTTTCACTTTCCAGCGGCGGGCGCGAGGTGTTCCGCTTTCCTGCCGGTCAGACGTGGCGCGAACGCCTTGCGGTGCTGTGGCCGCCCAGCATCACGGAATCAATGGTGGAAGTACCGCCTTTGTGCAGCCGCGCCCACGACGGTACAGTACCCGACGTGCAGGTACGCGGACTGTGCGGCGACCCCCGCCAGTCGCAGCCGCGGGCGGACAAGATGCTGTTTTACGTCAACGGCAGAGCGGTTACCGACAAATTGCTCATGCGTGCCGTGCGCGATGCCTATTCCGGCAGAATGCTGGGGCGCGAGTATCCGCAGGTGCTGCTGTTCATCGAACTGGCCCCCGAAATGGTCGATGTGAACGTGCATCCCGCCAAAAGCGAAGTGCGCTTCCGCGAAGAACGGCATGTCTTCAGTGCCGTGCGCCGCGCGGTTGAAGCCGCCCTGCAGCAGCTGAGCGCCACAGGGACACCGGACAGTCCGGATACCGCAGGCGTTGCAGACATACCCGGACATGCCGCTTCCGGCGCAGCCGGTCTGCGTCTGACACCGGACAGCCCTGCCACCCCAAGGGCAGCCGCCCGTCCGCTGGGATTCTGGGGAGAGGCAGACGCAGCACCCATTGTACCCAGAGCGCCGCGTGACCATGAGGACGACGAGGTGACGCTGCGTCATATGCCGCAGCCGTCCTCTGCCGACGGCAGAACAGACCGCACGGAGCATACGGACAGTGCGGAAGCACCGGACGCGCACCTGCCTCACCGTGACGACGGGGTGCGCATTGACTTCATGGCAGGCGGCCCTTCGCGGGCGGCAGGACACACGGACGCCGCAGTTGCGGAACAGCCGGAAGCGGAATACGGCCATGCAGCCCCGCACAGCACCCCGCAGCCGGCCGGTGCCCCCGCGGACCCCGCACACGGGGGTGTCACCGTGGGCGAATACACCTATCTCGGCCAGATTGCGGACACGTATCTGGTTGTCAGGCGCAAAGGCAGCACCCTGCTGCTGCTCGACCAGCATGCCGTGCATGAGCGCGTGCTGTACGAACGCATCCGCCGCGATGCCACGCAGGGGCAGACGCAGCTGCTGGCCTTTCCTGCGGAAATGCCCCTGCATAACGCAGAAGCGGAACGTCTTGCCTCGGTGTGGGAAAAGCTGGCAGCCATGGGGTTTGCGCTGGAAACGCACGGGCCTTCGCTGCGCATCCGGGGCATACCGTCCACCCTGGACCAGCGCGGGGCCACGGAATTTCTGCGTGAAGTGCTGGCAGACAGAAAGGGCAGACTGCCCGATATGTGGGTGATGATGTCGTGCCGCTCCGCCATCAAGGCGGGGCAGCGGCTTACTCCTGACGAGGCTGCGGGCCTTATTGCCCAATGGCTTGAAGTGCCCGATAGAGAATTCTGCCCCCACGGGCGGCCCGCGGTGCTGCGCTTCACCCCCGCCGATCTGGAAAAAATGTTCAAACGCACAGGGTGAGCCGGAGACGGCGCACCGGCAGACCGGAACATTCCGGCCTTTTTTTGCGTCTTATTTTTCCGCAGGGTGGACGCAGCGCGCGCTCCGTCGTAAACTGGGCAACCTGCATCCGCAGGACTTTGCACAATGCACAGTTTACGGCATCAACGGCGCGGAACACGCGCGGGAATACGGCATGCAAACCGCACCGGCACAACACGCCACGGTACTTACGGTGGAAGATGACCCTGTCATCCGCGAAACCATAGCAGCCTGGCTGGAGGATTCCGGCCTGACCGTGCTGCAGGCCGAAGACGGCAGCAAAGGTCTGGACGTTTTCCGCAGGCACACACCAGACCTTGTACTGCTGGATCTCGGCATTCCCGGCATGAGCGGTGAAAGCCTGCTCAAGCTCATGGTGCAGGAACAGCCCGACACGCCGGTCATCATCGTTTCCGGCACGGCGGAGATAGACGCCGCCATCAGCGCCTTCAAGAACGGCGCATGGGATTTCATCACCAAACCCGTGCCCAATATGGAACTGCTGGAAAAAACCGTGCGGAACTGTCTGGAACGCAAATCACTGCGCGAACGGCTGGACGCCGCAGAGACCCGCTATTTCCAGTTCATCCAGCATCTGCCCGTGACGGTGTTTTCCATGGACGGCAGCATGCAGGTCACATGGCTCAATGCCGCATGCCCCAGAGTGCTGGGCTGGCCCGTGGCAGAAGCGCTGGGGACGGAAAACTGGTTCATGGATAACGTGCACCCGCCGGACAGGCCCGCACTGCAACAGGCACTGGAAGCCGCGCTGCAGCGCGGGAACGACATTTTCTGCGAATTTTCATTCCGCCACCGCCACGGCTACCTTATCCGCCTGCAGGCGCGCTCCACATCCGTATCTGCTCCGGACGCTGCGCGCGCGGGCAGAATCGAAGGCGTTCTGCTTGATATCACCGACCGCGATTTTCTGGATAAGGTGCTTGTGCAGCGCGAAAAACTGAACACGCTGGGAGCCATGGCCGATGAAGTGGCCCATGAATTCCGCAACCCGCTGTTTGCGCTGGGCGGTTTTGCACGCAGACTGCATGCGCGCATGCCCGACATCATGGAGGCCGGCATCATTCTGGAAGAAGCAAAACGCATGGAAACCATGCTGGACAGGCTAAAGGAGTACACCAGCCCTGTGGACGTCTCGCCGGAACCCACCAATGTCAACACATCCGTCAATTTTGCGCTGGACAGGCTGGAACCTCAGATAGCCAGACGCCGGGCGGCCGTTTCCAGCAATCTGGAAGCCGGCATGCCGGAAATACAGTCCGATCCAGACATTCTGCTGCAGGTGCTCATGAATCTGGTGACCAACCTGCTGGATGCCATGCCTGAAGGCGAAACGCTGCGGCTGATCACCTCACAAAGTGCCGGAACACAGGAAGTGACGCTCATGGCACCGGTGCAGGGCACGCCCATGGCCGACCCCGAACAGCTGCTGCTGCCCTTTGACGTTTCCGGACCGCAAAGAAACCTTGCGGTAAGTTACCGGCTGGTAAAAACCATCGGCGGGCTGCTGTCCGTCACCCGCAGCCACAACGTGCATACGCTTACTCTTTCGCTGCCCGCCGGACACGACAGCCGCGTACCCGGCACGGGTGCCGGTGCTTCCTGACGTGCTGCCGCCGCATAAAAAAAACGCCGCAGGACCTGCCCGCGGCGTTCTGAGCTTTACGCACCCTTTCCGGTATGCGCCTATACCCCTGCACGGGGGTCGAGATACGGATCTTCCGCTGCAAGATAATTCTGCACATAATCCTTAACACCGTCTTCCAGCGAACGGAACGTCACCGGACAACCGGCATCAGCCAGCCGCTGCACGGGAGCCTGCGTGTAATACTGGTATTTGCCGCGCAGCTGCTCGGGCATATCGATGTATTCGATGCGTTCGGGCACGTTCATGGCGCTGAACACCGCCCGCGCCAGATCGTTCCACGTACGGGCGTTGCCGGTGCCGATATTGAACAGCCCGTTGGCGGAAGGATTTTCCAGCAGCCACCACATCACGTCCACGCAGTCTTTCACGTATACAAAATCACGCTTCTGCCCGCCGTCGGGATAATCGGGGTGATACGAGCGGAAAAGACGCATGAGCCCTTCAGAACCTATCTGTGAAAAAGCCTTGCACACCACCGAACGCATATCATCCTTATGGTATTCGTTGGGACCGTAAACATTGAAAAACTTCAGGCTGGCTATGCTGTCCAGCTTGCCTTCGGCATGGGCGCGCAGGTCAAACAGCTGTTTGGAATAGCCGTACATGTTCAGCGGCTTGATGCGGTGCATGGTTTCCACGGAATCATCAAACCCGCATGAGCCGTCGCCGTAGGTGGCTGCCGAGCTGGCATTGATAAAACGCGCGCCATGCTGCAGGGCAAAATCACACAGGGCTTTGGTATAGCGGTAGTTGTTCTCCATCAGAAAATCAGCGTCGCGTTCCGTGGTGGAAGAGCAGGCGCCCATATGCACAATGCCCTTCACGTTCCACGGCAGGCAGTCATCCAGCAGCAGATCGAGAAATGCATCGCGGTGCATGTAATCGACATACCGCAGATTTACGAGATTCTTCCATTTTTCCGTACTGGCCAGATTATCCACCACCAGAATATTGTCTATGCCCATGGTGTTGAGCTTCCAGACCATGGCGCTGCCGATAAATCCTGCACCACCTGTGACTATGTACATATATTCTCCTGAAAAAAACCGTGAGTGCGGCGGGCCGGTCATCCCCTGTCCGCCGCTGTTCATCACCATGCCGCCTGCAGTGCGGCGTTTTACGCCGCGGGCGCCTGTCCCGCCCTGCACCGGACATGGTGCCCGCGCAACCTAGACAGCCTGTGCGGGCGCCAGAAAAAGATCATCGCCCCGCCGCTGCACTCTGATGCCGTACATGCGGTGCACTGTTTCGGTAAGGGGCCTGCCGAAAAGAAAATCCATATCCTCTGCGGGAACGGATGTGCGTTCCGCCACAACCTCGCGGAAGGAAAGATCAAGACGCACGGCTTCCAGCAGCCTGCGCGCCGCATCCTCATCACTGCGCAACCGGGGCCCCAGCTCGGCAAGCGGCGCATAGGGACAGCTGGCTTCGTGCGCCTCCACCAGAGACAGCAGTTCCGCATTGTCCGCCAGAATATCGCGCCGTGTCAGCCTGTCTTTGTCATACATTCCCAGAATGGCAGAAGTATCCTTGCAGGACAGAGCGCGGCACTCCGCAGGGCGGCTGTTGTAGATGCGGCAGCCTATTTCCGCGGGCATGAAAAAGAGGCATGTCCAGCTGCCGCGCACCGCCCCGCGCAGCTTGACCAGCTCTTCCTGCAGGGGAATCACCTCGTCGCGGGCTTCATCATAGGCCATTTCGCCCCGCCGCAGGGTGACCATGTGCGCAGGGCGTATGACACCGCTGCGGACAAGGTCCATGTCCTGCCGGTGCAGAGCCGGTCCGCCCTTGCGGCAGCAGGTGCCGCAGCGGTCGCAGATAATTTCGGTCACAGGGTTATTCTCCTGAATGCGTCCGCACCGCACGGACGGAAAACCGGCAGGTGAAATCCTGCCAGCCCACAAACCCCATGGATGCCGAGACAAACCATGCCGCCACATGCGACTTGGTGTCGGCGCTCCACAGCACATCACAGCGGGTGTCAAAAACAGGGGGCACGCAGTAATCGCCCAGCATGGGCGGTTCGGCCAGCTGGGTGACCAGCTCGGCCACAGTGGGCAGGCGCCAGTCGCCGTATCCGGCAAACCGCATCGCGTTCAACGAGTGCACATACTCGGCAGCCTCGTCCCATGTCAAAGGATAGTCGCTGCCGGACTGCTGCCACATCAGATCAGTTGCGCTGTCCAGCACGGTCATATCGCCCTGATCTTCAAAAGTTTCACCCGCGGGGCACAACGGACGCCACAGGTCATCCAGCCCGAATACCCCGCGCGCTTCGCGCGTGCCTGCTTTCAGTGGCACGGTGCGCACGTCGGTGTGCACGGGCGGGCACTGCCTGCGCAGCGGCGAAGCACCGGCCAGCGTACAGGTATTGGTCACCCGCGCCCGCCAGCGGCGCTCCAGCACATTCAGCCTGTCCAGCATGGCTGCGGCGCAGGCAAAACGTGCACCGGGGTCAGGGGCCATGGCCCGTTCAAAAAAAACGTCCCACTCCGCATCCAGATCGTCGCTGAACTGGCTGGCAGGAGGAATGCCCCCTTCAGCCATGACCTCTTCACCGGTGGGCAGCACACCGGTAAGCATACGGTACAGCATAACACCCACAGGATAGATATCCGCCCGCGCATCAGCAGATTCCGGATCGTTTTCCTGTTCCGGCGGCGCATAATAGGGCGACCCCACCTTTACGCCCTTGTGCAGACGTCCCGCGGTGCCGTGACCGGTCTCGCCGCGCAGCCGCGACAGGCCGAAATCAATGAGCTTCACATCATCATCGGCAGTTATCATAATATTATAAGGCTTCACATCGCGATGCACGATGCCCGCATAATGCATGCGCCGCAGCGCTTCGAGGGTCTGGCGGGCATAACGCACCGCCCTGTCCAGCGGCAGCCGCCGTGTGGGAGCCTCAACCCTGTAGCTTTCGCCGATAAGCATACCCAAATTGAGGCAATAATACTCCATCAGAAAAAACGGTCTGTTGCGGGCGTCGTGGTCCGCATCCAGCACCGCGGCCACATGGGGATGTTCAAGCTGCCCCATGATGCGGGCCTCTTCATAAAACCGCCGGGCAAGCTCTTCTGTGCCCACAAGTTCTTCCAGCACATCCGAAGGACGCAGCAGCTTGAGCGCCGCCATACGGCCGGTGACAGGCTGAAGCACCTTGTACACCGCTCCCATGCCTCCGCGTCCCAGCAGCCCGCAAACCCTGTATCTGCCTATGAACATTCAGCAGCCACTCCCCGCCTGTGCGCCGCCGGACACCATGTCCTGCACGGCGCACCCGACACTTGACATATCACATAACATATATTGCCCATCTGTACATCCGTGCTTCAGCGCAACCGCTGCGCATAGCGCAGGGGCATGCCCCGCTCCGCAAACAGCGCCACGGCCCGCTCGATATCATAGGAAACAAAACGCATCTCCAGACGCCCGTCGTCCGGCCACCACAGCGCATACTTGGCTCTGTTGTCGCCGTCACGCGGCTGGCCCGCGCTGCCCACATTGACTATGTAGCGGCAGTCCGGCTCAAACAGGCACGGCCCCTGCTCCAGCGGCCGTCTCTCCAGCACGCCGCCGCGCAGGCACACCAGTTCCAGATCATGCGTATGTCCCACAAAACACAACGGACCCAAAAACGCCTGAAAAGCTCCTTTCAGTTCTCCGCCGCTCACCGCAAAAAGATACTTGTGCACGGAGTCAGGAGGCATGCCATGCACAAAGCGGCAGCCGTGCCGGCTGAGCCCGCGCGGCAGCGATGCTATCCACTCCACGGCACAATCCGACAGCAGTGCAATGGTGCGCATAAGCGCCTCGTGCGACTGAAAATTAAACCGCCTGCGTTCGCGCTCCAGCAGCACGCCGGCTTCATGGTTTCCGGCCACGGAAATGACACCGCGCCGCATGCACAGTCTGACCACCTCGTCAGGCTGCGGGCCATAGCCCACATTATCGCCCAGAGAAATGATCTCGTGCACGCCGCAGGCGTCCATGTCTTCCAGTACCGCCTCAAAAGCCGGCAGATTGCCGTGTATGTCTGACAGAATGGCTACGGGCATAGCCTCATGCATACCAAGCTTCGCACCGTCATGAAAGCGGCAAATGACGTGCGCCGTTGCCGCGGCCGCGCCGATACGCTATGCTGGGGGCAAACCGCACCCGTGCGGCCCCGCGGCGGCAGCAATACGCCGCGGGTACAACACCAACGGAGCATATACATGCAGATAGCCATCATAGGACTGGGCAGAATGGGCATGAACATGGCCCGGCGCCTGCTGCGCGGAGGACACGAGGTTGCCGTATGGAACCGCAGCCCTGCCAAAACACAGGTAATGGAGGCCGAAGGAGCCGCCGGATTCACCAGCCTGCAGGCACTGGCCGCCAGTCTTGCCCCGCCGCGTACGCTGTGGTTCATGCTGCCCGCCGGAGAGGCCACGCAACAGTGCATGGACGAAGTACTGCCGTTTCTGCAGCCCGGCGATGTGGTGGTGGACGGTGCCAATGCCTACTGGAAGGACGACCGGCCCCGTGCCGACAGGCTGGCCGCACACGGCATACGGTATGTGGACGCCGGAGTTTCCGGCGGCATATGGGGACTGGAAAACGGATACTGCACCATGCTGGGGGGTGAAGCGGCTGATATCCGGCATCTGGCGCCGGTACTGGATACGCTGGCCCCGCCGCAGGGCTGGATGCATTGCGGCCCGGCCGGAGCCGGACACTTTGTCAAAATGGTCCATAACGGCATTGAATACGCCATGATGGAGTCATACGGCGAAGGGTTTGACCTGCTGCGCAACGGCCCGTTCAGCGGGCTGGACCTGCAGGGTATCGCCGCCCTGTGGAACAGGGGCAGCGTGGTACGCTCGTGGCTGCTGGAACTGCTGGATGCAGCGCTGAAAAAAGACCCCGGCCTTGCATCGCTGAAAGGATATGTGGACGATTCCGGCGAGGGACGCTGGACAGTAACCGATGCCGTGGACCATGCGGTGCCGGTTCCGGTACTGGCACAGGCGCTGTTCCGGCGGTTCGAATCACGGCAGGACGATCTGTTTTCCAACAAGGTGCTGGCCGCCCTGCGCAACGAATTCGGCGGGCATGCGGTAAAAAACACTGACGAAGGGGATGCCTCATGAGTCCCGCAGACACCCGCGTGACCATAGGCAGAGCCATGTGTGAGGAAACACCGCCGGAACCGTGCGGTATGGTCATATTCGGCGCATCCGGCGATCTTGTGGCGCGCAAACTGCTGCCGGCGCTGTTCGGGCTGTTCCGCCGCGGGCTGCTGCCCGAACGCTTTTTCATGCTGGGTTTTGCCCGCACCCCCATGACGGATGACGACTTCCGCGGCAAAGTACGCGAATCCATCCTTGCCGCGCACCCGCAGGGCGCCGGCCAGCTGGACGATTTTCTGGCGCTGTGCCGTTACACCTACGGCGACTACGACGACCCCGCGGCCTATACCAACCTTGCGCTGTGTTCTTCGGAATGCGTCATGGACTACCACGCCGCGGAAAACCTGCTGTTTTATCTGGCTCTGCCGCCGCACCTGCACGCCGGAGTGGTGCGTCATCTGCACGGCGCCGGTCTTACGGCGGAAGGTGAAAACGGCAGCCCGTGGCGCAGAGTTGTTTTTGAAAAACCCTTCGGTCACGATCTTGCCTCGGCGCTGGAACTTGACAGCAGGCTGTGCTCCGTGCTGCGGCAGGAACAGATTTTCCGCATGGACCACTATCTGGGCAAGGAAACAGTGCAGTCCATACTGATGTTCCGCTTTGCCAATGCCATTTTCGAACCGCTGTGGAACAGGGGCTATGTGGACCATGTACAGATAACCGTGGCCGAATCGCTGGGCATAGAACACAGGGGGGCATACTACGACAGTGCCGGCTGTCTGCGTGACATGTTCCAGAACCATATGATGCAGATGCTGGCGCTGGTGGCCATGGAACCGCCCACAAGTTTCGACCCGGAACGGGTACGCGACGAGCGGGTCAAACTGCTGCACTCCATCCGGCCGTGGACAGCGGACGACATGCGCCACTGGGTCGTGCGCGGCCAGTATACACAGGGAGTTACCGCCGAAGGCGCATCGCTGGCAGGTTACCGCCACGAACCCCGTGTGGCCGAAGGCAGCACCACGGAAACCTATGTGGCCGCGCGGCTTTTCATCGACAACTGGCGCTGGCAGGGCGTTCCTTTTTTTCTGCGCAGCGGCAAACGCATGCCCCGCAAGGTCAGCGAAATTGCCGTCACCTTCCGGCGGGTGCCCCACTCCATGTTCGGCATGCACTCAAAATCCGAAATGCCGGCCAATGTACTGGTACTCAAAATCCAGCCGGAAGAAGGCATCGACCTGCATATTCAGGCCAAGCAGCCCGGCCCGAAATCATGCATGGCAACCATGGCTCTGGCATTCAAGTACAGAGAAATATTCGGCATCAACCCTCCGGACGCCTACGAGCGGCTTCTGCTGGACTGCATGCTGGGCGACAGGACCCTGTTCTGGAGCCGCGAAGGTGTGGAAGCTTCGTGGCGGCTGATAACCCCGGTGCTGGATACATGGTGCGACAACCCGCAGACTTCGCCGCTGCATCAGTACACAGCCGGCACATGGGGGCCGGAAGCCGCGCAGCGGATGATCAGTGCCGCAGGGCGTCAGTGGCGGCGCTGAAAAAATGACAAAAACCACCCGCGCATGATGCGCGGGCGGCCGGAATTCATCCGTATACGCGGCTACTCAGGCGCCGCAGCCGCAGCAGGGCTGCGGGGGGTGTTCCCCGCGGGCTGATGATGCCTGCGTGGTAAAATGCATGATATACCGCAGCTCACAGACACTGTGTCCCGTATCGCCCTGCGCTGTGCAACGCTCGAACCCCAGCGATTCGTACAGCCGTGCGGCCTGCTGCAATATCCCGGTGGTCTCCAGATAACAGGCCCTGTATCCGTGGCTGCGGGCAAATTCCAGCGCTGTGAGCACCAGCCGCCTGCCCAGCCCGCGTCCTCTGCATTCCGCCAGCAGATACATCTTCTGCAGCTCGCAGATGCTGCCGTCACAACCGGCAAGCGGCGCCACGCCGCCACCGCCCAGCACCCGCCCCTGATGTTCCACCACCCAGTAACAGGCTCCGTCCGCGGCATACGCCTGACTTACGGCGTCCACCGCAGCATCCCCCACGGCATAACCGGCTTCGGCCGTCAGACCGTGCTCTTGTGAAACGCTGCGGATAATCTCTGCCACCGCAGCATTGTCGGCAGGCCGGACGGGTCTGATGACAAATCCTTCCTGCAGCCTGCTGTACCGTAACCCTCTGGCATAGGTCATCAGGCCGTCAGCCACTGCTTTCTGTTCTCCGGGGGTCAGCTGGTCCAGCCCTGCACGCACCAGACTGTCCATCTCGCCGTGCACTTCTGCCAGCCTCCGGTGTCCGGCTTCGGTCAATGCCACTCCCTTTGCCCTGTCCGGCGGGCCTTCGGGCACCAGCACGGCAAGCTTCTGCAAAATAAGTGACTGTACCGCCCGGCTGGCATCGGCCGCATCAATCAGCAGCAACTGCGCCACCTGCTGCACAGACAACGTTCCATGCTCACCCAGCTCGATAAGCGCATGCGCCTCCGCCACCGTCAGCCCCTTCTGGTCTGCATAACTGCCCACAAGGCGCAGTTCCCGCGCCAGCTCGCGTGATATCTTCCTGATAAAACACGAAGTTACTTTCTCCATAACGCTCCTCGTAGCAAACTCCTGTAAATTGCAGTGTTCACACCCGAATACGACACAGATACCACAAGTACTTCACAAAACCAATCGGCTGCACATGACCGCAGATTGACACCGGCCACATGCGGAACTACCAACGAAGCACGGCAAGCACTGCCGCATCATGGACACAACAGGAGAATCCGCCATGCACACCATTAACAGCGTATGTGTTTACTGCGGTTCCAATCCGGGACTGCGTACGGAATATATGGATACGGCGCGGCAACTGGGCAAAACTCTTGCCATGCGCCGGATGACACTGGTGTACGGCGGCTCCGCCACCGGTCTGATGGGAGCTGTGGCAGACGGCGTGCTGGAACACGGCGGCAGGGCCGTAGGCGTCATTCCCGCACGCATCGCCGGACGCATCGGGCACAGCGGCCTTACCGAACGCCACGTGGTGGAAACCATGCATGAACGCAAACAGCGCATGTGCGATCTGGCTGACGCCTTCATCGCCCTGCCGGGGGGCATCGGCACGCTGGAAGAAGTTTTCGAGATGCTCACGTGGGCACAGCTGGGCTTTCACCACAAACCCGTAGGCCTGCTGAATGTGCAGGGCTATTACGACGGGCTTGTACAGTTCACCCGCCATATGCAGGACGAACGCTTTATAAAACAGGACCACCGCGACATGCTGCTGGTGGAACAAAACGCCGCAGCGCTGCTGGACCGCATGGCAGCATGGCAGCCCGTATGCAGCCCCAAATGGTTTGACGAGGCGCTGGCAAAAAGCTGACATACGCCTCAGCGCAGAACAAGAGCCGCATGGTCCGAAAGGACCGCGGCCATGCGCTTGAAAAGCCCCGTACCCAGATCCCACCAGTGCCAGTGCAGTGCCACGGGCAATGCCCAGCCCGGTGCCAGATCGACCAGTTCACCGCCGGCAAGCAGCGGTTCGGCCTGCAGATGCGGCACGCAGCCCCACCCGAACCCCGCAGCCACCATTTTTACAAATGCCTCCGAAGAAGGCACATAGTGCCGCGGATACGGGGTGTCCGGCGCAATGCCGTACAAGGTCTGCAGCATGGTGTCATGCACCCCGTCCACCCTGTTGTACAGCACGGCAGGCGCCCGCAGCAGATCGGCGGCAGTGGCGGCACGGCCGTCCGCCCCCACGCGCAGGCCGTGTTCAGCGGCAAAATCCGGCGCAGCACACACAAGGTACTCCATACTGCCCAGCCGCTGCATGCTGCACCCGTGAAACGGCGTGGCCCGCGTGCTCACACAGCCCACCACTTCACCGTTACGCAGCAGGTCATGCGTTCTGTCCTGATCATCCACCAGCACATCAAGCAGCAGCTTTTCCTGTTCCGCCACGGCATCCACCGCCTCCAGAAACCATGTGGCCAGACTGTCGGCATTGACGGCCACACTCAGCTGCCGGTAGGCGGGGGCCCGCCCGTGCGCAGCACCGCCTTCGCCCAGCAGTTCCGCGCTGAAGCGCGCGGCCATGTCACGCTCAAGGTCAGCCTCCAGCATGGAAACCTGATGATAATGCCGCAGCAGTCTGCGGCCTGCCTCGGTAGGTGTAACAGGTGCCGCCCGTGTGACCAGCGCCGTACCCGCTGCCGCTTCCAGCTGACGGATACGCTGCGACACGGCCGACTGGGTCACATGCAGCACACGGGCTGCTTTTTCAAACCCGCCTTCGCGCACCACCATGGCCAGAGCCTCTATAAGCCGGTATTCAAGCATGACCTGACATTAGCAAAACTTATGAAGCATATAAACTAGTAATTTCACTTCTTGAACGCGGGGGTATATCTCCCATGCACGCAACCACACCAGAGGACCCCATGAACTCCGCAGTATTTTTTCAGGGATTCGGCATCTGTGCCGGCCTTATCATCGCCATAGGCGCCCAGAACGCCTTCATCCTGTCACAGGGAATCCGCGGCAGGCATGTGCTGACCGTGGCACTGCTGTGCTGCCTGTGCGATGTGCTCCTCATATCGCTGGGACTTTCCGGTGTGGGTGCATTTGTCTCTTCCAGCAGTGCTCTCACCGCAGCCACGGCCTGGGCGGGTGTGGTGTTTCTAAGCTGGTACGGACTGGGCGCGCTGCGTTCCGCCATCAGAGGCGGCACGCTGGAAGCCGATACCCGCGGTTCCGACAGTCTGCGGGCCGTGGCTGCGACCACCATTGCCGTGTCGCTGCTTAACCCGCACGCATGGCTGGATACTGTGGTGCTGCTGGGCGGCATCAGCGGGCAATACCCCGAAAGCCAGCGCTTCGTTTTCGGCGCGGGGGCGCTCAGCGCCTCGTTTGTCTGGTTTTTTTCGCTTGCATTCGGCGCCCGTCTGCTGGCCCCGCTGTTCCGGCGGCCCGCCACATGGCGCATGCTCGACGGCTTTGTCTGCCTGACCATGTGGGGCATTGCCGCCTCGCTGGCGCACCATGCACTGTCACTTACGGCGTAGCACCTGCACGCTGTTATCATAGTCAGGCTCCTGCGGCGGTTTTCCCGTATCCTCATCATCTCCTCCGCCGCAGAAGCCGCCTCACAAACACACCCCGGTGCCATAACACCGGGGTGTATTTGTTTGCACGCCACAGCCCGCACCGGCTCAACCGGCAGTCCGGAGCGCAAAAAAAAACGTCCCGGCATAACCGGGACGTCTGGATGCATGATGTGACCGCGGCTACAATGCCGCGCCCAGCAATTCGCCGAACTGCCGGCAGCCCACAGTGGAGGCACCCTGCATCTGGCTGGCCAGATCCACGGTGACCGTGCGGTTGCCTATGACGGTGTTCATGGCGGTATGGATACGGGTTGCAGCCTCATGCCAGCCCAGATGTTCCAGCAGCATGCCCCCGCACAGAATAAGACTGCCCGGGTTGGCCATATCTTTTCCGGCAATGGTGGGTGCCGTGCCGTGGGTGGCTTCAAAAAAGGCCAGCGTATCGGACATGTTCACGCCCGGAGCCAGTCCCAGACCGCCCACCTGCGCAGCAAGCGCATCCGAAATATAATCGCCGTTCAGGTTGCTGGTGGCAACCACGCTGTACTGTTCCGGACGGATGAGCACTTCCTGGAACATGGCGTCGGCTATACGGTCCTTGACCACCAGACCGG
Source organism: Oleidesulfovibrio alaskensis DSM 16109 (assembly GCF_000482745.1). Lineage (NCBI taxonomy): Bacteria > Pseudomonadati > Thermodesulfobacteriota > Desulfovibrionia > Desulfovibrionales > Desulfovibrionaceae > Oleidesulfovibrio > Oleidesulfovibrio alaskensis. Next base: position 92,941 of record NZ_KI519494.1, on the reverse strand, counting down.
TTTCCCCGGCGGCTGCCTGTGCTTCGGTCACCGCGCGTCCGGCGTATTCGTCATGCGCCAGTTCGTAGCCCCACTGGCGGAATCCGCCTTCGGTAAATTTCATGATATTGCCTTTGTGCACCAGCGTGACGCTGGGCAGCCCCTGCGCCAGAGCAAAGTCCATGGCGCGGCGCACCAGACGCTTGGAGCCTTTTTCACTCATGGGCTTTATGCCCACGGCGCAGCGCTCGTCCACATTGGCGCCCAGTTCGTCGCGCAGAAAGGCAATCAGCTTTCTGGCTTCGTCGGTGTCAGCCTTGTATTCTATACCGGCGTACACGTCTTCGGTGTTTTCGCGGAAGACAACCATATTGACCCGCTCCGGATGCTTCACCGGTGATTCGATGCCTTCGAAATACCGTATGGGCCGGATGCAGGCATACAGGTCGAGAGTCTGGCGCATGGTCACGTTGAGACTGCGGAACCCCTTGCCCACGGGGGTGCCCAGCGGCCCCTTGATGGCCAGTTCGGCACCGGCCAGCGTGTCGAGCGTTTCCTGAGGCAGATAGGTGCCTGTCTCGGCATAGGCTTTTTCGCCGGCAAGCAGTTCCTTCCATTCCAGAGAACGCCCGTTGCCGTATGCCAGTTCCACGGCCTTGTCGATGACAGGACGGGCGGCGTTCCAGACCTCCGGTCCGATGCCGTCACCTTCGATGAAATACACAGTCTTGCGCATAAAGAGCGTTCCTCCCGTAAAATTTCCGCCGCCCTTCTGCGAGAGAAGAGCGGCGGTAAGCAGGTCACGACCTGTCCAAAATCACGTATTGATGGTGTGACCAAACTATCCATCTGGCACGGCACTCCGCACCGGATATTCCTCAGGCGGCAGCCACCGCCAAGCGGGGCTGTCTGTCGCCCCTACCATGCGGTAAAAAAGGGCGACTGACAACTCGCGTTTACTGCTTTTTACTTTTTTTGTCAAAAAAACCCTGTTTCTTTTGCGCAGAAGCCGTTGACAGCCCCGCGCCCGCCGTCAGAGCACCGGTTCTGCCACAGGCCGGCGCCAGCGTTCCATAAATGAAGCAGCACTGCCCTGTGTGCGGATGTGGCTGATAAGCGCACTGCCGAAAATCACAGCATCCAGTCTGTCGCCGCAGGCTGCCAGCTGTTCCGGTTCACGAACGCCGAACCCCAGCGCCAGCGGCAGGTCAAAGCACCGGCGGGCGCGTTCCAGCGTGGCGGTAACCCCCGCAGGCAGGTTGGTACGGGCACCGGTGGTACCCATAACCGAAACCACATAGACATAGCCCTGCGCCACTCCGGCATAGGCACGCATACGGTCTTCATCGGTATTGGATGCCACCAGCGGAATCAGCGCCAGCCCCTCAGCCGCAAGCGCCCCGCGGCACAGGGCATCTTCTTCTAGCGGCAGGTCGGGAATGATGAACCCTTCAACCCCGGCACGGGCGGCATCGCGCGCCAGCGCATCCAGCCCGTACTGCAGAAACGGATTAAGGTACCCCATCAGCACAATACCTGCACGATAGCGTCCCTTGCGCCGTTCAAGCTCTTCAAGCACGCCGCGCAGGGTGGTTCCGCGGGCCAGACTTTCCAGCGAAGCCTGTTCCACCACCGGTCCGTCGGCGCACGGGTCGGAAAAAGGAATGCCTATTTCAAGTACATCGGCACCGCCCGCGTCCAGCTCGTCCAGCTGCCGCCAGAAATCCCCGGAATCGGGAAACCCTGCCGGAAGAAACGGGATAAGAGCCTTGCGGCCCTGACGGTTGGCCTCGCGGATACGCATGGTCAGCCTGTCTGCGGGGCTTGTGATATGTTCTGTATGCATGGTGTGTTCCCCTTTTACAGCAGGTTGTTGATGATGCCCATGTCCTTGTCGCCACGACCGGACAGGTTGACGACCACATCGGCCCCGCGGGGAATCCCGTCGCGGTTTTCCAGCACCCACGCCACGGCGTGCGAGCTTTCCAGCGCCGGTATGATGCCCTCCATGCGCGAAAGCGTTTTAAACGCATGCAGCGCCTGCGCATCGTTCACCATGCCGTACCGCGCTCTGCCGCTGCGGCCCAGAGCTGCATGTTCCGGCCCCACGCCGGGGTAGTCCAGTCCGGCAGCAACCGAATGCGAGGGAAGTATCTGCCCGTCGGCACTCTGCAGCAGCATGGTATGGTTGCCGTGCAGCACGCCGGGAGTACCCAGATTGATGGGCGCAGAATTGTAGCAGCCCGGTTCTCCGCTGCCTGCAGCCTCAACCCCCACAAGCTGTACCTGCCCGTCGGGAATAAAGGCATGGAATGCGCCGATGGCGTTGGAACCGCCGCCCACGCATGCCACCACCATATGGGGCAGCCTGCCTGTTTTTTCCAGAATCTGCCTGCGTGCCTCGCGCCCTATGACGGACTGCAGGTCGCGCACCAGCGTGGGAAAAGGATGCGGACCCGCCGCCGTGCCGAAGCAGTAATGGTGCGTGGCAATATTGGCTATCCAGAAACGCATGGCTTCGTTGATGGCATCCTTGAGGGTGCGGGTGCCGCTCTGCACGGGCACCACCTCGGCCCCCAGCAGGCGCATGCGCTCCACATTGAGCGCCTGACGTTCCACGTCCACGGCGCCCATAAAGACCACACATTCCAGCCCCAGAGCGGCGGCGGCCGTGGCCGTGGCCACGCCATGCTGACCTGCACCTGTCTCCGCCAGCATGGCCGGCTTGCCCATATGCTTTGTCAGCAGCGCCTGCCCCAGCGTGTTGTTTATTTTATGCGATCCGCTGTGCGCCAGGTCCTCACGCTTGAGCCACAGATTGAACCCGAGCTCGGCAGACAGCCTGCGGCACAGGGTGAGCGGCGTTTCGCGGCCCACATATTCGCGCAGCAGCATGTGGAATTCATTCTGAAACTCAGGTGAAGGCACCACGGTTTCCAGCGCATTTTCCAATTCCTTCAGCGGCGGCATGAGCAGTTCGGGTACAAACTGCCCGCCGAAATCACCAAAATACCCTTTTTTCATGTCCAGTCCTTGTTCTGCCGGTGCATTGCGCACCGCACAGTGCAGAAGCCGCCGGACACCCGCCGCCGCAGGAGAGACATCACCGCCCTACATGGGGCGATGGTCTCCGCCGAGAATGCGGAAGCAGGCGCGCAGCCGCGCTTCATCTTTGATGCCGGGAGCGGACTCGACGCCGGAATTCAGATCGACGCCGCAAGGATTGCACTGACGGATGGCTTCCGCCAGCGTATCCGGTCCCAGACCACCTGCAACAAACCATGTTTTAATGCCCGGAGTGCCCGCCAGCCATTTCCAGTCCAGCGTGGCGCCCGAACCGCCGCCCGAAGTGCCCGCGTCGAAAAGCATGAAGCGCGAACAATGGGCAAACCGCCGCATGTCGTCTTCCAGCTCGCTGCGGGTTGCATACGTTGCAGGCCACAGCACTTTGATCACACGGCTTCTGCCCACTCTGGTGCAGAAAGCCTCGTCCTGCCCGCCGTGCAGCTGCGCCACGTCCAGACGGGCGCGCTGCATGATCAGCCGCACCTCGTCCGCAGTCTGGTTGACAAAAACGCCTGTACGCATAAGTCCGGGCGTCTCGATGGCGCGCACGGCTTCGGGAGTCATGCAGCGCGGGCTTTCGGGGTGAAAGACAAAACCCACAAGGTCGGCGTCCAACTCGACGCACAAATCGGCGTCCTGTTGACGGGTAATGCCGCACACCTTTGTCAGGGCGTCTTTTTCAACAAACATGGCCTCAAACTCTCCTGTCCTATTGCAGAAGCCTGACGAGGTTTCCCGCGGGGTCGCCCCCGCTCATGAGCACAGTGCCCACAAGCATGGCGTCAAACCCCAGCGCCTCGACATACTTCCTGTGGTTGGTTCCGGTGATGCCGCTTGCCGAAATCCAGCATTCGGCCGCATCCCGTTCCTTAACCAACCTGCCGGAAATGGCAAGGCTCGTGCGCAACGTGGACAGGTCCCTGTTATTCACCTGTATTATCCGCGCGCCAGCTTTGCGAGCTATTTCAAGATCTTGCTCGTCAAACACCTCCACTACGGCCTCCAGACTTTTTTCATGGGCCGCCTCTATAAGACGCCGCACACCGTCTGCACCCTCCAGCATGCGTACCACCAGCAGCAGCGCCGACGCAGGAGTCGCCGCCGTCTGCACCACCTGCAGCGGGTGCAGTATGAAATCCTTGCGCAACATGGGCAGTCCGCAAAATGCCATGCGTTCCAGATAGCCCAGACTGCCCCGGAAATAGGTTTCCTCCGTCAGGACGGAAAGAGCTCCCGCACCGGCACCGGCATACGCCGCCGCCACCTGTTCCGGTGTCAGTTCCGGTGCTATGTCGCCCTTTGAAGGTGATGCCCGTTTGTATTCTGCAATGGTCACCAGTCCGGGACGCCGCAGCGCCTGCGAAAACACCGGACGGGCACCCCGGTACGCCTGCGGCAGCGTACCGGCCCGTTCCCGGGCGCACAGCACTGCAATTTCGGCCTCCTTTGCTGCGGCAAAACGGCTAAGCATCCAGCACCTTCCCGCCGGCGCCGCCGGCAACAGCCTGCCGCGCACGGGCCATGGCTGCGGAAATAGGCATGGAATCTTCCATCAGATACACCGCCAGCCCCGCATTGAACGCCATCATGTCAAGCATAGGAGCCGGGCCTTCTCCGGCCAGCAGCAGCCGCATGACCTCCAGCGCCTCCTGCCTGTCGTGCACTTCCAGCTGCGCAGGCGTGCACGGGGCAAATCCGTGGTCCGCCGGATTTATTTCCATCTCTTCCGTGGCGCCGTCGCGCACCATGACCACGCGGGCAGGCCCCATGGTGGTCAGCTCATCATAGCCGCCGGCACCGTGCACCACCGCCGCGCGCCGCACGCCTGTCAGCAGCAGGGCGTCGGCCATGGTATGCAGCATGGCCGGTTTTGCCACACCCAGCAGCATGCGGGTGGGACGGGCGGGATTAAGCAGCGGGCCCAGTACGTTGAAAAGCGTACGGATACCCAGATCGCGGCGTACAGGCATCACATGACGGAAAGCGGGATGATAAAAGGGGGCAAACAGAAACACGAAGTTATGCCGTGCCAGCAAAACCGGCACATCTTCGGGCGCGGTTTCCAGCGGCAGTCCCAGACCTTCAACCACATCGGCGCTGCCGCTGGTGGACGAAACAGCCCTGTTGCCGTGCTTGACCACCTTGTACCCCATGCCTGCCAAAGTCAGCGCCGCGGCGGTGGAACAGTTGAAACTGTTACGTCCGTCTCCGCCCGTGCCCACTATGTCTATGCGGTCATATTCAAGCCCCTGTATGAGCCGTGCATGCGCCAGCGCCGCACGCACCGCGCTGGCCACCAGTTCCGGCGTTTCTCCGTGGCTGCGCAGCCCCATAAGAAAGCTGCCCGCCTGCGCCGGAGTCATCTCGCCGGACATGAGTCTGTCAAACGCCATGTGTGCCGTTTCGGGCGGCAGCACGCCGCCCGAAGCCAGTGTTTCCAGTATTTCTGCAGTATGCATTGTCTTTTTACCTCGTATTCACACGGCCCCGGCCGTGCAGGCAGTCGCCATGCGGCAGAAGTTTTGCAACAGGGTTTCACCCTGCGGGGTCAGAACGGACTCGGGATGGAACTGCACCCCCATCCACGGCCTGTCGCGATAACGCATGGCCATCACACACCCGTCATCCGCCGCCGCGTCTGTGACGGCCAGCACTTCGAGCGTGCCGGGGCACTGTTCCGCACGCACAACCAGCGAATGATACCGGCCCACAGTCATGGGGTTGCACACACCCTCGAACAGGCCCGTGCCCTGATGGACAACGCGGGATGCCTTGCCGTGCATGATACGCGGCCCCACTTCCACCGCGGCACCGGCATAGGCGCCCAGCACCTGATGGCCCAGACACACGCCCAGTACCGGCACATGGCGGGGCAGCCTGTCCAGAAATTCAAGGCACAGTCCTGCCCCCGCCGGATTGCCCGGCCCGGGAGAAATGCACACCATGGTCAGTGTCCCGCTTTGTGCCAGCGCGGGCAGTTCAGGGTCGTCATTTTTGCGCACCTGCGGAGTAAGCCCGCCTTTGCTGAAGGCCTGCACCAGATTAAAGGTGAACGAATCGTAGTTATCGATAAGCAAAAACATCGCAGTCTCCCGTTGATCCGCCGCCATGCGTACCCGTGATGGCCGAACGCACCACTCTGGCCTTGTTGCAGCACTCTTCCCATTCTTTTTCGGGCACCGAGTCGTAGACGATGCCTGCTCCCGCCTGCCAGCTGACCATGCCGTCGCGCACCCACATGGAACGGATGAGAATGCCCGTGTCCATGTCCACACTGCCGCTGTCCAGTCCCAGCCAGCCTATGGCACCGGCGTAAGGACCGCGGGCCAGCCCTTCCATGTCCGCTATGATCTCCATGGCACGCACCTTGGGCGCACCGCTCACCGTTCCCGCCGGAAACGTGGCAGCCAGCACATCCAGAGCGTCCCTGCCTGCGGCCAGCCGCGCCCTGACATAGGAAGTAAGGTGCATGACGTGGGAAAACCGTTCGACCTGCATGTACTTTTCAACGCTTACGGTGCCTGCCTCTGCAATGCGGCCCAGGTCATTACGTCCCAGATCGACCAGCATCACATGCTCCGCCTGCTCCTTGGGGTCGTTGCGCAGCTCTTCGGCCAGCCGCATGTCTTCCGCCTCATCGCTGCCCCGCGGTCTGGTACCGGCTATGGGGCAGACCTGCACTTCGCCGCCCCTGCAGCGGACCAGCACCTCCGGAGACGACCCCAGCACACTGACGCCGGGCAGACGCATGAAAAACATGTACGGAGAAGGATTGATCTGCCGCAGCCGGCGGTACAGCACAAAAGGATCGCCCTTGAACGACGCCTGAAAACGCGTGGAAAGCACCACCTGAATGGCCTCGCCCTGCCGTATGAGCTCCTTCACCCGCTCCACATTGCGGATGAACGTCGCCTTGTCCGGCACCATGACAACGGGACCCACATCGGGATTCTCCGGTTTTCTGTCCACGGCATCCCTGTCCATGCGGATGACAAACCCTTCTGCCAGATTCAGCAGGCACAACCTGTTGTACAGGTGGTCCACCAGCACCACGGTGCCGGGCAGCACCAGACATGCTTCCGCGCTCTGCACCGGCAGAACCCGCTGCAGATGCGGTTCGAACATGCCTGCCACCCCGTACCCGAAGTATCCGTACAGCCCGCGGGTAATGGGCGGCAGGTCTTCAAATCCGCTTGCCGGTGTAATGTCGACGGCGGCCTGCACGGCACGCACACCATCTGTAAAATCCATGCCTTCCAGCTCTTTCAGGCAGTCAAGACGGGCATCGCGCGAAGCCACTGTCAGCTTGCCGTCCCTGCACCCGAGCCGCAGCAGAAAGTTGAAACCGATGACACTGTAACGGCCCCAGCGCCCGTCCACCTCGGCACTTTCCAGCAGAATGCCCTGCCCGTTGCCCACCAGCCCCAGAAAAAGGCTGATGGGGGTCTGCACGTCGGCGGCTATCCAGCGGGCCGATTGCCTGAGATTCACGTTCATTGTCTTGTGCTCCTTTGCGGTGGTTCCGGCGGTAAAAACAAAAAAGGCCGCATCCGGGGAGGATGCGGCCTTGGTATCAACCAAACTGTTGCACATATCGTGCTGCCATGCGCTACGAGGGCGCACCTCCCCTGTTATCCGAGGAGCGCCACCACCAGCCGGCACGGTCGACGAGCAGATTCACGTCACCTGCGCAGGCATGATTCAGAATGGCACGGAACGCACGCACGGCGTCCTGACTGTAGGGGTTGGCCTCGAAAAGCCCTTCGAAAAGTTCGGCGTCTTCGGTCAGCATTTTACGTGCGGCGTCCAGCCTGCGGCGGAACGAAGGAGTAAGAAAAGGCGTAATGGCGTCGTCATGCGCCAGTGTGGCAAAATATGCCACGGACGTGATGAAGTTGAGATTCTGGATGCACGCGGCCGCACGGTCGTGTTCCTGCGCCGTGGTACGGAAAGGCTCGCACCCCAGACGCACAAAAAAATCCTCCACCGCGGCGCAGGCCGCTTCACCGGCAGCATGGCCGCTGTCGGGAACAACGGCCACGCGGGTTTCGCCCTGCGCGGGCGCCGGCCCGAAAAGAGGATGCGTACCCACCACGGGGCCGCTGTACTGTCTGCGCATCTGCTGCATGGGAAGAACCTTTACCGAAGTTATGTCTGCCAGAATCTGATTACCTGAAAGAATACCTGACATGAGTCCAGCTACTTTGTCAAGTGCTGCTGCCGGAACACACAGCAACACCATCTGGACCCCGTGCACAGCCTGCCGCACGGCTTCCGGCTCCAGAGGCCTGTCCAGAGCGACCACCCCCATGCCGGCCGCACGGGCCCGCGCGCAGAACAGCTGCCCCATGCGGCCGTCCGCGCCCACCACGGCAACATTGTCTATACGCATGGCGAAACCTTTTTCCACTGTTCCCAGAATGCGGGAAATGATTTGCCCACACAGGCAGGATCATCCACGGTGACGGGCTGTCCGGCCATTTCCAGCACAGCCATGCTCATGGCCATACGGTGGTCCGCGTAGGTGCTGAACACGGTGCCGGGTGCTATCCGGATATTTTCTCTGCCTGCGCCGTGCACCACCAGACCGTCGTCGCGCACCTCGCACTGCACACCCGCGCGGGCAAGTTCCGCGGCAGGCGAGGCAAGACGGTCGCATTCTTTGATGCGCAGGTGCCCCACATTGCTGATGGTGGTGTCACCCGAGGCAAAAGCAGCCACTGCGGCCACGGTGGGAACAAGGTCAGGACAGTGGCCCATGTCCACCGCTATCCCTTTGAGCGGAGCCGGGCTCACGGTGACGGCGTCGCCGTCCCATGCCACACCGGCCCCCATGCGCCGGAGAATATCCAGCATGGCGCGGTCACCCTGCAGAGAATCGCGGCGCAACCCCCGCACGGTGACGGGAACCTGCCCCGCCGCTCCCGCGGCAAGAAAATACGACGAACTGGACCAGTCGCCTTCCACGGTATAATCACCGGCTCTGTACATGCCGGGGGGTACCACAAACCGCACCCTGCCGGGCACGATATCCTTCACTGTCCGCCAGTCTGTCTTGTGCCAGCCTTCGTCGTCCTTTGTCTCCACGCTGAAACGCAGTCCGAAATCCTCCATGGCCTGCAGCGTCAGCCCCACATAGGGCCACGAGACCACTTTGGCTCCGCCCACGGTGATTGTCATGGAACGCGCCTGCGGCGCGGCCAGCAGAAGCCCCGACAGGTACTGGCTGGATTCGTCCAGCCCGATGGTCACCATGCCGCCCGAAAGTCCCAGCGCCTCGACAATGAGCGGCGGAAACCCCTCATGCTGTTCATAGCGCACATCAGCCCCGGCCATGCGCAAAGCGGTGACCAGTTCGCCTATGGGACGTTCATGCATGCGGGGCACCCCGTGAATGCGGAACGTGCCCAGCCCGCACGCCACAACCGCGGTCAGCAGCCTGCAGGTGGTGCCGGATTCGTGCACATAGCACGAAGCGGGTTCGGTACTGCCGCCGCGCGGCGTACCGGCCACACCACGCACCGAATACCGGCCTGCACCCTGCCGCACAATGTCTGCGCCGCAGGTTTTCATTATCTCCACGGTGCGCGTCAGATCATCACTTTCCAGCACGTTGGTCAGCGTGGAAGTGCCGGCGGCCAGCGCGGCACCTATGACCATGCGGTGGGACACGGATTTGGAGGCCGGAGCCGTTACGGTCTTGCTGTTCATGCGTTCATCCGTCGTATGCTTGTGCGCCCCTGCGGGCGTCGTGCGCTAAAAAAACTATTCGGTCACCAGCCGTTCCGAACCATCGGCCGTGCGGGCCACATCAAAATACATTCCGGCAGGATAGCTGCCCAGAATCCGCAGGCTGTGGCAGACATGCTTCAACTCGTCCACAAGCTGCCGGTAATCTTCATGGTTCAGGTCGCATTCCACATCCACAAAAAACACATACTGCCATTTTTCGCCGCGCAACGGGCGGGATTCCAGCTTTTTCATATTGATATCCTCCCGCGCGAGGATATTGAGCACCTGCGCCAGCGAACCGGATTTGTCAGGCAGGGTGAACAGCATGGATGTTTTGTCCCTGCCTTCCCTGTCGGCCGGCACCGGCCCCACCACAACAAACCGGGTCCAGTTATCGGGCTGGTCTTCAATGGCAGAAGCAAGCACTCTCAGTCCCAGACGTTCGGCAAGGTTGCCGTGACCGATGGCCGCAGCGCCCTTTTCGCCTTTGATACGCCGAGCCGCAGCTGCCGTTGATTCGGTGGGAATAATACGCGCACCGGGCAGATTAAGCCGCAGCCATTCGCCGCACTGTGCCAGCGGCTGCGGGTGCGAATACACGGTGGTGATGTCGGAAAGCCGTTTTTCCGCCGTCAGCAATGAATGGCTGATACGACAGAACAGTTCGGCGTTGATGAACACCTCGTAACGCAGAAACAGATCAAGACTCTGCCCCACGGTGCCGTGCAGCGAATTTTCAAGCGGCAGGACGCCCAGTTCGCATTCGCGGGCGTGCACGGAGCGGATGACACCATGCAGATCCTTCTGGGGCAGAAACTCTACGGAATGCCCCAGAAACTGAATGCCCGCAAAATATGAAAACGTGCCTTCCGGCCCCAGATAGGCCACACGCTGAGGACGCTGCAGACTGCGTGAAGACGACAGTATCTCGCGGTATATGGACCGCAGGTGTTCTTCCGGCAGCGGGCCTGCGCTGAGGCTGCGCAGTTTTTCCAGCACATCACGCTCGCGGAACGGTTTGAATATGACGCCGGGGTCGTCGCGTTTTATGCGGCCCACTTCCAGACTGAGTTCCGCCCGCCTGTTCAAAAGGGCCAGCAGCTCTCTGTCCACGGCGTCTATATCTTCACGTACGCTGCCCATCCGTTCCTGAATCCGGTCTGCGTCTGCCATGGCTACTCTTCCCTTATCTCTTCGGAAATTCGCATGCCGAAATGCCGGCCCGCAGCATCGGTACGCACCAGAATTTCATCACCCTCTTTCAGTGCCACAACGCTTACGGGAGTACCGTCGGTGCGTACCAGCCGTATGGTCTCGGCGTTCTGCAGAAAAACAGCGCCTTCGGTGCACTGCCCGTCCGGTCCCTGCACCCGCGCGCGCACCAACAGCATGGGGCGCACTTCCACCTTTACCCTGCCCACCGTGGCAATGCCCGTGGCACCTGTATGGTCAACCACCAGCACCTCTGTTCCGGCGGACAGTTCCTCAAGATACGTTGTCCTGTCACCCGGCATGACGGCGTAGGCATGCACTGCTCCGGCATTAACCCTGAAAGGACGCGCCGCCACATACTCGTTGTGCTCGGTTTCGGCGTTTACCAGAAAGGTGAACGCGCTGGAGTTACCCACCAGCATGCCCTGTCCTGTGCGCATAAGCGACATGGTGTCCACGCACACGCGATGCCCCAGTCCCGCGGCAGAGACGGCAGTGACCGTGGCGGGCACAAGTTCCAGCGTCCCCTGAGAAAGCTTGAGTTCCTTCACGATGTCCTTCAGTTCCTCCACACCCCGGGCAGACACGGCCACGGCGGAGACACCGCGTTCCAGTATGCCCGCCGCAAGTCTTGCCTCCTCCAGCGAGGCCACTTCGGCAACCACGTTATCCGAAACCGCCAGCAGGTTTTCCACGGGAATGATTTCCCAGCCGCGGGCCAGTATTACACTGCGCCCCTGCTGCAGCATGCGGGCCACGTTTTCCTCATCCGCCTTTTCCTGCAGCAGTATGCAGGGCATATCCTCGTCGGCCACCACGGTGCAGCGTGCCAGTGAAGCCACCTCCTGCACATGACCGGCAGGAACCACCAGACCGTCCACCCCCGATTCCAGCGCGAGCGTCACTGCGTCTTTATCGTAAGGAACGCAACGGAAAAGCACTTTTTTCATGTTATTCACCCTCGGGGGCGCACCCGCCCACAGTTTCAAGTGCCTGTTCCACGTCCCAGTCTTCGTGCACAAGACCACGCAGCGCCTTTACCAGCGCTCTGGGGCGTTCATGCTGAAAAATGTTGCGGCCGATGGAAAGACCGGCACCGCCCGCACGCACGGAGTCATGAACTATCTGCAGCAGCGAACGCGTGGAATCAAGCTTGGGACCGCCCGCGATGACCACGGGTACGCAGCAGGCTTCCACCACGCGGGAAAAGGAATCCATATCACCGGTATAGGGCACCTTGACCACGTCCGCGCCCAGCTCGACCGCCACACGTGCGCAGTGAGCAACCACCATGCCGTCATACGGGTCTTTCACTTCCGGCCCGCGGGCATACATCATGGCCAGCAGGGGCATGCCCCATTCCGCCGCCACGGCAGACACCCTGCCAAGGTCGCCCAGCATTTCGCGCTCATTAGGATCGCCCAGATTGACATGTACCGAGATGCCGTCGGCGCCGTGTTTGATGGCATCTTCCACCGTGGCACACAGAATTTTGGAATTGGGGATGGGCGAAAGCCCCGTGGAACCGGAAAGATGCACGATAAGACCCACGTCGCGACCGCCTTCGCGGTGGCCGCAGCGCACCAGACCCTTGTGCATCAGCACGGCGTCCGCGCCGCCTTCCGCCACCTGATTCACCGTGTCGCGCATGTCCACCAGCCCGTCGATGGGCCCCACGCTGACACCGTGGTCCAGAGGAACAATAATGGTGCGGCCTGTCGTTCTGTTGAACAGCCGCTCTATACGAATACGTTTGCCGATATGCATTTCGCTTCCTCGCTTGCGAACGTAAAAGTTATTCCGCGCCTTCCAGCACGTCCATGGCCTGTTCCACGTCCCAGTCTTCGTGCACCACACCGTGCAGGGCCTTCATAAGCATGTCGGGACGGGCATGCTGAAACACGTTGCGTCCCATGGAAAGACCGGCACCACCGGCGCGCACCGAATCGTGCACCACCTGAACAAGCTCTCTTGTGGAATCAAGCTTGGGCCCGCCGGCTATGAGCACCGGCACGCAGCACGCTTCGCACACGTCTGCAAAAGAGTCCATATCGCCGGTATAATTAACTTTGACAAGATCAGCACCCAGCTCCATACCTACTCTGGCGCAATGGGCGACAATACCGGGGGCGAACTCGTTGTCGATTTTCGGCCCGCGGGCGTACACCATCGCCAGCACCGGCATACCCCATTCCATGGCGCGCGAGGTCACGCGGCCGAGGTCTTCCAGCATGTGACGCTCTGTCTCATCACCCAGATTAACGTGTACCGACACGCCGTCGGCACCCAGCCGCAGGGCGTCTTCCACCGTGGCCACCAGCGATTTGGCGTTGGGCAGGGTGGCAACCGACGTGCTGGCCGAAAGATGCACGATAAGCCCGACGTCCTTACCATACCCCCGATGAGTGCAGCGCGGTAGCCCCTTATGCATAAGAACGGCATCCGCACCGCCTTCGGCCACTTTGTTCACAGTACCGGGCAGGTCCACCAACCCGTAAATGGGCCCCACGCTGACACCATGATCCATGGGCACGATGATGGCTCTTCCCGTGTTTCTGTTGATGATGCGTTCCATACGGACACTTTTACCGAGCAGCATGCGAAGCTCCTTTTCCCGTTTTCGGCCCCGGACACCTGCGGCCAAAAGAAAAGGGCCGCCGGCTTTTCGCCCGCGGCCCTTGATTCAGTCTACCTTCTGGTATTCCGGCTGCTACGCAGCGACAAAGAGACCACGGACGCTTCCATAGCCAAAAAAGTAGTACCAAAAGTACACGTAAGATATGGCGGAAGTCTGGGTCTTCATTGTGTCAGCTACGTCCTCAACAGTATTTTGTGCAACCGGAATTCCGATGCATGTGTCTACCTACTCAGCTGTTACCGGAATTGTCAATCGGCTTTTTTGTTTTTTCTGATATTTTATTTCCGTTCTTTTTTGACGTAAATTTACTTTTTTGTAAATTACACAAGCTTATTTTTAACATATATGTGAATTACTAGCACTATAACAAAGCGCCTGAATCCCACTTAAAAACAGAAAACATATAATAACAGCACGTTATCATATTTGGCCCTCCTTTTGCTCTTACCGGAACATCGCCATTAGAACGGGCCCTGCCCAAAAGGAGGATTATTCCATGCACGCACCCGTATCGTCACCCCGCCATCCGGCAAAACGTTTTGCCCGCACGGCGGCTCTCTGGCTGGTTGTGGCAACTCTGCTCCACGCTTCACCCGCACTGGCGGAAGATGCTCCGGCAATGCTCAGCCAGCAGCATGGCAACATCCTCTGGACGCTCATCGCCGCCATTCTGGTCATGCTCATGCAGGCCGGATTTGCCATGGTGGAATGCGGATTCACCCGTGCCAAAAACGCGGGCAACATCCTCATGAAAAACTTTGTGGACTTTGCGGCGGGTTCACTGGTGTTCTTTCTGGTCGGCTATGCCTTCATGTTCGGCGCCGACGCAGGCGGCTTCATCGGCACATCGGGATTTGCCCTTGCCCATGTGGACCCCGCCACAGAAGGCGGCATGTGGGATCTGACCTTCTGGTTCTTCCAGTCGGTGTTCGCGGCCACGGCGGCCACCATCGTATCCGGCGGCATTGCCGAACGCACCAGATTTGCCAGCTACATCATTGTCTCCGTACTGGTGACAGGCATCATCTACCCCGTATCGGGCCACTGGGCATGGGGCGGACTGGCCGGAAACGCCGGATGGCTTGAAGGGCTGGGCTTTGCCGACTTCGCAGGATCGACGGTTGTCCATTCCGTGGGCGGCTGGGTTGCCCTTGCCGGGGCCATCGTGGTGGGTCCCCGTGCGGGCAAATACGGACCCGACGGCTCCGTGCGGGCCATACCGGGCCACAACATTCCGCTGGCGGCTCTGGGTGTGTTCATACTGTGGTTCGGCTGGTTCGGGTTCAACCCCGGCTCCACCACCACCGCAGACGGCACCATAGGCTATATCGCCGTGAACACCAGTCTGGCAGCCTGTGCCGGTACCGTTACCGCCATGCTCACCGCATGGATACGGTTCGGCAAACCCGATGCATCCATAACCATGAACGGCGCTCTGGCAGGTCTGGTGGGCATCACGGCAGGCTGTTACGAGCTTTCCCCTTCCGGCGCCATCATCGTGGGGATCATCTGCGGCTTTGTGGTCGTGCTCTCCATTGAGTTTCTGGACAAGATTCTGAAGATCGACGACCCCGTGGGCGCGGTTTCCGTGCACGGCGTGTGCGGCGCCATAGGTACGCTGATGGTGGGGCTGCTGGCGCATCCCTCTTACGGCGGATCCACAGGCCTTGTATACGGCGGCGATGCTTCTCTGCTCATGGTACAGGCTCTCGGTGTGGCGGTGGTATTCGCCTGGGCCTTCGGCATGGGGCTGGTGGTGTTCCGCATTGTGGCCGCAGTGGCGGGCCTGCGTGTCTCTCCCGAAGAAGAGCTCAAAGGTCTGGATATCACGGAACACGGTTCCGAATCGTACAACGGATTTCAGATTTTCACCGTGGAATAGCAGGCCAAAGGAGAACCATCATGAAATTGCTTATCGCCTATATACGCCCTGAAAAGCTCTCGACGGTGAAAAAGGCTCTTTATGCCAGAGGCATATACGCCATGTCCGTGACCAACGCATTGGGCAGCGGACAGCAGAAAGGCTTTACCGAAACCTATCGCGGCATTGTGACGGAAGTGAATCTGCTGAAAAAGGTCCGCATAGAGGTGGGGGTACCCGCGGACAAAGCGGAAGACGCTCTGGCGGCGCTGCAGACAGGTGCCCACACCGGACGTGAGGGAGACGGCATAATCTTTGTGCAGGACGTGGCCAGAACAGTACGGGTACGGACCGGCGAAGCCCCCTGAACATACCCCGCGGCCGCAAGGCCGCCGACTACAGGAACAACTGCCGGCTCATGAACGGTTCCGGCGGACTCCATCCGCAATCCCTGCAGGAAAAGGCAGCCTCCGGCTGCCTTTTCCCATATAAACAACATCACCTGCACAGCCCGCAAGCGGGCGGCGGGGTATCATTCTTTTTTCCTGTCGTTGCCTGCGGCATCAGCCTGACGCTCTTCCTCTCTGGGGCGGACGCGCTTCGGGGGGCTTACCAGACGCTTGAAAACGAACATTTCCACATCTTTGCCCTCCAGACGCTGCAAAGGCACCTCGGCGCGGGCCATGGTCTTGTGCCCCCCCGCAGAGCCGATATCGCCGAACTGCAGCTTGGCAAAATTGCCCAGATTGCGCACCACACCGTCGCCGCGGAAAATAATGACCAGCGTATCCTTGTACACCCCGGCCACCACGGCCCAGCGGATTTCGTGCACCCGCGTAAAAAAGTCGGCAATAACCACAAGCACATCGGGGTTGTCCACCTCGCCCACATACACGTATCGCCCGGAACGCACAGTGTGCAGGCTGGTGAACGCGCGTGAAAAATAATCCAGCCACTCCAGCCGGAATTCGCTGCGGGCGATGCGCGAGAGCAGCTGATGGTTGGCAAACTTGGAAAGATACCGGAATGCGCGGATATCGATGTCGCAGGATTCGCGTTCGAAGCTGTTTGTATCCGTCTTGATGCCGAAAAGCAGCGCGGTGGCAAGCAGTTTTCCGGGACGTATCTTGAGATTGTACAGATACTCGGTCATCAGTGCCGAACAGGTGCCGTATTCCGGCTTCAGGTCCTTGAAGTCGGCAATGACGGGTTCCTCTTCGCTCAGGGGATGGTGGTCGAACACCACGGAATAATGCACACCGGAAAACCCCGGATGATGATGGGGCTGAGAATCGACCATGGCGAACCGGTCATACTGCGCCGCCACGGTGGGGGTGAACTTGACCATGGGAATGTGCAGATAGCGCACCATGGCCAGATTGTCGGGCCGTGATATGGTGTTCACATGGGCTATGCCCACGTCGGACACCCTGTGAATCATGATGCGGCGCAGGGCCATGGCCGATGCCATGGCGTCGGGATCGGCGTTGATGACAATCAGCCAGCGCTCATCGCGCGAAAAAAGTTCGAGAAGTTGTGAAAGCCCCGGTTCAAGCTTGCGAAAATAAGACATCTAGCGCCTCTTAAGATACATGGGAATACCGGCAACCATAAAGCATACCTCGTCGGCCAGCGCCGCCACGGTCTGGTTGAGGGCTCCCAGTTCTCTGATGAACATGCGTGTCGCGCGGTCAGCAGGTACGGGGCCCAGCCCCGCCTCGCAGGAAACAAGCGTGATCTCTGTATCACGCCCGACCAGCCGCAGACACTCCGCCAAGTCTCCGCTGTATTGCTGCATGCCTGCCTCGCGGCAGGCAAAAAGCCAGAAATCGAGACTGTCCACCAGCACCGAGCCGAAACCGTCTCTGCCCCGCAGCAGGGCGGACACCAGATCCGTGCCGGTTTCCCGAACGGGAATATGAGGGGCGCGGGCAGTTCTGTGTTCCAGAATCTGACGCCTGAAGGAAAAATCGGCAGCCTGCCCGGTGGCAAGCAGCAGATGCGGCCCTGCCCCTTCCTGCAGCGCAGAAAGCGCAAAGGCCGACTTGCCCGATTTGTCCCCCCCCAGTATCAACCGTATCATCAGCCGCTCCCCCGAAGCCACATGACCGCCACAGGCAGTGATTCTTCTATTTCTTTCCAGTCGAACAGTTCCATCATGACCACAGAGTCACACGGGGCGGCCTGCACGGCAGATGCGCAGACGCGCAGCGCTTCGTCATGCAGCACAGTCAGCGGCACATGCCGGCCCGCGCGTTCCGCATTCAGGTGCAGCATGCGTATGCGCCCTGTCAGGCGCGCATCCCGCAGAATCCCATGCTGACCGTAGGACAGCATATGGCCCGTGTCCAGACAAACCGACAGTCCCAGAGACCGGACAGTTTCCGCCAGTTCCGTCAGCGGCTGGCCCTGTATGTTTTCCAGAAGAATGTCTTCGGGCCGCAGACCGGCGGCAGTCCAGGCAGCGGTAAAGGCTTCCAGCGCCTGCGCCGCGTATGCGGCATGACAATATGCCGGCGGATGCACAACCCCGCGTACCGCCCCCAGATAATCAACTTTATCCATAAGCCGCAGGCAGATATCAGCACAGCGGCTGCCGTCGCGGTGTGCGGTATCCGGACGGGCGCGGGCTGCGCCCCACGGCAAATCCACAGGCAGATGCACATGCCAGCTCAAGGGCAGGTCGGCCAAATCCACAGGCAGATCATGGCGCGAATAGGCAAGACAGGCTTCACTTTCCAGAAACAGCAGCCCGACTTCATCCACCCTGCCGGCAAGAAAGCGGCAGTTTTCCGCCACCCCCGCGGGAATGACCCACGAGGGTGCCGCCAGAATTCTGCCGTGCGGCAACCGCCCTGTTCCTTGCTGTTCCTTCATACACACCGTTCCGCAATCTTACGCGGGTTATTCAGTATACATCATGGCCGGACACAGCACAAACCGCGCCGCAGGCTGTCAGGATAACAGACATATCATGCACGCCGGAGCATCCCTGTCCCGAAGAGGGCCGGACACGGTAACGGGCACGCCATAAAAAACGTGCCCGGACCTAGTGCCGGGCTTGCCTTGCGCCGATACGTTCTATATGGAAACCGGAAAGAAGTGCAGCCGCCCTGTACAAAGCACAGTCCGTGCCACCCGAGGCCCCGTGCCGGAAAACCGCCGCACGGCGCGCGAAACGAGCACGGCAAGACAGCTGTAACGGCGGGCTGCAGCGGCAACCAGCCGGTGTTGTGCACCCCGTACGGCACAGGCACGGCGCTTGCACAAAAAAAATTACCGGCAGCCTGTGTCCACGGACGGCATCCGGAATGAGCACCCCCAACGGAAGACTGCTCCCATGCGGAAAATAAAAAGCTACCTGCAACACCGTCTCAACCCGCTGCACATATACTGCAGACTGCGCGACTGCGGCATAAGTGCGGGTGCGGCCGCACGGTTTTCGGCACTGTACGAGCGTTATCTGTACAGGCTTTAGCCGCAACTGCAGACGGCAGCCCGCACCGCCGGCAGCGCCGTATGCAGGCGGGCGTACGCACGCCCCCTGCCGCCGTCACATCAATGTCAGCTGTTTTTCCTTGCGCTTCTGGTGCGCCACCAGCGTCGAACGGCGCAGGTCGCCCAGCGGCAGCCCCTGAAGAAACCGTGATTCCCTGAGCCGCAGTTCCTTGCCGTAGAGCATCCGCCGCGCCGCGCGGCTGAGAAACAGCGCCTGTTCCGCACGGGTCATCCCCACATACAACAGTCTGCGTTCCTCCTCCGTATCCGTGCGCATGCGGGCCTTGTCCACGCTGCCCGTCAACACGCCCGCGCTGGCAAAAGGCAGTATGCCGTCTTCCAGCGCAGGCAGAAATACCGCTTTAAATTCAAGACCTTTTGACGCATGCAGCGACATTATCTGTACTTTTTCGCTGCGGCTGCGCACCAGTTCAAGCTCTGTCTGCAGGTGCACCCAGTTAAGCAGACCCGCCCAGCCCCCGTACTCGTCATAAGCTTTCACCAGACGCCTGAACTCCGGAGACTGCCAGAACAGATTATCAAAAGGCGGCATGTCCTGCAGATACGCCGAAACCCCGAGAGGTCCTTTGGCCAGCACCTTGTCGGGGCACGAAATGGTTTCTTCCTCCGACCGGTAGGCAATGCCCAGCACACGGCCCGCCGCGGCCAGAATCATCTGTATGCGCGGTTCCACCCAGAAAGCTTCGGCCTCGGGCACGGAGCAGGGTATGCCCAGCCGGACAAGCGTGCGCTGGATAACAGGAATAACCGCCTTGAAGCGTACCAGTACCGCAATGTCGCCGGGGGCGAGAGCACCGGCCATACCGCTCACATCGTCGTCATGCCCGCCGCTTTTCAGGCGGGTGGCCCCGCTGTCGGCCAGAGAATGGCTTGTGGCGCCGATAAGCGAACGTACCTGCCCGGCAATCCAGGAAGCTTCACCTTCTGCCGTGGGCGCTTCAAAAAGCCGTATCTCGCCCGGCAGCGCACGCATGGCAACCAGCGGCGGGTCCTGCGGCAGCAGAGCAGCCGAAAAATCAAGTATGGCCTGAGAAGATCTGTAGTTACGGGTCAGTTTGATCACCTGCATATCCGGCCACGCCGCACCGAAAAACGCACGCACATCGCCGTGCGCCCCCCGGAAACCGTAGATGGACTGATCAGGGTCGCCTATGCCGAAGAACCCCGCACCGTTTTCAGGCAGCAGAGAACGCACCAGTGTAAGCTGCAGAGGTGAAAGATCCTGAATTTCATCCACCAGCACATGCACATACGGACAGGCGTAAATACCGTTGTTCACCTGCTCCAGCCAGAATTCCAGCAGGTCGGTATAATCGGCAAGATTCCACGATTCCTTGAGCTTCACATACCTGTGCAGAAACGGGGCATCATCCGTATGGCACACGGACATGCGTTCGCGGCACACGGCTATGCGTTCCCACGCTTCCCGTATCCGCTGCGCGGTCTCGCCGGAATTGGCCTCGGCAAACACACGCCGCGCGCCGTCTTCCGAAAGCAGCACCGGCGCATCGTCATAGGCTTTGTGCCAGTATTCAAAGGCCAGCGCATGCAGGGTGTCGGTACGGGGCAGCGCCGCATTACCCCCAAGCTCGGCCAGCAGCCTGCCGTCCATCTCTGTCGCGGCACGGCGTGTGAATGTCACTGCCAGTATCTGCCGCGGAGAAACCCCGTTATCCACCAGTCTGCGGATGCGCCCCACCAGCGTGCGGGTCTTGCCCGTTCCCGGTCCGGCAAGCACCAGCACCGGTTCCGGTCCGGCGTCCATGGCCCGCTGCTGGGCCTCGTTGGCTCCCTGCGGCTGCTCCGCAGCCTCGTCGTCTTCAAAAATAAATTCGTCGGAAACACCCTGCACACCGGCATCAGCGTCCTGCAGGGCCGCACCCGCCGTTCCGCCGGACGCCGCAGCCTGCGTTTCCGGCCCGTTTCCGCCGCCGTCCTGCGGCACAGCATCTGCAGCCGCGGCGGGTTCCGCCGTACGCGTTGTGCCACAAGCGGGCAAGGGCAGGTCCATCAGCATGCGGCCGTTTTTAAACTCATCACGCTCACGCGGGGTGAACACGCTGATAACCCCGTATTCGCCGTCGCAACCCGGCTGCCGCGCAACCTCGCCGCGGCGCATGCGCGAAATGCCTTCAGCCAGCGGCGCGGAAAATGTCCTCAGATCTTCTTCCGGCACATCCTGCAGAATGCCCAGCTCCGAACCGAACCGCGATACGGCGCCTGCATAAAAATCAAGTACCTTGCGGGTGCCCGGTCTGGTGCCGACAATTTCGGATATGACCTCTGCCAGAGGCACCAGCGAAATGAAACCGGGCTGTCCCGCCGGTCGTTCGGGCATTTCTCTGTCCGCCAGCTCCATGACACGGCTCAGCACCCCCACGGTGAGCGGCTTGCCGCAAACGGGGCATATGCCGTCTCTGGCCGCCGTTTCACGCGGGTCCATGATGACACCGCACTTGCGGTGGCCGTCCATGTGGTATTTGCCTTCTTCGGGAAAAAATTCCAGCGTGCCCAGAAACCGGTGCCCCAGCCCTTCACCGCGCAATGCCCTGTAAATGCCGTCGTAGGAAACGTCTCCGCTGAACAGGTTGGCCTCGCGCCCCAGTTTGTCGCCGGAATGCGCGTCCGAGTTGGAGATAAGCCGGAACCGGTCCAGCGCACTCCACATCCAGTTCATGTCCGGATCGGAGCTCAGACCTGTTTCCAGCGCAAATATTTCCGCTGACAGATCACCGTAGCATTCTTCTATGGAATCAAAGCCGGATTTTGACCCGAACACGGAAAACCACGGAGTCCAGATATGCGCGGGCACAAGAAATGCTCTGGGGTGGGTTTCCAGCACCATCTCAAGCAGGTCGCGCGAATCAAGCCCCAGAATGGGCCGCCCGTCGGAAGCGAGATTGCCCACCTGCTCAAGCTTGCGCGACAGTGACTCCGCAGCTTCCAGCGTGGGCACATAAACAAGGTTGTGCACCTTGCGCACCTTGCCGCCCCGTTTGTAGATAGAGCTTATTTCGGCCTGCAGCATGAACTGCACACGGCCGCCCAGCGGGCGCCCGGCAAAAACAGAAATCTCTTCGTCCAGCCCGTCCGCTTCACGCAGGCGCAACAGGCCGGTATTGTCGTCGGGAATCAGCTGTGCGGCCAGTTCCTCGCGCCACTGGGGGTGGGTGAAGTCTCCCGTACCCAGCACATCCAGCCCTTTGACGGCCGCCCATGCCGCCAGATGACGGGCAGTGAGTTTTTTGCTTGTGGCGCGGGAAAAACGGGAATGTATATGCAGGTCGGCCCTAAACTGCTTCATGAATAGCCTGTCCTTGCAGCATGTGAAAAAGCATGGCATCCGGCACCTGCGGATGCCGCCCCGGCCGTTTGCCGGTGGTTTGACGGATGCTAGCAGAAAACGTGCATGGAGCCAAATACCGGACACGCCGTGCACGCCCGGCAGCTGTCCTGCATTCCGCACTTGTCCGCGGCGGCACGTCAGGCTAGGCTGACACCGTGCAGACTGACACCACACTATCGGACATACCCATGCAGAACCTTAGGCCGCAAAAAAATACAGAACAGGATGTACACGCGGCGCGGGAATATTTTCCGCGCGGACTTTTGCAGCCGCCGGATTCGTTCCGCTTTTCCGCGGACGCGCTGCTGCTGGCCGCATGGACCGCCGCCGCATACGGCACCCCCGCAAAACCGCTGCGGTTTCTTGATGCGGGCACGGGCTGCGGGGTGGTGGGGCTGGCACTGTGCCTGCTGCTTGATACGGTGCAGGGCACCGGATTTGACATAGACCCGCAGCTGGCCGATGCAGCCATGCACAACGCCGCCATGCTGGGACTGGGCAACCGGTTCAGCGCGGTACAGGCCGATGCGCAGCAGGTACGCGCGCACGCAGACATCACGCCGGAATCATTCGATCTGGTGGTGACAAACCCTCCGTACCGGCGGCCGCATCAGGGCAGGCACGCGGCGACACAGCAACGCACACGCGCCCTGTTTGAAACAGCCGGTCCGCTGACGGCCTTTGTGGCCGCATCCGCTTACGCTCTGCGCAACAAGGGCCGCTTTTTCTGCATCTATCCGGCGGAAAGACTGCCCGATCTTTTATGCACGCTGCGCCCCGCAGGGCTGGAAGCCAAAAGCCTGCTGCCCGTTCATTCACGCGCGGAGCAGCCGGCCAGACTCATCTTGCTGGAAGCCAGAAAAAACGCTAATCCCGCCATCACCATACACCCGCCGCTGGTTCTGTATGCAGGCAGCGGCCACAGGACACATCTCACGCCGGAAGCGCTGGCCTTCTGTCCGTTCCTCGGCTGCAATGCCCGCGGCGTTCAATGCCATACACAGGAGACACCATGATCGGAGCCATCCGCAAACTCGAACGATTTTTCATGACCCCCAGCGGCAGGGCCGTGGTGCTGCCGCTGGACCACGGTGCCGGTGAAGGCATGCTGCACGGGCTGGA
Source organism: Oleidesulfovibrio alaskensis DSM 16109 (assembly GCF_000482745.1). Taxonomy (NCBI): domain Bacteria; kingdom Pseudomonadati; phylum Thermodesulfobacteriota; class Desulfovibrionia; order Desulfovibrionales; family Desulfovibrionaceae; genus Oleidesulfovibrio; species Oleidesulfovibrio alaskensis. Next base: position 69,466 of record NZ_KI519494.1, on the reverse strand, counting down.
CAATATACCCGGCCTGCTTGCGGACATAGGCGACCGTCCGGTGCAGGGCGTGGTGCTGAACAAGGGCACGGCACGCGCCTACGCAAATGAAATCCCCACGGCCACGCAGCTTGTGGTGCAGCTTTCCGCCGGAACCCGGCACGGGCTGCCCGCGTGGAACAAATCGCTGGTCTGCTCCATTCCCGAAGCGCTGCGCCTGGGGGCCGACGCCGTGGCCGTACAGGTGAATATCGGCAACGAACAGGAAGACCGGATGCTTACGGATCTGGGCATGGCCACGGAAGAAGCGCACCAGCACGGCCTGCCGGTGATGGCCGTCATCGTGGCGCGGGGCGGCAACATAGTGCAGGAGCTTGACCCTTCGCTCATCGCCCATTGTGTCAGGCTGGGCGGCGAGCTGGGGCCCGACATGGTCTGTGTTCCCTATTCCGGTCATATGGACAGTTTTTCACGGGCCGTTGATGCCTGTCCCGTGCCCGTACTGGTGGCGGGCGGCCCTTCTATGGGTGACTTTGAAAATTTTATCAGGCACATGGAAGAAGCGCTTGAATGCGGCGCCGCCGGTGTAAGCATCGGGCGCAATATTTTTCAGCAGGACGACCCCATGGCGGCGCTGGACAAACTGCTGACAGTGGTACACAGCCAGCGGGACGACAAAACACCGCAGGAAAACGACGTGCGGAACGGGTAATCATGTTCAAGGTTGTTGTCATTTTGTTTGTCGCGGTCTGGGTGCTCAGCTTTTTTCTGAGCAGCCGGCGCAAGGTCATCCGCGACACAAACCACCTGCTCCAGCTCATTTTGTGGGCGGCGCTGGTATTCACAGGCAACACCCTGCTTTCCGGCCAGCAGTTCGTCAAAGACCACTTTCTGCTGCAGGTGGCTCTCACGCTGGCGCTCTTTGCCGGCTCCTACTTTGTTTCCATATGGATAGTTAAAGGCATGTCTTCGGGCAACGGTCCGCGGCGGCGCTGACATATCCGCCGGCTTTCCGCAGCGGCGCTGCCTGTTTTTCAGCATGCAGCATCCGGCATAAAAAACCCCCGTCAGCATATGCAGACGGGGGTTTTGTCATCGGGGGTTTGTCATCGCGGAACAAGACATCAGTCTTCACGCAGTTTCTGCAATGTCTTGGTATAAGCGTGGAACACGTCCGAGCGGTTGATGAGTCCCAGAATGGTATTATGATCGTCCGCGTCCACCACAGGAATCTGGCCGAGATCCGTATCCACAAACTTGAGCAGCGCCGTGTACAGATCATCTTCCTCCTCCAGTGTGGCAGGCTTGCGCGCAAGGTCTTTCACCAGCACCAGATCAAAAAGGCTCTCTTCATACAGCAGGCTGCGCACGTCATTTATGGAAAGGATACCGGTGATTTCTCCCTCTTCGCTTTTGACGGGAAAGAAAAATTCATTGGTGCCGGAAATAATGTCCGTCAGGCCTTTGAGGGTGACGCTTTCCTCCAGAATGGTCACTCTGCCGCGTTCAAAGTGGTCAGTCACCTTCAGCTGTTCCAGCAGGTTGATGGTGGCATCATTGATATGGGCGGGTGACTCGAATTTGTTCTCCACCTGATTTTCGTACAGGTTGCTGCGCCTGCCCAGCACAATGCACACGGCAGAGGCCAGCATAAGCGGCGCCAGCAGACCGTAGCCCTGTGTCAGTTCGCACACCATTATCAGCGGGCCGATGGGTGCGTTGGCCACACCGGCAAAAAAGGCCGCCATGCCCACCAGCACATACCCGCCCGGCTGCGTTACTATATCGGGGTAATATTTATGCGCGGTAAAGCCCACAATGCCGCCGCTCATCCCTCCCACGAACAGAGCCGGCGCAAACATGCCGCCGCTCATGCCCGAACCGAGCGTGACCGATGTGGCAAGCGTTTTTGCCAGTATGATGGTCACCATGGTGGCAACGGTCATCTGTCCCAGAATGGCCTGTTCAAGCCAGCCGTAGCCGCCCGAAAGCACCTTGGGGTACAGCATGCCGAAAAGCCCCATCAAAAGCCCTCCGGCCGCCATGGTCCACATGATGCCCACCTTCTGCTGCATACGGGCAAACACGGAATATTTGATGAACCGGAACGTGCTTACATACAGCCAGCCCGCAGCGGCGCAGACCAGCGAAAGAATCAGGTAAAACGGCAGTTCGCTCATGCTGTTGAAGCTGAACTCCGGTATGCCGAAAATAGGTTCGGTACCGAACACCAGCGTAAAAATGGAATACGATACCACCGATGAGGTCACCGCAGGCAGAATGGCTTCGGATTCAAAGTCTTCCTTGTAGATAACTTCCACGGCAGTCAACGCCCCGCCCAGCGGCGCACGAAAGACGGCACCCAGTCCGCCCGCGGCGCCTGTCAGCATCAGTATGCGGCGCTCTTTGGTGCTCAGGCCCATTTTGTCGGCAAAAAAAGACCCGATACCGGCCCCTATCTGCGATATGGGCCCTTCGCGTCCTGCACTGCCGCCGGACGCAATGGTGAAAATGGAGGTAATGCCCTTGATGAGCGGGGCCACAGGACGGATAACACCTTTTTGCCGGTGAAAAGCCCTGATCATGGAGTCCGTGCCGTCGGTCATGCCGTGAAAGCTGTCCGGCAGAAAGCGGCTGACCAGCCAGCCGGTGACCAGCGCCACGGTGGTGGTGGCCAGAGGAATGACCCACGGCCGGAATGTTTCGCCCGCATGTCCGTGAAACAGCGCTTCGCCAGCCGGTGCCGGCAGGCTGTAGCCGGCCCAGACGGCCTGAATGAGGTGCTTGAAATACTCTATGCCGAGAAAAAACAGCGTGGCCGCTATGCCCGAGACAACCCCCAGCACCACGCCCAGCACAAGCATGCGCACATAGGTCACATTACGGTACAGCCGCAGGTATTCTTCCCACAAACGGACAAAAGGGCGAAACATGAGAGGTGAAACTCCGTTACGGCAACAGCGCCGCGTGGTTATGACGGCAGATACCTGCCGCCCCGCTTTTGCACGGTGCAAACACCGCCACGCCGCGCGGCGGTGCCGGGCGGCGTACAGAAAGGCGCGAAACAACGCAGAGGGAGGCTACAGTCCGGCTTCCTGAGAATCCAGTATCTGCCGCCCCAGTTCCACATCGCTGCGAATCTGCGTCATCAGATCGTCAAGACCCGAAAACTTGCGTTCATCCCGCAGCCTGTGCACAAAATTCAACCGCAGCTCCCATCCGTAGATGTCGCGGTCAAAATCCATAATATATGTTTCCACACTCAGCGTCTCGTTGCCGAATGTGGGATTGTACCCGATATTGGTGACACCCTTGTACAGGTTGCCGTCCACTTCAACCCACACGGCGTATACGCCCGGTCCCGGAACAAGCTCGTCCCTCACCTCAAGGTTGGCCGTGGGAAAACCCAGCAGCCGGCCTCCGCGTTTTTTACCGTGCACAACAGTGCCCCGCACCACATAGAACCTGTCCATGAGAGGCCGCACTCCCCATACATCACCGGCCTTTATCATATCACGTATGCGCGTGGAACTTACCACGGCACCGTCGATGATGACAGGGTCCAGCCGCTCGCATGAAAAGCCGTATTTTTCTCCCAGTTCCACCAGCAGCTCAAAGTGTCCCTTGCGCCCTTTGCCAAAGGAGTAATCGTACCCTACGACCAGCTCCTTCACATTCAGGCCGTCCACCAGAATACTGCGCACAAATTCTTCAGGTTCCAGCGCCGCCAGTTCCCGCGTGAACTGCAGCATAAGGGTCAGATCAACCCCCAGCGCTTCCAGCAGGTCAAGTTTTTTTTCATAATCAGTAATGAACGGGGGGGTATGCGGGCCCACAAGCACCCTTAGCGGATGCGGGCAGAACGTGACCACCACACCCGGCAACGAAGCCTTGGCGGCTTTGGCCATCATGCGGCCTATAAGCTTGCGGTGGCCGTTGTGCACACCGTCAAAATTGCCGATGGTGACACACGACCCGCCGGAAAGATCAAGGGTTATTTCCTGAAGCTGTCTTGCGATCTGCATGGGGTTCCCGTTCTCCGGGTTGGGTTGGGCGCCGGAAATATCCGTTCGGCCCGCCGAAGACCGCTATAGCTACCCCAAAACCCGCATCCGTTCAAGCATACGGACACCCCGCCGGAATCCGGCCGGACTTTTTTTACTTTTTTACCAGAAAAAACTTGCCAAGGCGCCGGTCTTTTGTCTATATGCCTCTTCCGCGCCGAGGTGGTGGAATTGGTAGACACGCTAGGTTCAGGGTCTAGTGGGGGTTCCCCCGTGGGAGTTCGAGTCTCCCCCTCGGCACCATTCGCGATTAAAGGGAAACAGACATATGTCGGTTTCCCTTTTTTCTTTATTTGCCACCCTGCACAGACTCTGCAACACCGCTCACCACACGGGGGCGGCACCGCCGCCCCCGTTTTTCCGTCTCTGTACAGGCAAGCCGCGCAGGCGCGCATCACTTCACAGCTACATCCTGTCTGACAACTGTCTTCAGTACATCAACAGTCGCTTCGGCCACATCGTCAAAAACATACATCCATGCGCCGATGGTGTATCCGCCTCCAGCCGCGATGGAACGTTCCACAGGAACCGTGGCAAGCACCGTCCCCTCTCTGTCCATGATGGCTGTTTCGGTTTTCAGCTCGGTGGCTCCGGCTCCGGGCAGCAGCCAGCGTTTAAAGGCATTGCCCGGGCTGTAAGACACAATGGTCGTGACCAGCACATACTCACTGTCGGCCCGCTCAAGATGCTCTTTGGTCAGAGCTTTGTTCAGGGCCGTGCGCATGGCTTCCGCCAGACTGAAATTCTCCTCGGCGCTTTCAAAAGCATAGCCGGAACGGTCTTCCACGCTGCTGATGGCAAAGCTGTCGGCCATGATAGTTTTTCCGCTTTCCGTCTGCGGAACAAGCTGCGCTTTTGTGGAGCAGCCCGCCATGGCCAGACATAAAAAAATCAGTAATACAATACGTTTCATAATCCCTCCTTCGGGCGCAAAGGTCGTATCGCACCGACCGGATAAAAACAAGCCTGTCAATAAAGGAAAATACACTTCCGGTCCCCGCATCCATCCGCCGGAACGGCAATCCCCCCTGCCCGCGCCGTGACGGCACAGACAGGGGCACGTTCATGCGCCGCATAAAAAATAAAGGCGACTAACACCCGCCAGAGAATACTATACGCTCCGGCCCCGACTGCGGCACACAGCGTTCCGCCGAGGCGCGCCCCTGCCTTTCACCCCTTTTTGCGGAGGATGCCCCGTGAAATCGTTAGGTACATACACCATCGGCCTTCTTCTGGCCGCATCGCTCGCCATATCAGCTGCCTGCGGAATACTCTTTCACCTTCAGGAAAAAAAGGTCCGGCAGGAAACGCTGCAGAATGAATACGCAACCATGATTCATTCACTGCAGCAGCGGCTGGAAAAAAAGATTGATATCGGCATCACCAACAGCATCTCCTTTGCCTCTTCGGCCGACCTTGTGCGTCTTGTCCGCACACAGGACAGGGAAGGTCTGATGCGCCATGTAAGCAGTATCGGTGACATATTTAAAAAAACTTCCAACTTCCGCGGCATCAGGCTTCACATTTTCGATGCGGAAGGCCGTACGCTGGTACGCAGCTGGAACAAAGATAAACACGGGGATGCGCCCGCAGCCGCCGGCGAAGTGCTGCGTGCCGCCGCCCGGCAGGGGCAGGCGGCTTCCGCTTTTGTACTGGATGAAGACGGCCTGCTTCTGCGCGGCACAGCGTTTATCGGCCAGCCGGACAACATCGCGGGCTATATCCAGTTCATACAGGGTGTTGGCAGCATTTCCCGCGACTTTGAAAAAGAGGGCATGTTTTTTGTACAGTTGGTCAGTGCCGACGGGGCCTCTCCTCCGGACAGCCTCAGAAACAATACACGTCTGGGCGGTTATGTACTGGCAAACAACAAGTGGTTTTCTTCATCCGTGGTCCAGCGGCTTGAGGACATAGACCTTACACGCGTCACCCGCGACAGATATTTCATCTCCGACGGCCTGTTCGTTGTGGTTGAACCAGTTCTGGATCTGCAGGGACGGCAGACCGGCCTGTATCTGCTGGCCAAGGACGCGCACATCGTCGAGGCCAAAATCAGCGCCGCCATGGAAGCAGGGTTATATATACTCATCACCATGGGATTCGGTTTTCTTATCATTTTCACGGTCATATACGCGGTCCTGCGCATAAAGGTCATCACTCCGCTGGTGAATATCAAGAAATTTGCAGAAGAGGTCGCCGCCGGTGACTGGCAGGCCACACCCCGCGGAGCATATGCATTTGAATTTGATGTGCTGAAGCAGAGTCTTCTTTCCATGGTGCACGAATTGGAAGCCGCGAATGAAACGGCGGAACAGAAAAGCGCGGCAGCCACCCGCGAAGCCGAAAAATCACAGCGGGCCGCGGAAGAAGCGGCAGAAGCCAAAATTCAGGCCGAAAAGGCGCGGTCCGAAGGCGTGCTGTATGCCACGCGCCAGCTCAGTCAGGCAGTATCCGGCATTATGGAAACGGCCGACGAACTGGCCAGAGACATTGACGGGTGCAGTCAGGGCGCCCATGAACAGGCACAGCAACTTCAGCTTTCCTCCACAGCCATGGAGAAAATGAACGCCAGTGTGATGGAAATAGCAGGACGGACCGGACAGAATGCCGAATCAACAGAACATGCCAGAAAAGAAGCTGATTCCGGAAACAGCGTGGTACAGGAAGTCATCCGCTCCATTAACGAAGTGCATGAAATAGCCCGCAACCTTGCAACGGAGATGGACGAACTGGGCAAACACGCTGCCGGCATCGGTCAGGTTGTCAACATGATATCCGACATTGCAGACCAGACAAATCTGCTGGCACTGAACGCCGCCATAGAAGCCGCACGGGCCGGAGAATCCGGACGGGGTTTTGCCGTGGTGGCGGACGAGGTGCGCAAACTTGCCGAAAAAACACAAAGCGCCACCAAAGAGGTGGAGCGTTCAGTCTCTGCAATCCGCACCAGCATCACAGGCAACATTGCAAATGCGCAGAACGCGCTTGCCGTCACACAGACCGCCAACGGCTATGCCGCCGACTCCGGCAAAGCGCTGGAAACCATCGTCCGGCTGATTTCCGCCTCGTCACAGGAAGTCAGCGCCATCGCGCATTCTTCAGAGCAGCAGGTCGAGGCTTCCGAAGCCATCAACGCGTCACTCGACAAGGTTGCCACCCTTTCTTCCTCCACGGTCTCGCTGATGGAAGAAGCGGCAAAGGCGGTACAGCACCTTGCGGGACTGGCCACACAGCTGCGCCAGATAATCTGCTCAATGGAGGATGAAAACAATCCGATGTGCTGAACACCCCCTGCCGGAAGGGTGCGGAACAGCAAGCTTCTTCAAAATGCTTCCCATCGCGTCTGTCTTTCTATATGAGATTCAGGATCATACTATCCGGAGAAACTCATATGCATCATGAAAACAACGTACAAGCGCCTGCCGAGGCAGGCGAAACCATGCATCATGCGGCTTCAGATGCCGCTGCAACAGCCCCGTTCCTTGCATTTACCGGCACGGGAAAGTCGCTCTTTTTTCTATACATTATAAACGGATTACTGACAATTCTCACGCTGGGAATCTACAGTTTCTGGGGTACCACCAAGATCAGACGATATTTCTGGTCGCACACGAAGGTGCAGGGCGAACCGCTGGAATACACGGGGACAGGCGGGCAGCTGTTTGTAGGCTTTCTCATCGGCATTGTTCTGCTGGGACTGCTGGCTCTCATCGCTCTGGCCACTGACATGCTTTTCGGACCGCCCGCCGGCACGCTGACCGGTATTCTCATAGCACTGCTGTTTGCCCCGTACGCCATCTTCCGCAGCATGCGCTTCAGGCTGGCGCATACCCGCCTGCACGGCATCCCCTTCGGGCTGGAAGGTTCCCCCGTACGGTTCGCCGGACGCACGCTGCTGCGCTCGTTCATCGCACTGGTCACTCTTGGCCTCATGATTCCGTGGGCATACGCCAAGGTCACGGCCGACATTCTGGGCAACATCCGGTACGGCGACAAGATGTTCACGTTCACCGGCAAGCCCATGGCTCTGGTCAAGGCGGCCATTCTGCCCATGCTGCTTGTAATTGTGCCTATGGCCGCTTATGTGGGTTTTCTTGTCATGCTGGCCTCGGGCTCGTTAGCAGGGTATTCATCCTCGGAACTCAGGACGCTAATTCTCATCATTGCCAGCGCGCTGGGCCTTCTTACCTTTATCTCAAGCCTGCTGTGGCAGTGCCGCTTTATCCGCTGGGCAGCCACCGGAATGCACTTCGGCGAAGCCGGACTGACATGCTCCATAACGCCGCTGCGCCTGTTTGTCGCCCTGCTCAAATTCATGCTCATCACGCTGTTCACGCTGGGCATCGGCCTGCCGTGGGCCATCGTCGGGCTGCAGCGCTTTTTCATGCAGCTGTACGAACCCACAGGCGACATTGTCTTTGCCGATGTGCACCGCGGACCGGAACAGCATGAAGCCACCGGCGACGGCATTGCACAGGCCTTTGACTTTGACATGGGCTTTTAACCGCTGTGTCCCGCATGCAGCACTGCGCACTGTATAACGACGGCCTGACACCCGAAACGGCCGAAGTCTCGCCGCAGATGTCGGCAGGGTCTCTTGTCTTTGAACACAAAGGAGAACCCTGCCGCTGGCCGCTTTCCCGCATAGACGCAGTGGACGGCTGGAGCAGCCGTCCGCTGCGTCTGAAACGCACCCCCGACACCTATGAACGGCTGACCCTGCCTGCCGGAAGCCGCACGGACGAAATAGTCCGCCACATCCGCATGCACAGGGGAATCCGCCTGCCCGTAATCAGCAAGTTCGGTGTGGCGGCGCTGACGGCAGTCGTGGCCATGGTATGCTGGGGGATTTTCATGGGCGACGTCACCACCCGCTTCATTGCCTCGTGCATTCCGCACGATGTGGAAAAAGCCATGGGCAGACAGGCCATGGAAAGTCTGCTGCCGCTGCTCTCGCTCAACACCACTCCGGAGTGGTGCACCTCGGCGGAATCGCAGGCCGCACTGGACGCAATGCAAAGCGAACTGCTTTCGCCGGAAGACCCGCAGCCCTATGAAATCCGGATTCTGCACAGCTCATTCAACAACGCGCTTGCCATTCCGGGCGGCACCATACTGGTGACCAGCGCGCTGATAAACGACCTGCAGCACCCCGATGAGCTTTCGGGCATTCTGGCCCATGAACGCACCCACATAACCCAGCACCACGGCACAACCAGCTACGTGCGCAATGCCGCATTCAGCATGGTGCTGAAGATGTTTGCCGCCAACAGCGATACACTGCGGATGATTGGCGGCAGCGCGCAGGCCCTCATGCTGCTGCGCTTCTCCCGCGAGGCCGAAGACGCCGCGGACAGCGGTGCCGTGCGCGCGCTGCACCGCGCCGGTATTCCCATCAGCCGGCTGCAGGACTTTCTTGTCCGGGCCGCTCCCCCGCCCGAAGACGGCGACACCCCGCTGCAGCTGATTGACAGGTACCTTTCCACCCACCCTGACACCCCGCACAGGGTAAAAGCCATGCAGGCACAATACGACGCGCTGGGCACACCGCCGCCGCGGCAGTCACCGCTGTCGTCCCGACAGTGGCAGGCGGTCAAAAACGCCTGCTCCCGGCGCACAGACCAGTTATGACATTCATCCCGCGGGCAGCCGGAAACGTACAGGGTTTCCGGCTGCCCGCGGTCATGTCAAACCATGCGCAAGAATAATATGCTCAACAAGACATAACATCCATTGTATTGTCTGCTTCAAGCTCTTCCGCGTGGTTCACAGCCGTGCACCACGGGAAAGCCCGCGGAGGTAAATATGCCAAAAAAGACACAACAACCTGTCATGCGCCTGCACCTGTGGCTCGAACAGTCCGATGGCGTACTTTTCGGTCAGGGGCGGCTGCAGCTGCTCGAATACATAGACCAGACAGGCTCCATAAACGCGGCGGCCAAGCGGCTGGGCATGTCCTACCGCGCGGCGTGGGGTAAAATAAAAGCTTCGGAAGAAGCGCTGGGTTTCAAACTGCTGGAACAGCCCGAAGGAAGACGTTCCGGCTGCCGGCTCAGCGATGCGGCGCGCATGCTGATGACCGGCTACCGTAACTGGCTGGATGAAGTGGAAGCTCTGGCGCTGCAAAAGGCCGAAGAACATCTGGGCTACATGCCCGAACGGTTTATAAACCGGCACGGAGCCTGTGCCCTGACACCGCGGCATGCCCCCGCAGCTAAAAAGAAAAACACACCATCACAGGCGGCTGTGGAAAAATCCGCCTCCGCACACTGAGGCACCTTGCGGTATGCATTGCTCCGCCCGCCGTTGTGTTAATATTAACACATTATAATAACTGACTTTTTATTGACCAAACATTTCCTGACGTGGCATCCGTTGCATAGGATGCGGCGTGCACCTGCGCCGCGGCATTAGCAACCGAAAAAGGAGGCCGAGGACATGAATTGCACCCGGCGAGGATTCCTGAAGCTGGCCGGAGCGGGCGCAGCCTGTATTTCTCTGGCACAGCTCGGCTTCAGTCTGAAAGAGGCGCGCGCCTTTGCCGCGTCGCTGAAGATTGAAGGGGCGAAGGAAGTCATCACCGTCTGTCCGTTCTGTTCCGTCAGCTGCCACATCATCGCGTATGTGAAAAACGGCAAGCTGATCAGCACGGAAGGTGATCCGGATTATCCCATCAACGAAGGTTCGCTGTGCGCCAAGGGCGCCGCGCTGCTGACCATGTCGACCAGTCATCACAGACTGCTCAAACCCAAATACCGCGCCCCCTTCAGCGACAAGTGGGAAGAAAAAGACTGGGGCTGGACGCTGGAGCAGATAGCCCGCCGCGTCAAGGATACCCGCGACAAGGAAATCATACTCGAAAACAACAAGGGCCAGCGGGTCAACCGTCTGGAATCCATGTTCCTGCTGGGCACATCCCATGCGGACAACGAAGAGTGCGCCCTTGTGCACCAAGCAATGCGAGGCCTCGGTGTCGTCCATATGGACCACCAGGCACGTATCTGACACAGCGCAACTGTAGCGGCTCTGGGAGAGTCGTTCGGACGCGGTGCGATGACCAACCATTGGATCGACATCAAGAATGCCGATGCAATTCTTATTATGGGCAGCAATGCTGCCGAACACCACCCCATCTCGTTCAAATGGGTGCTGCAGGCCAAAGACAAGGGCGCCGTGGTAATGCACGTCGATCCCAAGTTTTCGCGCACATCCGCACGCTCGGACTTTCATGTACCGCTGCGTTCGGGCACCGACATCGCCTTTATGGGCGGGATGATACACTACATTCTGGAAACGGAAAGCTACTTCCGGCAGTACGTGCTTGATTATACCAACGCATCGTTCATCGTGGGCGAATCGTACGGGTTCAAGGACGGACTGTTCAGCGGGTACGATATACACACCCGCAGCTACGACCGCAGCAAGTGGAACTTTGAAACCGACGCGCAGGGCACGCCCAAACGCGACCCCTCGCTCAAGCACCCGCGCTGCGTCTTCCGCCTGATGCAGGAACATTATTCACGCTATACGCTGGACAATGTTTCATCTGTAACCGGTGTGACAAAGGAAAACCTGCTGAAGGTCTACAAAGCCTTTGCCGCCACCGGCAAACCGGACAAAGCAGGCACCATGATGTACGCCCTCGGCTGGACACAGCACACGGTGGGCGTGCAGAACATCCGCAGCGCCGCCATTGTGCAGCTGCTGCTGGGCAACATAGGTGTGGCGGGCGGCGGCATCAACGCCCTGCGCGGCGAACCCAACGTGCAGGGTTCCACCGACCACTGCCTGCTCTATCACATCATTCCGGGCTACATGACCATGCCCATGGCCGACTGGCAGACCTATGCCGATTACAACAAGGCCAACACGCCTGTTTCCGCAGACCCGCAGAGCGCCAACTGGTGGCAGCACAAGCCCAAGTACCTGACCAGCCTGCTCAAGGCATGGTTCGGCGATGCGGCCACGGCGGAAAACGGCTACTGCTACGGGCTGCTGCCCAAAATAGAAAAAGGCGCCGACCACTCCTACATGTTCCTGTTTGACAGGATGTACAGCGGCAAGATCACAGGCGGCTTCATCATCGGGCTGAACCCCATGAACAGCGTGCCCAACACCAACAAGGTGCGCAAGGCGCTGGACAACCTCGACTGGCTGGTCACCGCGGAACTGCACCATTCCGAAACCACGGATAACTGGCGCAGACCCGGCGTGGACCCGGCAACTGTCAAAACCGAGGTGTTTCTGCTGCCTTCCGCCCACCGTGTTGAAAAGGCAGGCTCGGTGAGCAACAGCGGGCGCTGGCTTGTGTGGCACCACAAGGCCGTGGAACCCGAAGGCGAAGCCCGCAGCTTCGGCGACATGTTCGTACCGCTTATAAACGTGGTACGCGACCTGTACCGCAAAGAAGGCGGCACCATGCCTGAAGCCGTGCTTAACCTCGACTGGCCGCAGCAGTACGACCCCGAGGAATGGGCACGCCGCATCAACGGGTTCTTCCTCAAGGACACCACGGTAAACGGCAAAGAGTACAAAAAAGGGCAGCTGGTGCCCTCCTTCACGGCGCTTGCCGATGACGGCAGCACCTCTTCGCTCAACTGGCTGTACTCGGGCAGCTACACGGAAGAAGACGGCAACAAGGCTCAGCGGCGGGACCCCTCGCAGACCCCCATGCAGGCCGCCATCGGCCTGTACCCCAAGTGGTCGTGGTGCTGGCCTGTCAACCGCCGTATTCTGTACAACCGTGCGTCCGTGGACGCTCAGGGCAAACCGTGGAACCCTGCCAAGGCTGTCATCAGCTGGAACGGCAAAAAATGGGAAGGCGATGTCCCCGACGGCGGCTGGCCGCCCATGGCCACCGGCAAGGGCAGACATCCGTTCATCATGAGCAAGCACGGCTTCGGCCAGCTGTACGGCACCGGCCGCATGGACGGGCCGTTCTCGGAACACTACGAGCCGGTGGAAACCCCCATCGACGCGCATCCGTTCTCCAAACAGCTGAGCAGCCCCGTGTACAAGTTCGTTTCGAGCGACATGGATAAACTGGCCAGACCGGCCGACCCGCGCTTCCCCTATGTGCTGACCACCTACAACGTGACGGAACACTGGTGCGGCGGCGGCGAAACCCGTAACGTGCCCAACCTGCTTGAGGCCGAACCGCAGCTGTATGTGGAATTAAGCCCCGAGCTGGCAGAAGAAAAAGGCATCGCCAACGGCGACGGAGTGATTCTGGAAAGTGCCCGCGGAAGGGTAGAGGCTATCGCCATGGTGACGGTGCGCATACGCCCCTTCACCGTTCAGGGAAAAACGGTACACCTTGTGGGGATGCCGTTCTGCTTCGGCTGGACGACACCCGGCACGGGCGACTCGACCAACAGGCTTACGCCTTCGGTCGGCGACCCCAACACATCCATACCGGAATACAAGGCCAGCTGCGTCAATATACGCAAGGCCGACACCCTGACCGAAATCGACCGATAGCCATACGGCGGACGGCCGCTTCATGTGGCCGCCCCGCCAAGGAGTCATGACATGTCAAAAGCCATATTCATAGACACCACCCGCTGCACGGCGTGCCGCGGCTGCCAGCTTGCCTGCAAGGAATGGTACGAGCTGCCCGCCAACAAAACGCGCCAGACAGGCAGCCACCAGAATCCGCCGGACCTCAACCCCAACAACTTCAAACTGGTCCGTTTTCATGAACACATGATAGACGACCGCGTGGTCTGGTACTTCTTTCCCGACCAGTGCAGGCACTGCGTCAACCCGCCGTGCGTGGACATCGCCAACATGATTGTGGACGGCGCACTGGTGCACGATGAAGAAACCGGCGCGGTGCTGACCACCGAAAAATCCAGCCTGCTTTCGGCCGAAGACTTTCAGGCCGTGCGCGACGCATGTCCCTATGACATTCCCCGCCGCGACGAGCAGACAGGACAGGTCAAAAAATGCGTCATGTGCTTTGACCGCATCAAGGCCGGCATGCAGCCTGCCTGCGTCAAGGTGTGCCCCACGGGCACCATGAACTTCGGAGAGCGCGAAGAGATGCTCAAGCTGGCCAGAACCCGGCTTGAAAAAGTCCGCAAAGAACACCCCCGCGCCATGCTGGCAGACCCCGATGACGTGAATGTCATCTTTCTGCTGGCAGACGACCCCGAACGGTACCACGAATACAGCGTGGCTCAGGCCGAGCCCGTCAGCCGCAAGCGGCTGTTTGCCTCGCTGCGGCGTCCCGTGCGGGCCATGACGGAAAACAGCTAGGACCGAACAACAGCCCGGAAGGCCGCTTACCCGGCCTTCCGGCTTTACCGGAGCACGAATGCCACAATCACGCGAATCAGTCAGTGCCACTCTGAACGCCATTGCCTCACGCCGTCCGGCGCTGCACTCCATACTCAGCGCATTCGAACCGCTGCTTACCGCCAGCGCAGCCCTGCCGGACGCTCTGGCGGATGAACTGCGCAACGGCACAGCCCCCCTGCCGCAGGCCCGGTCTGAAAGACTGGCACAGGGCGTGCCCGTCATGGCAGACGCCCCGACACAGTGGGCCGCGCCGCTCATGCGCGTTGCAGCACGGCACCTGCTGCCCGTCATAACCGCGCACCAGTCGCTGGCCGGCTCGCGCGCAGGGCTGGAAAAAGCCTTCGATCAGGATGATTCCGCTCTGGCCGGCCTCATGTCCGCCATCGTGCACGGCGACGCCGGTGCCCTCACACGCGCCGCCCGGCAGCACGACGTACCCGAAGCGGTCTTTGCTTTTGCCGCAAACGCGGTTGCCGGTCCGGTACTGCACGCCATGACGCAGCACCACCTGCACGACGCTGATTTTGCCGCGTGGCGTGAAGGAACATGCCCTGTCTGCGGCTCATTTCCTTCCATCGCGTATCTGGGAAGGCCAGACCCTGACCAGTCGGAATTTCTGCGCAGCGGCGGCGGCAAAAAGCATCTGCACTGTTCCCTGTGCACGCACGAATGGCTGTTCAGACGCGGAGCCTGTCCTTCGTGCGGCAACGAAGACCCCGGAGCGCTGGAATACCTGCGCGACCCGCAGACCCCGTGGGAACGCATAGACCTGTGCCGCAAATGCAACACCTACTGCCCGGGAGTCGATCTGCGCGAAACCACGGAAAATCCCCAGATGGATGCCATGGCACTGGGTATGCTGCATCTTGATCTTGTGGCCGCCCGTGAAGGACTGATGCCGCTGGCCCCGTCATTCTGGAACACATTTGACGACGAATAACCTGCCCCGCAGCAACGGAACCCGTTAATATGCATACCAGAAGCAGGCGCATCACCAGACTGAATCAGGGTCTGAGGCGTTTTTCCGACGATGAGATAATCATCGAAGCCCCCATGGAGATAGTGGTCAACGGCGTGCCGTGGGCCGCTCTCATGCGCACCCCCGGCGACGACGAGGCGCTGGCACTGGGGTATTGCCATACGGAAGGACTGCTGCAGCAGGGCGAACCGTACAGCATGAACCGGTGCACCGCCGCGGACGGCACGATGCGGATGCTGCTGGAAATTCAGGGCGGCCCGCGGCGCGTGCAGGAAATGATGCGCGGCAGAGGCGTGCGCATGGGGTTTTCCTGCTGCGGCAACCGTAACGCCGTCAGTGCGCAGGAACTTGTCCGGACTCTGCCCCCCGTGCCTTCCTCCGGCCCGGCAGACAACAAAGAGGCTTTCCGGGTGGCACCGGAAACACTCAATGCCCTGCTGCGCGAGGCGGAAGGCTATCAGGCGCTGTTCAGCCGGACCGGCGGCACTCATTTCTGTGCGCTGTATGACGGGCAGCTGACCATGCTGGCCTTTGCCGAAGACACGGGCAGGCACAACGCACTGGACAAAGCAGCCGGACAGGCCCTGATGCAGGGCACGGCGGCAGACGTGCATCTGGTGCTGCTCTCGTCAAGGCTCAGCTTCGAGATGGTACAGAAATCGCTGGCTCTCAAGGCCCGGGTGGTGGCAGGGCTGTCCGCCGTGACCAGCATGGGGACGGAACTTGCGGAAGCCTCGGGCATCACGCTGGTGGGTTTTCTGCGCAGCGGCAGAATGAACATCTATACACATGCACAGCGCATGGTCGCCGCATGCGACGGCACGACCCCGTGCAGCGGTCCGGCAGAAAGCTGTCCGCTGCGCCGCCCGTCATGACCGGACAACAGCCGTTTCTTACACGGTATGCAGCACCACGGAGAGCGGTTTAAAAAAAAATTCCGCGGTCATACCCTTTACGCCGGGTGCTGCCACATCCTGCCCCGCGCCTGCTTCCGAAGATACCAGCCCCATGCGTTCGGCATCAGAAATGGAAAGCAGCGCGCACAGCTGGGTGCCGTCGGCGCAGGCTCCCATGACTTCGGCCATCACACCGGAGCTGCGGACCTGCGTGACGGCGGCCGTCATGCAGTTGGGCCGCCCGCTGCCGCCCGTATCCCCATCTGCGCTGCCGGGTGCGCACAGCCGCACATCGACATAGGGCGCCTTTACCGTTGCCCCCACAGGGCTGTCCGGTTCCAGCTCCAGCGCGCGCAGACTCTCCATGGTGATAAGCGCCGAAACGGTATGCCCTCCCACCGTGCACAGACTGACCTCGGCCATGATCGCATCTGTTCTGATGGCGCTCACATGCCCTCTGAAGCTGTTTCGCGCACTGCTGCGTTCTCCCGCATCCATGGCCAGACGCCGCACGATGGCACGCATGTCACCCGATGAATAGTTCTGCAGCACCGCAGCCAGATCAGCGGATGCCTGCCCCAGCACTTCGCGCACCACGGCCAGCGGCACACCGCTACGCAGCAGTTCCACGGCGCGGGTATTGCGCAGCACACGCGGCGTGGCCATGTCTCTGGGCACGCCGCACTCCTCTGCGCGGGCATAAAAAACGCGGCGCACATACCCCTGGTCAACGCCGAAAGGATACTCCCCGAACCCGCCGCCCGAAACACCGTTCAGCAGCCGGTCGATTTCACGGCACAAGGCACGGGGCAGCGGCACCTCCCGCATTCTGCCGTTGTGCCCGAAGCGCGCGCTTCCCGTCTGCAGACAGACGTCGGTGCGGACATCAAGCGCCTGCACCTCGCCGAGGCGCGCTCCCGTATGGCGCAACAGCTGAAAAAGCAGCCACATGCGCCCGCGCGAAATTTCGGCATGCGGGGTTGCGGCCGCGGCACGCCAGCGGCTGAACGCCTGTTCCAGCCGCAAAAGCTGCTCCGCATCCAGCAGCTTGACCCCCTCCGGCACCACAAAAAGTGCATGCGGCGCTATTCTGCCGCCCGCCGGACGGCCGGACCGTACTGTTGTGCCGGTTGTCGTCATGGCTGCTCCCGTAAACTGGTTTTGTCACGATTTTCAGGGCATTCGTGACCGCGTTGGCAGACGATACACAACTTCGTAAGTGCGTACATGCAGTAAATACATACTCGCACTTCTGCACACGCATCAAGGAGGATTCATCCCATGCTGTCACGTCTGTACGCTCTGCCGGCACGCCTGCTGGCCCCGCTCTGCCTGCCCCTCTGCCTGACCCTGTGTCTGCTGGCAGCCCCCGCCGGCGCGCAGGACCTGCTGATGGCGCAGGCCGCCAACTTCATGCCCGCCATGGAAGAAATTCTGCCCGCCTTCGAAGCCGCCACAGGCATCAAAGGGCACGCCGTATATTCCTCCACAGGCAAACTGTACGCCCAGATTTCCAACGGAGCACCGTTTGACGTTTTTCTGGCCGCAGACGAGGCACGACCGGCCAAGCTGGCCGCCGAAGGCAAATCGGAAGCACCTTTTGTCTATGCGCGCGGCAAGGTGGTGCTCTGGCTGCCGCAGCCGGGCGTGACCGCCGCCGACTGGCAGCAGTGCCTGCAGCGCGATACCATACAGCGCATCGCCGTGGCCAACCCCGAATCCGCCCCCTACGGCGCGGCTGCCGTGGCAGCGCTGAACAAGGCAGGGCTGTTTGAAACCGTCAGTCCCCGTCTTGCCTATGCACAATCCATCGCACAGGTTTTCCAGTTTGCTTCCTCCGGCGCGGCCGATGCCGGATTCTGCGCGCTGTCGTCTACTCTGACGGAACAGGGCCGCACCGGCACAACCTTTGCCGTGCCGCAGGCACCGTCCGTCATTCAGGCCGCGTGCATCCTGAAAAGCGCTCCGAATCCGCAGGCTGCCGCCAGATTTGTCGAATTCCTCAATTCGCCTCTGGTCGCTGAAATCAAGGCAAAATACGGATACGAATAGCATGCTGGAAGCGGTACCCGCCATAGCAGACCCGCTGTACCTTTCGGTCAAGCTGGCATTCTTCACCACGCTGTTCATTCCCGTGGCAGCGCTGCCGCTGGCGTGGCTGTTCGCCTTCCGCCGGTTTGCCGGTAAAAGTCTGGCCGAGGCCTTTGTGGCCCTGCCCATGGTTCTGCCCCCCACGGTGCTGGGTTTCTGGCTGCTTGTGGTCATGGGCCCCAACGGATTCATGGGGCAGGCGTGGCAGGCGGTTTTCAACGAACGGCTGATTTTCAGCTTTCCCGCCATTCTGCTGGCATCCGTGGTGTACAACATGCCTTTTGCGGTGCAGCCGCTGCGGGCCACCTTTGAAAAAATGGACAGAAGACTGCTGGAATGTTCCGCCGTACTGGGGCTTTCGCCGCTTGCCACATTCCGCAGGGTCATTCTGCCCAACAGCCTGCCGGGGCTTGCCGCCTCTTCCGTGCTGGTGTTCGCCCACAGTCTGGGTGAATTCGGCGTCATCCTGATGGTGGGCGGCAGCATGCCGGGCACCACAAAAGTGGCATCCATCGCCATATACGAAGCCGTGGAAGCGCTGCGCTATGACGATGCCTTTCTGCTGTGTCTGGCGCTGGTACCCGCCAGCTTCATCGTGCTGCTGGCCGTAAACAGAATGAACAGGAGCCTGCAATGACTCTGGACGCCCGCATCTGCAAAACGCTGCCCCACTTCACGCTGGACGTTGCCATGACATGCCCCTGCGGTCACCTTACAGCCGTTGTGGGGCCGTCAGGTGCGGGCAAGACCACATTCATACGCTGCCTTGCAGGGCTGGAACAACCCGATGAAGGCCATGTGAAGCTGAACGGCACGGTGTGGTGCGACACAGCCGCGGGCACTTTTATGCCGGTGCGCTGCAGACAGCTGGGATTTGTGTTTCAGGACTATCCCCTGTTTCCGCACCTTGATGTACTGGGCAATGTATCGTTTGCCACCGGAGACAAAAAACAGGCCCGTGAACTGCTGGCACGCATGGGCATAGCCCATCTGGCAGCCCAGCGCCCCTCTGCCGTTTCCGGCGGCGAAAAACAGCGCGTGGCCCTGTGTCAGGCTCTGGCACGCCGTCCGCGCATGCTGCTGCTGGACGAGCCTTTTTCCGCGCTGGATGTGGATACCCGCCGCAGCCTGCGGCAGACCATGCTGGAATTGAAAAATGAGCTGGACATACCCATCGTGCACGTGACGCACGATCTGGAAGAAGCAGCCATGCTGGGCGACACCGTCATCGCCGTCAATGCGGGCATACCGGATGAGCAGTGGCTTGGCCGCAACATGCCCGCCCCGCGGCGGCACACCACGGCACCGGCCGCCCGCAGCGCCGCCTGCGGCGCCTCGCTGAGGACAGCGCCGGTCAGCCTGTGAAAACGCATCGCATCCTCCGTCCGGCATCTGTCAGGCGGAAGACCTGCGGGCCGGAGCATTGTGCTCCGGCCCGCATATATACCTGTTACCGGCAATATGACACCTGCATGCCGCAGCATTCCGTCAGCCACGGCACAGCAGCAGCCCCAATGTCAGCGTTCCGCCGTTCCCCCGCGGCGGCAGGCCGGCAGCCCGCCGAACAACTCGCCGAAACGCCGTTGCGCTTCTTCTTCCAGAGAACGCGCAAGCTGCTCATAAGCTTCCAGATAGGCCCTGCCGTCCGCCGAAAGCTCATACCCCGATTTATTGCCGCCGCGCTTCACCAGCACATCGGTGCCCAGCCGTTCTTCAATCTTGCGTATGCGGCCCCATGCGGCGCGGTACGACATGCCCAGAGCCTTGGCGGCACCCGCCAGCGACCCCGTCTGATTCACTCCGCGCAGCAGCGCGGCACTGCCCATGCCGAAGGCGTTTTTACCGTCTTTTTCAATCCACAGCTTCATCTTCAGCTGCGGGGTACTGTGTTCCATGCGTTATTTCCTCCTTCAGCAACCGTGTCCGCCGCACAACATGCGCGTGTACCGTTCCGGCTGCTTACCACCGGCGCAGCAGCTTTCCAAGGGCCGTCACCGCGGCACGGCCTGATACCGTCCGCACAGCCTCCGGCCGGGGTGACTATTTGACTCAAACAGCGGGAACACATGTATCAGAATGAAACACACGTCCGCAGCGGCGTTATATCGGCCTTCTGTGCTGTCCGGGGGTCAAA
Source organism: Oleidesulfovibrio alaskensis DSM 16109 (assembly GCF_000482745.1). Taxonomy (NCBI): domain Bacteria; kingdom Pseudomonadati; phylum Thermodesulfobacteriota; class Desulfovibrionia; order Desulfovibrionales; family Desulfovibrionaceae; genus Oleidesulfovibrio; species Oleidesulfovibrio alaskensis. The sequence goes on along the minus strand of NZ_KI519494.1, from coordinate 49,021 downwards.
TGGACACAACCGGCACTTTTTTCACGTCCGGACCGGCCCAGAGGTATAACAGGTATAAAATACATAACTGCATGTTTTAATGCACTATATAACTTTGGCCCGTTCCTTGCCTATGGGAGAGCAACACTAATGCTCACGGCAAAGTCCACAGTTTTGCCACCAACACACAAACGGTAAGGATGGATAAAGTTATGGCAGTACGTGAAGAAGTTTACGGCTTTTTTATTCCCAGCGTCACCCTGATGGGCATCGGTAGCCACAAGGAAATCCCGGCCAAGATCAAGGCTCTGGGCGGCAAGAAGCCTCTGCTCGTAACTGACAAAGGTATCACCAAGGTCGGCCTGACCGAAAAAATCGTCAAGCTGCTGAAAGACAACAAAATGGACTGCGTTGTCTACGATGAAACCATTCCCAACCCCACCGATGAAAACGTGCATGCCGGCGTGGACGTGTACAAGAAAAACAAGTGCGACTCGCTGATCACTCTGGGCGGCGGCAGCTCCCACGACTGCGGCAAGGGTATCGGCCTTGTGGTCGCCAACGGCGGCAAAATTCATGATTTCGAAGGCGTGGACAAGTCCACCAAGCCCATGCCCCCCTACGTTGCCGTGAACACCACGGCGGGCACCGCCTCTGAAATGACCCGCTTCTGCATCATCACCGACACCTCCCGCAAGGTCAAAATGGCCATCGTCGACTGGCGTGTTACTCCCACCATCGCCCTTGACGACCCGCTGCTGATGATGGGCATGCCCCCCGCACTGACCGCAGCCACCGGCATGGACGCCCTGACCCACGCCGTGGAAGCCTATGTTTCCACCATTGCCACCCCCATGACCGACGCCTGCGCCGAAAAAGCCATCAAGCTTATCTTCCAGCACCTGCGTGCCGCAGTGGCCAACGGACAGGACGTGGTAGCCCGCGAAGGCATGTGCTACGCCCAGTACCTTGCCGGTATGGCGTTCAACAACGCAAGCCTGGGGCATGTGCACGCCATGGCGCACCAGCTGGGCGGTTTCTACGACCTGCCGCACGGCGAATGCAACGCCATCCTGCTGCCCCACGTGGAAAAATTCAACCTGATAGCCAAGGTTGAGCGCTTTGCCGAAATGGCCCGCTGGATGGGCGAAAACACCGAAGGCCTGAGCCCCCGCGCCGCAGCCGAAAAGTGCCTCGACGCCATCCGCCAGCTTTCCGCCGACGTGGGTATCCCCTCCGGCCTTATCGAGCTGGGCAAGCGCTACGGCAAGGATGTGAAGGAATCTGATATTCCGACCATGACCGCCAACGCCCAGAAGGACGCCTGCGGTCTTACCAACCCCCGCTGCCCCACCGATGCCGACGTGATGGCCATCTACAAGGCTGCTCTGTAACGCCTGCTTACAGCGGGGGAAAACCCCTTTTTCTCCCGCTGCCCTGCATATCCGCAGAACCCGCCGCCGGGGTCATCCTTGGCCCCGGCGGTAATCTTTCCGGAGAAATATACCCATGCGAGACGACCGTACCATCCGTCGTTGCGATGCCGCGTTCACACAAAGCGTGCAGCAGCAGAGCGAGCAGAACATGGCACTGTGCTACCAGTGCGGCAACTGCACGGCGGGGTGCCCCGTGGCACGCGCCAGCAGCACGCCGGTGACGCAGGTCATGCGCCTTGTGCAGGCAGGTCAGCGCGAGGCCGCACTGGAGGCCGATTCCATATGGCTTTGCGCCTCATGCGAAACATGCACCACTCGCTGCCCCAATGATATCGACGTGGCACGCGTCATGGATGTGCTGCGTCATATGGCCCGCCGTGAAAATCATGTGGCCGAAAAAAACATACGTGATTTCTGGGACGCCTTTCTCGAGTCCGTCGAAAAACACGGACGCGTGTACGAGGTAGGCCTCATGGCCGCATATGTGCGTAAAACTGGCCGGTTCTGGACCGACGCAGATCTTGCTCCGGCGGCGCTGGGCAAGGGCAAACTTCCCCTCAGGCCGCATCCGGTGACCGACAAGGAAGCCATAAGACAAATTTTCAGACGTTACAGAGAGCGTTCGGCATGAGCACATTCACCTACGCCTACTATCCGGGCTGCTCCGCCATGGGCACCTCGGCGGAATATGAAGCATCCACCCGCGCCCTGTGCAGCAGGCTGGGCATAACACTGATGGAAATACCCGACTGGAACTGCTGCGGCTCCACTCCGGCCCATGCCACAGACCACACACTGGCCGGAGCACTGGTGGCGCGCAACCTGATGCTGGCCGAACAGATGCCTGATGTGCGCGGCATCATCACCCCGTGCCCCAGCTGTCTGAAAAATCTCAAGACCACCCAGCACCGCCTGCAGCGGCCCGCTTACAGGGCAGGCATTGAAGCCCTGCTGGATTACCCCGTGCAAAGCACGCTGCCCGTCAAATCAGTGCTGCAGGTCATTGCCGAAGATTTCGGCCCGCAGCGGGTTCAGGAACATGTCACCCGGCCGCTCACCGGCATGAAGGTGGCTCCGTATTACGGCTGTCTCATGTCGCGCCCTCCGGATGTCATGGCGTTTGACGATCATGAAAACCCCGTGGCGCTGGACGGACTGCTGGCGGCACTGGGAGCCACGGTGGTGCCCTATGCCATGAAAGTGGACTGCTGCGGCGCCTCGCTTGCGCTGACACGCCGCGACATTGTCACCTCGCTTTCATGCCGGCTGCTTGATGCCGCGGCCGAAGCCGGCGCGCATGCCATGGCGACGGCCTGTCCCATGTGCCAGATGAATCTGGACATGCGCCAGCAGCAGATAAACAGAGACAACGGCACGCAGTTTCATATGCCTGTCTTTTATTACACGCAGCTGGTGGGCCTTGCCACCGGATACACCGCGGCGGAAATGGGGCTGGACAAGCTGTGCGTCAGCCCGGCAGGCGCCCTTGCCTGCATAACCCCCGCCGCGGGGCCGGACACCGCACCGGCGCAACCACGGGAGGCCGGAGCATGAACATAGGTGTTTTCGTCTGCCACTGCGGCAGCAACATTGCCGGCACCGTGGATACGGAAAAAGTGGCCGAGGCCGCGCGCATGTATCCCGAAGTCCGCTTTGCCACCGATACAATGTACGCCTGTTCCGAACCGGGGCAGGAGGGCATCATATCCGCCATCCGCGAACACGGGCTGGACGGCGTGGTGGTGGCGTCATGCACGCCGCGCATGCACGAGGCCACTTTCCGCCGCACGCTGGAACGGGCGGGGCTGAACCGCTACATGTTCGAAATGGCAAACATCCGCGAACATGTTTCATGGATCGGCAAAGACATGGAAGCCAACACGTCCAAGGCCATGGACCTTGTACGCATCGCGGTGGAAAAACTGCGCCGCAACACCCCGCTGCATCCCCGCAAATTTGACATAAACAAACGCGTCATGGTCATCGGCGGCGGCGTGGCCGGTATTCAGGCCGCACTGGACTGCGCCGAAGGCGGGCTTGAGGTGGTGCTGGTGGAGCGCGAGCCCACCATCGGCGGCAAAATGGCCAAGCTGGACAAGACATTCCCCACCGTGGACTGTTCCAGCTGCATCCTCGGCCCCAAAATGGTGGACATTGCCCAGCACCCCAACATCACGCTGTACGCTCTTTCAGAAGTGGAAAGCGTGAACGGGTTCGTGGGCAATTTCAGCGTGAACATACGCAGAAAGGCCGCCTATGTGGACTGGTCGCTGTGCACCGGCTGCGGTGCCTGCGAAGAAAAATGCCCCGCGCGCAAAACGTATGACAAATTCAATGAAGGCATAGGCCGCACCACGGCCATCAAGATAGCCTTTCCGCAGGCCATACCCAAAAAGGCCGTCATCACACCGGAAACATGCATCATGCTGACCAAAGGCAAGTGCGGAAACTGCGCCAAGGTCTGCCCCGCAGGGGCCATTCAGTTTGACCAGAAGGACAGCATTGTCACGGAAGAAGTGGGAGCCATCATCGCCGCCACGGGGTATGACCTGTTTGACCACACCGCACTGGGGCAGTACGGCGGCGGACGCTACGCCGATGTCATCACCTCGCTGCAGTATGAACGCATGCTCTCGGCATCCGGTCCCACGGGCGGGCACGTCAAGCGGCCGTCAGACGGCGCCGAACCGAAAAACATCGTCTTCATCCAGTGCGCCGGTTCGCGCGACAAGTCCATCGGCCGCCCCTACTGTTCGGGGTTCTGCTGCATGTATACGGCCAAACAGGCCATTCTGACAAAAGATCACATTCCCGACTCCCAGTCCTATGTCTTTTACATGGACATCCGCTCACCGGGCAAAATGTACGACGAGTTCACCCGCCGAGCCATGGAGGAATACGGTGCCCGCTACATACGCGGCCGCGTTTCCGCCATCCAGCCCAGGGGCGGCAGATATCTGGTGAAGGGCGCGGACACGCTGCTGGGCAATCAGGTGGAAATCGAAGCCGACATGGTGGTGCTGGCCGTAGGTGTGGAATCGGCCAAGGGCGCCTCTGAACTGGCTGAAAAACTGCGCATCTCCTACGACAGCTACGGCTTTTTCATGGAAGGCCATCCCAAGCTGAAGCCCGTGGAAACCAACACCGCAGGTGTGTATCTGGCCGGTTCCTGTCAGGGCCCCAAGGATATCCCCTCTTCCGTGGCACAGGGCGGCGCCGCCGCCAGCAAAGTGCTCAGCCTGTTCTCCAGAGACAAGCTGGAAAGCGACCCGCAGGTTTCCGCCGTATCGCTGCTGCGATGCGTAGGATGCGGCAAATGCAGGGAAACGTGTCCGTTCGGTGCCATCGAAATGACCGAATTCCGCGGCATGCCCAAAGCCTCCGTGGTGGAAACCGTGTGTCAGGGATGCGGCATATGCGCCGTCACCTGCCCTCAGGGTGCCATTCAGCTGCAGCATTTCACAGACAACCAGATACTTGCCGAGGTCAACGCCCTATGCCGGTACTAGAAGGAAAAGAACTGCGCATCATCGGATTTCTGTGCAACTGGTGCTCCTACGGCGGTGCCGACACCGCAGGCGTGGGACGGTTTGCCCAGCCCACTGACCTGCGCATCGTGCGGCTGCCCTGCACGGGCCGCATCAACCCGCTGTTCATTGTGCGCGCCCTGCTGAACGGCACCGACGGGGTGCTCGTTTCAGGCTGCCACCCGCGCGACTGTCACTACACGGCGGGCAACTTTTACGCCCGCAGACGTATGGAAGTGCTCAAGGCGCTGCTGCCGGTGCTGGGCATAGACCCGCTCCGGTTCGAGTACACATGGGTCTCCGCTTCAGAGGGCAACCGCTGGCAGACGGTGGTGCGGGAATTCACCGCCCAGATTCACGGACTGGGGCCTGCTCCCGCCTTTGCGCAGGAAGCTTCCGAACAGGCACAGGCCGTTCTGAAAGCCGTCATCTAACCGCGAGGAGTACACGATGCCGCAACTTGAATCTCTGAAAGACGCCATCGCAAAGGCACTGCCCGAACTGGACGTGGTTATCGCATGGGGGCGCGGGCTGGATGCGCTGGGCGCCACGCCGCTGTTCATCACCAAGCCGGAAGACCTCGACGACATGATCCTCGGCCCCTCGTGCGTTCACAATCTTGCCACCTATCTGCCCGGTCTCAGGGACAGAAAGGTGGGCATAGTGGTCAAAGGCTGCGACAGCCGTTCTGTTATTGAACTGCTGCAGGAAGGTCTGGTGGACCGCGACAACCTGACTGTTTTCGGTTTTGCGTGCTCCGGCGTGGTCAACGTGCCGCGTCTGCGCGGTGCCGCCGACAGACACCCCGTGCAGAGCATGGAACACGGCAGCGGACAGGTGCGTCTGCAGACGGACACCGGCCCCGTAGCGCTGCCGGAAGCGGAAGCGCTGGCCGCCAAATGCCTGACGTGTACCGAGCCGGAAGCGCTCATCTGCGACCACTTTGCCGGACCGCACGGCACGGCTGAACGTGCCGCCGTCTCCGGCAACCCTCAGGGAACGCTGGAGCGGCTGGAAGCCATGGACTTTGAAAGCCGTTTCCGCTTCTGGGAACAGGAAATGAGCCGCTGCCTGCGCTGCTACGCCTGCCGCAGTGCCTGCCCGCTGTGCGTGTGTCAGGATCACTGCGCCGCACAAAGCCGCAATCCGCACTGGGTGACACAGGAAGACACCCCGCGTGAAAAACTGATGTTTCAGGCTATCCACGCCCTGCACCTTGCAGGACGGTGCACGGAATGCGGCGAATGCGAACGGGCCTGCCCCATGGATATTCCGGTGCTGGCGCTCAAGCAGGCGCTGAACAGAGAAATACACCGGCTGTTCGACTACCGCGCGGGCACAGACCCGCAGGCAACCCCGCCGCTGTTCCACTTCAAGGAAACCGAAGAGAACATCAAAGAAAGGGACTGGTGATGGCAACGACCTTGTTCATACAACGCGGCGACATTGCCGCATGGCTGGCGGACACGGCTGCCACGCACACGGTGTACGCACCGCTGCGCGACAAGACAGGCGTGCGCTTTCACCGGCTTTGCGCGCAGGACGCCGCCGCGCAGACACAGGCGCTTGAACTGGACAGACAGGCACAGACCCCGCCCAAAAACGTACTGCTACCGGCCTGCGAGACTCTGCTTGAGTTCAGCTACGCAAAGCAGGAAGACGGAAGCACCTCGCTGGACGTGCAGCCCGTCATGCCACAGGGGGCTGTACTGCTTTTCGGGCCGCGCCCCTGCGACGCACGGGCGTTCACGGTGTTTGACCGCGTATACGATGCCGGCAGGGGCAAAGATCCTTACTACACGGCGCGGCGTGCAGCCACCGTGGTGGCCTCCGTCGTCTGCACCCGTCCGGAACAGAGCTGTTTCTGCACAGCCGTGGGCGGTGCGCCCGATGATACCGAAGGCAGCGACATATTGTTCACCCCTGTGCAGGACGGCTTCATCGTGCGCCCGCTGACTCAGGCCGGCGAAGCAGTGCTGCGGCACCCGCTGTTTACCGAAGCCGCTCACAGAGAAGAGGAAGCCGCGGACGTATGCGCTGCAGCCCGCGCGGCCGTGCCTTGCGCCCCGGCCGATTTCACGGCCGCGCCGGAACCCGTGGCGGCGCTGTTCGACGATATGGAGTTCTGGCAGTCAGTCACGGCCAAATGCCTCAGCTGCGGGGCGTGCACCTATCTGTGCCCCACCTGCTACTGTTTTAACATCACGGATGAAAGCAACGGGCTGGAAGGAAGAAGACTGCGCACGTGGGATAACTGCATGTCTTTCCAGTTCACACTGGAAGGCAGCGGGCACAATCCGCGCCCGACCAAAGCCCACCGCTACCGCAACCGCATCGGACACAAGTTCAGCTATTATCCCAGAATACACGACGGGGCTCTTTCGTGCGTCGGCTGCGGCCGGTGCATCAGCTCCTGCCCCGTAACCATGGACATCCGCCGCATCGTGCACAGTGCCATGCAGCGGGCGCAATGCGCAACGCCGGAGCAAGCTCATGAATAGCCCGCAGGATAATCTGTATCTGCCCTACATGGCGACCATACAGGAAGTCGTCACCGAAACACCCGCCATCAAAACGTTCCGCGTCAGGCTGAACGACCCCGCAGCCATGGACAACTTCCAGTTTGAACCGGGGCAGGTGGGACAGCTTTCCGTCTTCGGCGCGGGAGAATCAACCTTTGTCATCAATTCGCCGCCCACCCGCAAAGAATACCTGCAGTTCAGCGTGATGAAGGTGGGCGAACTGACAGGCAAACTGCACTCATTGCGTGCCGGCGACCAGATAGGTGTGCGCGCCCCGCTGGGCAACGCCTTTCCGTACAGGCAGATGCAGGGCAAAGACATCGTTTTCATAGGTGGCGGCATCGGCATGGCACCGCTGCGCACACTGCTGCTCTACATGCTGGACAACCGCGGAGACTACGGCAAAATAACACTGCTGTACGGCGCACGCAGCCCTGCGGACATGGCGTTCAGCTATGAGCTGCCGCAATGGCTGGAACGCGACGACATGCACACGGTGCTCACGGTGGACAACCCCGCCGACGAATGGCCCCACAGAGTGGGCCTCATACCCAACATTCTGAAAGAAATGAATCCTTCGCCGCAGAATGCCGTGGCAGTCACCTGCGGACCGCCCATCATGATCAAGTTCACCATACAGGCGCTGCATGAACTCGGCTTTGCCGACGAGCAGATCATCACCACGCTGGAAAAACGCATGAAGTGCGGCGTGGGCATATGCGGCCGATGCAACATCGGCACAGAATACGTCTGTCAGGACGGGCCTGTTTTCAGCTATGCCCAGCTGAAAAAACTGCCCAACGAGCTGTAACCGCGCAACTGCCCGGAACCGCCGGCGCGGCATCCCCGCCGGCGGTTCCTGCGCCGGGCACGGGCTGCGCCATCACAACAGACTGCCGGGAGAACTAACCATGCTCTATGATGAATTCGACCGACTGGAAAGTGAATCCGCCCCCGCGGAACGCAGACCGGCCCATGCCGTACAGCGCAGCACACCCATCCTGCACAACGAGGCGGTGTTCATGCACCTGCCGCCGTCGGCGCTGCTGGCGTCGGACCTCTTTCAGGCCGTGTACGCCCGCAAAAGGCCGGTGGTCAGCAGGCTGCCGCTGGCATCCACAGATTCCGCACGTACCATGCTGTATTCCGGAGAACGCCTTGACCAGTTCGACCTTGATGTACTGCTGGCCTGCATGGAAAGCTCGGCACATACCGGCAGACGCACAGGCACCTGCGTGGGCATGATGACGGGCGGCATAGCCAGAGCCATGAAAAGGCCTGACGACCGCGCCACGCGGCGCAAAACAGCCCTTAGTCTGCAGCGCATGGCCTGCGGCCTGCTTGAAGTTTCCAACGGCAGACTGCACTACACGCTGCGCATCATCAACAGACTGCTGCTGGACAGCACTCAGGACCGCTGCGTTGTGGAATTTTCGCCGCAGGTTTTTGCCGCACTGCGCTCGCTGCCCGACATGCGGTCCTTCACCCGCAGCCGTTTTGCCCTGCGCGCCCGTTCGCTGGAACGCTGGCTGCACGGCATGGTATACGTAAGCAGCGAGATGTGTATTCCCTTTGACCAGCTGGGGCCGCTTTCCGGCGGCTGCGCCGGAAGCCGCACGGCGCTGCACGCCACGGTACGACAGCTTTGCACCGCCGGCGCATTGCCCGTACGGGGCGAAGACGAAGCAGGCATCGTCATCAGCAGAGGATGACATGAACGTGAAAGGCCTCCGGCAGCATGCTGCCGGAGGCCTGTATATGCCTGCGTGCCCTGAGGCACGGTCAGTGCACCACGGAATCATCCAGATGGTATATCTGCCTGTCCTCGGCTGCGGCATTTTCGTAATCTGCCCAGCGGTAACCGGTCTGATTCATCAGCCACTGGATGACTTCCGCCTGCGAAGCAGGCTGCCCGGGATAGTCTACGACCTCTTTTATCACATGGCCGAACACTGTTATTTCCACAGCTATTTTCATAAATCCCCCGTTGTTGCAGAAACATGCATGCGCAAAAGGCACTATTGCCACGCAGTGCAGGCACGGTCCCTCATCATTTGAATATATATTGTGCTGCATACAGGTCAACAGAACGTACGGAGACATGGCACAAAATAACGGTCTTTATAACGCGTCCGGCAGTAACTGCACTTTTACAGACGGTTGATGATTATGGTACGCCGGACACCGCGACACTGCACATGAGGGGCACGACGGATATTTATTATGTCCTGAAAAGCATAAGCAATTTTTGTTCACGGGCTTGCCCTAACGGGAGATAAGCGGGTATCAACAAGACTGATTTTCTTTATACGCTCCGAGGAGGCGGCATGTCGGTAACGAAGTTCGCTATTCCGGAAGTCATCTTCGGCAACTCCAGCCTGCGGTATCTTGCACAGTGTGCGCTGCGGCTCGGAGCAAGACGGATATTTCTGGTAAGTGATCCCGGGCTGGAAAAGGCGGGCTGGGTGCAGCACGTCATTGACATTCTTTCCGAAGACCGGCTGGAATGCGTCTATTACAACGATGTGGATTCCAACCCCCGAGACTGGCAGGTGCACGAGGGCGCCCGTCTGTACACTGAAGAACGCGCCGATCTCATCATCGGTCTCGGCGGCGGCAGCCCCATTGACGCCGCCAAGGGCATTGCCACCATTGCCAGCAACGGCGGGCGGATTCATGATTACGAGGGCGCCAACCGCATCATGCGTCCCCTGCCGCCCATGATTTTCATCCCCACCACGGCGGGCAGCGGCTCTGACATTTCACAGTACTGTATTATCACCGACGTGGAGCGGCAGCTCAAAATGTCCATCATCAGCCGTTCGCTGGTGCCCAACGTCTCCATCATAGACCCTTCTCTTCTGCTCACAAAAACCGTGGAACTGATTCTCGCTTCGGCCATAGACGCGCTGGCCCACGCGGTTGAATCCTATGTATCGCGGCTGGCTTCTCCGTTTACGGAGACGCAGGCGCTGTATGCCATCCGGCTGATCATGGAAAATCTGGAAACGGCAGCCCGCACGCGCAACCCCTCGGCACTGGAAAAGCTGAGCATCGCCAGTACCGCGGCGGGCATGTCTTTCAGCAATGCCGGGCTGGGCATAGGGCACGCGCTGGCGCACTCGCTGGGCGGACGCTACGACGTGCTGCACGGGCTGGTGCATCCGGTACTGCTGCCGCACGTCATGCGGTACAACCTGCCTGTGTGCCGCGAAAAAATGGACAACATCGCCGCCGTGGTGCTGCAAAGCTGCGACACCGCCGGAGCCGGCCGCGCACTGGAGGGCATAGAACAGCTGGAACACATGTTCCGTTCGCTGCAGGTCACCACCAGACTGCGTGATATTCTGCCCGACGACAGTCAGCTGGAGCAGATATGCAAAATGGCGGTGCCGGACGAATGCGCACTTACCAACCCGCGCGAAGCCACCTGGGCTGACCTGATGGGGATATGCAAAGAGGCCTGGTAATGAAAGGCAAAACAACCATAGAAGACCTTGTCGGCATTGAACACAGCAAGCTGAATTTTTTTCAGGAACTCCAGCAGAGCATTGAGGAACTGAAAGAAAGCAACAAGGAGCTGGAGGAACAGCGCCGCGAAACAGCCGCCATCCTTGACGGCATTACCGATGTGATGATGGTGCTTTCCGAAGACCTGCGCATCATCTCGGTAAACCATGTGTTCATGCAGCTGTTCCCCGACAGCGACCCCCACGGACAGTACTGCTACAAATACTTCAGGCATTCCCACACCCCCTGCCGCGAATGTCCCGCGTTCCGCTCGCTCAGCACGGACACGGTATGCCGCGAGACTGCCATTTTCCGCATCAACGGACGCAACATGCAGTTCGAGATGGTGGCATCGCCGCTTAAAAGCCCGTACCTGCCCGAACACCGCGTGCTCATTTTCAAACGCGATGTGACACTGGAAAAAGAATATCAGGCGAAATTCTATCAGGCCGAAAAAATGGCCACCATGGGTGTGCTGGCAGCCGGTGTCGCACACGAGATAAACAACCCCCTTACGGCGGTGACAGGCTTTGCCGAAGGCATCCGGCGTCGTCTGCCCAAGCTGCGCGGACTGGTGGATGACCAGCTGTTCACCGACTTTCAGGAATACACCGACACCATTCTCAAAGAATGTCTGCGCTGTCAGGACATCGTACAGACACTTCTGACCTTCAGCCGTCCCTCCTCGGCGGAGTTTTCGCAGCTCAGTCTCAACTCCGTGGTTTCGGAAACGGTCTGGCTGCTGCACAACCACTTCAAAAAGCATCACAACATCAAGGTCAATCTGAACCTTGACGAAACCGTACCTCATATTTTCGGCGACGAAGCCCAGCTGAAACAGGTGGTGCTCAACCTGCTGACCAATGCGCTCGACTCCATGAGCGAAACCGGAAACAAAGACCGCTGCTACTTTTCCGGCGTGCTGGCCGTGGAAACAGCCCCCTTCGGCGAAAGCGGCGCAAAACTCATTGTCAGCGACACGGGCTGCGGTATTCCGCCGGACAACATAGACAAACTTTTCGAACCCTTCTTCACCACCAAAAACGTGGGCAAGGGCATCGGCATCGGTCTTTCCACCTGTTATTCCATAGTCCGCAAGCACGGCGGCGAAATAACCGTCACAAGCACGGAAGGCAAAGGATCGCAATTCACCGTAACGCTACCCGGCAACCGCGGAGAACAACGTGTCTGACATCTACAGCATTCTGGTCATCGATGACGAAGAATCCATACTGCGACTGCTCGAACGCGAACTGACCACACAGGACCGCATTGTCCACACCGCCCAGAACGGACGCGAAGGCCGTGAAAAACTGAGCCGCCAGCGTTATGACGTTGTCATTTCCGACATCCGCCTGCCCGACGCCGACGGGCTGGACCTCATGGTCGAGCTGAAAGGCATATATCCCGACGTGGAATTCATTCTTATCACCGGACACGGCAACATAGACAACGCCGTGGAAGCCATGCGTCTGGGCGCCTACGACTATGTGACCAAACCTTTTCATCTGGACAGGGTGGAACTGGTGGTCGAACGGGCCTACCAGCGGGTATGCCTGCAGCGCGAAAACCGCAGCTTCCGCCACTCGCACAGCAGCGCGCCGCCTTCAAAGATGGTCGGTAATTCAGCAGAAATAAAACAGATACGCTATCTGGTCGGCAAAGTCGCTCCCACCGACGTTCCTGTGCTTATCACCGGCGAAAGCGGCGTGGGCAAAGATGTTGTGGCCCATTCCATTCAGGCGCTCAGCACCCGAAGCGGCAAGCCTTTTCTGGTGAAAAACTGCGCCACCCTGCAAAAAGAACTGATGCGCAGCGAACTTTTCGGCCATACCAAAGGCTCGTTCACCGGCGCCACCGACAACCGCGAAGGGCTGCTTGCCTTTGCAGACACCGGCACACTGTTTCTGGACGAAATCGGCGAACTGCCGCCGGAAGTGCAGGGCGCACTGCTGCGGGTACTGGAGGCCAAACGATACCGCCGCGTGGGCGAGAAAAGCGAGAGGCAGGTGGATATCCGCTTTCTTTTCGCCACCAGCCGCAACCTGCTGGAAGAAGTGGAGGCAGGCCGGTTCAATGACGCCCTTTTTCACCGCATCAACGTATTCAACATCTGCGTGGCACCGCTGCGCGACCGCAAAGAAGACATCCCCCTGCTTGTGGAGCATTTTCTGGGCAGACTGGGCAATGCCATGGGTCACAACGAACTGACCGTCAGTGACAAAGCCATGCAGTGCCTGCAGCACTACGACTGGCCCGGCAACGTGCGCGAGCTGCGCAACGTGCTGGAGCGCAGTATAATTCTTTCAGAAAACGGCATCATTTCAGAACGTTCACTGCCGCGCGATCTTGTGGAACGGGCTGAACAGAGCGGGCTGGAAAGCAGCATCTTTTCGCTGGAACACATGGAGCGTGAACATATCACCCGCGCTCTGGCCTTTTTTAACGGAAACAGACAGCAGGCATCCAAGGCGCTGGGCATAGGACGCAAAACCCTGTACCGCAAGCTGGAGCGTTACAATTTGTAACCGCAGAACACAAAGAATAACCTATACGCACAGGCGACTTGAAAGATGTGACAAAGTGACTCAACGGCGATATAAAACAGGGTCACAATGACACACATGATAACGTGCCAGATTATCAATGTTTTTCAGTACGACGCAGGCAGACTTTGTGCTTTTTAGCACAAATTAACGGATGACACAGCCCACGTGAAGGCATACAATAATACATAACAATGCTATATCACTAACCATATAAAACTGGCCCGTTCTTTGCGTATATACCGGCAGCCGCTGTGTGCGGCACCGGCCCCCGAAGTGCCATGTGGCACCGCAAACAACGCAGCGTCTGCCGCACGGCAGCTGCGCTGTGTGTACAGACACGTTTTGTGTCTTTTTTAAGAACAGTTCATATGCCTGCACAGGCATATGAAAAATCAGCAACGGCTCTGCCGCTCTACCGGAGACGCCTCGTCATGATGAAATCCATCCCTGTTCAGGAAGCTGTCGGCACCGTGCTCTGCCACGACCTGACCCGTATCGTTCCCGGAGAATTCAAAGGCCGCGCATTCAAAAAAGGCCATGTCATCACCGCAGAAGACATTCCCCACCTGCTGAACATCGGCAAGGAACATCTTTATGTTCTTTCGCTGGGCGACACGCACATACATGAGGATGAAGCCGCGCGGCGCATAGCCGAAGCGGCTGCCGGACCGGGCATATCTCTTTCGGAATGCAGCGAGGGCCGCATCAACTTCATCGCCGAACCGGGGCTGCTGCAGATCAACACGCAGGCGCTGGCCGCCATAAACAGCGTGCCCGACGTGGTGCTGGCCACCATGCACACCAACCAGCACATTCCCATGGCCCGGCCTGTGGCGGGTACACGCATTGTGCCGCTGGTCATAGAACGCGAACGCATAGAACAGGTGGAAGCCATCTGCGCCGCCCACTATCCGGTGGTGCAGGTCGCCCCGCTGCGTCAGTTCAGGGTGGGGGCCGTGACCACCGGCAATGAAATTCTCCACGGCCGCATCAAAGACAAATTCGGACCGGTCATGCGCAAAAAATTCGCTGCGCTCGGTTCATCCGTCATGGGACAGACCTTTGTGGGCGACGACCCGCAGGCCACCCGTGCCGCCATACTTTCGTTTGTCGCAGAAGGCGCGGACATGGTGGTGGTGACCGGCGGCATGAGTGTGGACCCCGACGACCAGACACCTGCCAGCATACGTTCCACCGGAGCCGACGTGGTGACCTACGGCTCACCCACGTTTCCGGGGGTGATGTTCATGCTGGCGTATCTGGGCGATGTGCCCGTTCTGGGGCTGCCCGGCTGCGTCATGTACTACCGCGCGAGCATTTTTGATCTGGTGGTGCCCCGTCTGCTGGCAGGGCAGCCGGTAACCAGGCAGGACATTGCCTCGCTGGCTCACGGCGGTTTCTGCGCAGGATGCGAACCGTGCAGATATCCGGTCTGCCCCTTCGGCAAGTCGGCATAAGCAGCAACATGTTCCAGACCGCCCGCTTACGGGCTTTTGGATACACATACACAGTGCCGCGGTCTGCGTGAACAGGCACCGGCACATCAATCCGCAAGGAGGATCGCGATGATCAAACGTTCGCTCATGATCAACGGAGCGCCCCGGATGGCCATTGCCAAGCCGGACACAACGCTTGCAACGTACCTGCGCGAAAGCCTGGGGCTTACCAGTGTCAAGATCGGTTGCGGAACCGGTCAGTGCGGCAGCTGCAGCGTCATTGTCGACGGCAAGGTTGTCCGCTCGTGCAGCTACAAGATGAGCCGCCTTGCCGACGGCGCGGTCATCACCACGCTGGAAGGCATAGGCACTCCCGACCACCTGCACCCCCTGCAGGTGGCATGGCTGGCCCACGGCGCCGCACAGTGCGGTTTCTGCTCGCCGGGATTCATCGTTTCCGCCAAGGCTCTGCTTGATCAGAACACCTCGCCCACCCGCGAGGATGTACGCGACTGGTTCCAGAAACATCGCAACGCCTGCCGCTGCACCGGATACAAGCCGCTGGTGGACGCCGTGATGGATGCCGCAGCTGTGCTGCGCGGCGACATGAAAGTCAACGAGCTGCTGTTCAAAATTCCCGAAGACGGACGCATCTGGGGCACCAAATACCCCCGTCCTTCCGGCATTGCCAAGGTTACCGGCACGCTGGACTACGGCGCCGATCTGGGCATAAAAATGCCCGAAGGCACCCTGCGCTGCGCTCTGGTGCAGGCCGAAGTCTCGCACGCACGCATTCTCGGCATCGACACCTCCGAAGCGGAAACCATGCCCGGCGTCGCCAAGGTTGTGACCCACAAAGACATCAAGGGCAAAAACCGCATCACCGGTCTCATCACCTTTCCCACCAACAAAGGTGACGGCTGGGATCGCCCCATCCTCTGCGATGACAAGGTATACCAGTACGGCGACGCGATAGCCATCGTATGCGCCGACACCGAAGAACACGCCAAAGCTGCTGCCGCCAAGGTCAAGGTGGATCTGGAAGTCCTGCCCGCTTACATGAGCGCTCCGGAAGCCATGGCCGAAGACGCCATGGAAATTCATCCCGGCACCCCCAACGTGTACTTTGAACAGAAAATCGCCAAGGGCGAGGAAACAGCATCCTACTTTGAAAAAGCCGATGTGGTGGCCGAAGGCGACTTCTATGTGGGCCGTCAGCCCCATATGCCCATCGAGCCCGACGTGGGTTTTGCCTTCTTCAACGAAGACGGCAAGCTGTGCATCCATTCCAAGTCCATCGGCCTGCACCTGCACCTGTACATGATCGCTCCCGGTCTGGGCATTGAACCCGAAAACGTCATCATGGTGCAGAACCCCGCAGGCGGCACCTTCGGCTACAAGTTCAGCCCCACCATGGAAGCGCTGGTCGGCGCGGCATGCATGGCCACCGGCAAGCCCGTATACCTTAACTACACATGGTACCAGCAACAGACCTACACCGGCAAACGCTCGCCTTTCTTCATGAATGTGCGTTTTGCTGCCGACAAGCAGGGCAAGCTGCTTGCCATGGAAAGCGACTGGTCGGTGGACCACGGTCCCTATTCCGAATTCGGCGACCTGCTGACCCTGCGCGGCGCACAGTTCATCGGTGCCGGCTACGACATTCCCAACATCCGCGGCGAAGGCCGCACCGTCTGCACCAACCACGCATGGGGTTCGGCATTCCGCGGCTACGGTTCGCCCCAGAGTGAGTTCGCCTCTGAAGTGCTTATGGACATGCTGGCCGAAAAACTGGGCATGGATCCGCTGGAACTGCGCTACAAAAACGCATACCGCCCCGGAGCCACCACGCCCACCGGCCAGAATCCCGAAGTATTCAGCCTGCCCGACATGCTTGACACCGCGCGGCCCAAGTACAAGGCCGCACTGGAAAAAGCAGCCAAAAACAGCACCGCCGAAGTAAAACGCGGTGTGGGTATATCGCTGGGCGTTTACGGCTGCGGTCTTGACGGCCCCGACACCGCCGAAGTCGATGCAGAACTGCATCCCGACGGCACCGTCAGCATCTACACCACATGGCACGACCACGGACAGGGTGCCGACATCGGCGCGCTGACCACCGCCCACGAGGCGCTGCGCCCGCTGGGCATCGCTCCTGAAAACATCAAGCTGGTGCTCAACGATACCGAATTCTGCCCCAACGGCGGCCCCGCAGGCGGCAGCCGCTCGCAGGTTGTGGTGGGACGCGGCATAAAAGCGGCATGTGAGCTGCTGCTCGGCGGCATGCGCAAGAGCGACGGCACCTACCGCACCTATCAGGAAATGGTCGATGAAAAGATAGCCACCAAGTACAACGGTAAATGGACAGCCCCCTGCACCGACTGCGACACCAACGGTCAGGGCAACCCCTTTGCCGTGTACATGTACGGCATCTTCATGGCCGAAGTGGCCGTGGAAGTGGCCACCGGCAAGACCACCGTGGAAAAAATGACCATGATCGCCGACGTGGGCAAAATCGTGAACAAGCTGGCCGTGGACGGACAGATGTACGGCGGTGTTGCTCAGGCCATCGGTCTGGCCCTCACTGAAGACTTCGAAGACATCAAAAAGCACTCCACCATGAAGGGTGCGGGCTTCCCCTACATCAAGCAGGTGCCCGATGAAATCGAACTGATCTACCACGAATCGGACCGGCCTGAAGGGCCCTTCGGCGCAGCGGGTGTGGGCGAACTGCCGCTCACCTGCCCCCATGCAGCCGTGATCAACGCCATATACAACGCATGCGGCGTACGCATCACCCGACTGCCGGCCCTGCCGGAAAAGGTGCTTGCAGGCCTGCAGGCCAAGGCATAGCGTAACAGATACCATGCAGACGGCCCCCGCTCAGGGGCGGGGGCCGTCCTTTTTTTTCCGCGCGTGTGCCGTAACGGTGCATGCGTGAACGACGTTCCGGGGGACAGACGTTATGGAACAGGCCGAACTGCGCCGCTGGGAAGCACGCTGCACACAGGAAGAGCCGCCCCGATGCCGCGCCGCCTGCCCGCTGCACGTGGACGTGAAAGAATTCTGCACCCGCATGGCGGAAGAAAAATATGATCAGGCATGGGCCACACTGTGCCGCACCATGCCCCTGCCCCGGGTGCTCGCCCGCATCTGCGACGGGCCGTGCCGCAGTGCCTGCATTCGCGGACAGGCAGGCGGCAGCATAGAACTGCCGGCGCTGGAACACGTCTGCGCACAGCGGGCAACCCGCCAGCCGCGCATACTGCCCGCCCCTTCCCGCGGCAAAAAAGCCGCCGTGCTCGGATGCGATCTGGCCGGTCTTGCCGCCGCATGGGATATGACCAGAAAAGGCATTGCCGTCACCATATACACGGACACCCCGCCCGCGGATGCGCTGGACGGTCTGCACATTCCCCCCGCTGCCGCAGACAGCATAGACAGCATGCTGCAGCAAGAGCTGGACACCATGCGCAGACTCGGCGCGGAAATACAGGAACACACAGAAATCACTTCCGGTCTGGCAGCCGGCTGTCTGGAAGAGTGCGGAGCCGTATTCATCACGCCCCGCGCCTATGACAGGCTCATGGCAGGCCTGCCGGAACCGGACCCCCTGACGCTGGGCACGGCAACGCACGGCGTGTTTGCAGCACCGCCGCTGCCATGCTCCGTTACGGAGGGGGCTTCCCCCGTAGCCGCCGCGGCACAGGGCAGACGGGCGGCCACCTCTGTGGCCCGGCTGCACGAGGGAGCTTCACTGGTTGCGGGACGCGAACGCGAAGGCGTGTTTGAATCCACGCTGTTCACCAGTCTGGAAAAAGTACAACCCGCTCCGCCCGTGCCCGTACCCGCAGGCGGATACGACGCCACGCAGGCCCGTAACGAAGCAGCCCGCTGCCTGCGCTGTGAATGCATGGAATGTGTCAGGCATTGCGTCTTTCTGCAGGAATACGGCAGCTATCCGAAACAGTACGCCCGTCGCATATACAACAATGAATCCATCGTCATGGGTACGCGGCAGGCCAACACCATGATCAACTCATGCATGCAGTGCGGACTGTGCGCCACCCTGTGCCCCAACGGCTTTGATATGGGCGCGCTGTGTGCAGAGGCCCGGCAAAGCATGGTCCGCCGCGGCAAAATGCCCCCTTCGGCCCACGATTTCGCGCTCCGCGATATGGAATTTGCCAACGGAGAACACTGTACGCTGGCGCGCCACGCTCCGGACACGCAGGCAAGCGGCTGGGTGTTTTTCCCCGGATGCCAGCTTGCTGCTTCGGACCCGGACAGCATTCCCCGTACATGGGAATGGCTGCGGCGGCATCTGCCCCCATCATGCGGTACCGCGCAGAATCAGGGTGTGGGCCTGATGCTGCGCTGCTGCGGTGCTCCTGCACAATGGTCGGGCAGAAACGAACTGACCGCCGGCACCGTGGCCGCCCTGAAACAGGACTGGGAAAACCTCGGCTCTCCCGTCATCATTGCCGCCTGTCCCTCATGCGCCGTCATGCTGCGCAGCCATCTGCCGCAGGCAGACGTGACCGGACTGTGGGAAATCATGGACAGCCTGACTGACAGCCGGCCGGATATTCTGCAGCCGGCAACCGCAGACGGACACCCCGCCGTGGTGCTGCACGACCCATGCGGCACCCGCGAAGACGCCCCCATGCGACAGGCCGTAAGGTCGCTGCTGGAACGCTACGGCATAGCCGTGCACGAACCGGAACTGACCGCGGAAACCACGGAATGCTGCGGTTTCGGCGGTCTGGCGGCAGAGGCCAATGCGGCACTGGGAAAAAAGATAACAGAAGGCAGAGCGCTGCGGCTGGGGGCCCCCCCCGCACAAGGCAAGACAGCGGAAGCAGCCCCCTCCGGCACAGACCTGCAGGCCGATGCCGTGACCTATTGCGCCATGTGCCGCGACAGGCTTGCGGCGCACGGCAAACGCACAGCCCACCTGCTCGACATTCTGCTGCCCGCGCAGGCTGACGCTCCCGCCATCGCCGCAGCCCCCCTGCCTTCCGCGCAGGAAGAGCCCGTCGCCGGAACCCTGCCTGCCGACTGCTGCGCGCAAGGTTTTTCCGCCGCGGCACGGCATGCCCCCTCGCTTTCGGCACGGCATGAAAACAGGGCCAGACTGCGGGAATATCTGCTGACATCCTGCTGGGATGAAGCGCCTGCCGCCTCCGGCCCGCAGGCGGCGCTCGAAATACGCTACACGGCACAGGCCGCCGCACGCATGGAAGAGCGGCGTATTCTGGATGCCGACGTGCGCAAAGTGCTGCTGCATTCCCGCGACAACCGCTGGTTGCAGGATACGCGCAGCCCGCAGGGCCACCGGCTGGCATCGCTGCGGCCCGTTGTGGTCACCTACTGGGTGGAGTTCACCCGGCACGATGAAAACACCTTCACGGTGCACAACGTGTGGAGCCACCGGATGCACGTGCGCACAGTCAACGGGAGAACACCGTCATGAGCACCATGAAGGTTCTGGACAAAGATTATTCACACTGGGTGTGCGCCCGCTGCGGGCAACCCCTGCAGCCCGCCACCGTGGAACTGGAATATCTGGACAGCCTGTTCAACGTGGAACTGCCTGCCTGCGCCGCCTGCGGACTGGTGCTGATTCCCGAAGATCTGGCCACCGGTAAAATGGCGGATGTGGAAAGCCTGCTGGAGGACAAGTGACCTGCACCGGCACAGCACCGGCAGCTGCCTGCGAGCCGCTGTGGGCCCGTCCGGCCATGCGCGGAGCTTCGCCCGATGCATGGCGCCCCGGCGGGCTGGAGCTTACCGACCGCGCCGCGGCGCTGGCAGGGGTCAAGCCCGGCTGGCGAGTGCTTGATGCAGGCTGCGGCACCGGCGCTTCCGCCCTGCATCTGCGTCGCCGTTACGGGGCGCTGGCTGCAGGCATGGACATGCTGGCCGGCCGTCACCGGCAGGGGGATGTTCCCTGCCGCGTCGCAACAGGAGTGCCCATGGTGCGGGCCGATGCCATGCAGCCGCCTTTCATTCCGGAAAGCTTTCATATGATTCTGTGTGAATGCGTTCTTTCCCTGCTGCCGGACCCCGCCCGCGCACTGCATATTTTCCGCAATCTGCTGCGTTCCGGCGGCACGCTGGCCGTTACCGACCTGTACCTGACCGGTCAGAAAAAACATACGCTGCCCGCCGGTTCCTGCCTTGGATGGCAGGCAACGCGCAGCGGCATTCTGGCCATGCTGCGGCAGGCCGGCTTTCTGCCTCTGTGCTTTGAGGACCATACCCCCATGCTCGGTACGCTGGCTGCCCGTCTTGTTCTGGCGGGTGAACCGCTGTGCTCTCTCAGCGCCGCGGCTGCGGGCCGGTCTGCAAACATCCCGCACACCGGAACGGGCGCAGGCTACTTTCTGCTGCTGGCCCGCAGGTCAGGCTGAAGACCACTCACACCTTCCACGGAGAATAACCATGCTCGACGATACATCGCTTACCATGATGCGGCTGGCAGGGCAGGGCTACTGCTGCAGCCAGATTCTCATACTGCTTGCTCTTGAAGGTATGGGCAGACGCAACCCCGACCTTGTGCGCGCGGCCGCGGGCCTGTGCCATGGCGGCAGTGACTGCGACGGCCCCTGCGGTGTACTTACCGGCGGCAACTGTCTGCTGGCCCTGTACACGGCCAAAGGACACGATAACGACACGGCAGACGAAATTCTGCCGCTGCTGCTGGAAGAATACGGCGAATGGTTCGGGCAGGCAGTCGCGCAATACGGCGGCATTCAATGCAGTCAGATTACCGGCGGCCAATGCCGCACGCCGGATATGAGCCGCTGCGGCACACTGGTGGCAGCGGCGTACGGCAGGCTGCTGGAAATTCTGGACGCCCATGCGCTGGACTCCGCCACGGGAAAGGACGAAGAACCTGCATGAATCCATTTTTTCTTGAAGCCGACATGCGCGAAAGCCTCTGCCCCGTATGCCTGCAACGTATTCCCGCGCGGCACGAACACGAGGGTGATACCGTGCTGCAGGTAAAACGCTGTCCCCGCCACGGCGAATTCCGCACCCCGGTATGGCGGGGGCTGCCCGCCATGCAGGGCTGGAAAAAACCCAAGCTGCCCACTCCGCCCGCGCCCGGAGGAAGCAGAACAAAAGGGTGTCCCTTTGACTGCGGCCTGTGTCCGGAACACAACCAGCACACCTGCACGCTGCTTTTTGAAATAACCTCACGCTGCAACCTGCACTGCCGGTTCTGTTTTGCCTCCGCCGGCAAGTCCGCCCCGCCCGACCCGGATATGGCCGCGCTGCGGACGCTCATGGACAACGCCCGCCCGCGCACGGGCCCCTGCAACGTGCAGCTTTCCGGCGGCGAGCCCACCATGCGCGACGACCTGCCGCAGATAATCGGCATGGCAAAGGAACGTTTTCCTTTTGTCCAGCTGAATACCAACGGTCTGCGCATAGCCCGCGAACCTTCTCTTGCCGCGCAGCTGGCCCGTGCCGGACTGGATTCCGTCTTTCTGCAGTTTGACGGCACACAGGATGCCATCTACACCGCCCTGCGCGGCATGCCCCTGCTGCGCGAAAAAATGGAAGCCGTCAGACTGCTTTCCGAAGCGGGCATAGGCATTGTGCTGGTTCCTACAGTGGTACCGGGAGTCAACGACGACAATATCGGAGAAATTCTGCGCCTTGGTGCTGCCCTGTGTCCTGCCGTGCGCGGAGTCCATTTCCAGCCGGTAAGCCACTTCGGCAGACACCCCGCGCCAGACGGCGCAACCCGTGCCCCCGAACAGGGCCCGCCCCCCGCAGAACGCATCACCCTGCCTGAAATCATGCGCGGCCTTGAAAAGCAGACCGCGGGACTTGTGACCACCGATGATTTTCTGCCGCCCGGCTGCGAGCATTCGCTGTGTTCATTCCATGCCAACTATCTGGTGCGTGAAGACGGCGGACTCCAGCGCCTTTCCGTACAGCGCAGTGCCTGCGACTGCCGCCCCAGACCCGCCAGCGAAGGCGCCGACGCTGCCAAAGCCTTTGTCAAACGCCAATGGGCCGCACCGCGTAACGGCGCCCCGCAACAGCAGGAAAGCACCGCACCGCAGCCGCCCGCCGACGACCTTGACCGTTTTCTGCAGCGTGCGGCCACGCACACCTTTGCCGTGTCGGCCATGGCCTTTCAGGATGTCTGGAACATTGATCTGGAACGAGTACGCGGATGCTGCATCCATGTGGCCGCTCCGGACGGGCGCATAGTGCCTTTCTGCGCATGGAACTGCACCAGTGCGCTGGGAGTGCCCCTGCACAGGAGCGGACAATGACAGCAGACCGCAGCGTGTTGCCCCGGCAATGCCGCGGACAGGCAGGCATGCCGCATGAGGCCCCGCACACAGCCCCGCCGTGCTGCGCCGGACCGGACAGGGAAAATCACAGCGGAAAAGACAGCACGGGCAGCGATGCAGGCAGCGATGCAGGTAGCGATGCAGAAGGACAGCGCAATCAGGCGGTGTTCACTCCGGACGGGCTGACGGCCCGGGCCATGGGAATTTCCTGCGCCGCGGCCTGCAACCCCGCATACAGCGATCCGGAACTGCGCAGGCTGCTCACGGCTTCCGGCATAAGCGCATGGCAGACAGACAGACTGCGCGAGGTGCTCGCCCTCGCCGCAGAGGCTTCACCCTATTACAGACAAGCCCTGCAGGGTGTGGACCCGGCAAGCATCAGCGCGCGCGGGGGGCTGCACCGCCTTCCTCTGCTGCATGCCGATGTGCTGCGCCGCGCACCTCTGAGCCTGCTGTGCACCTCGCAGGATGACGTGGCGCGGGTGGTCACGCTGGACACATCGGGCACGTCCGGCCGGCCAAAGCGACTTTTCTTTTCTGAAGGAGACCTGAACGCCACGGTGGAATTTTTTTCGTGGGGCATGCTGAGCGTGGGGCATCCCGGCGATACCGTGCTGGCTGTCCTGCCGGGAGAACGCCCCGCCAGTGTGGGGCGCCTGCTGGGTACCGCGCTGAAAAACGCAGGCATGCGCTCCGTGGCCGGCAATATGGGGCAGGGCGCTCCGGCGCTGGCACGGCTGGCCCATACGGAAAAAGCCGCAGTGATTGTCGGGTCGGCCAGCCATGTCAGGCATCTGGCACTGGCCTGGCAGCAAGCCGGTTACGACCCCGGCCGCATTCACACGGTGCTGCTGTGCTGGGACAGCGTGCCCCCCGCGGTGGCCGGACTCATACGCCGCATTTTCGGCTGCAGAGTGCTTGTCCACTGGGGCATGACGGAAACAGGTCTGGGCGGAGCGCTGGGCTGCGGACATCAGGGACTGCACCTGCGCGAAGCCGACCTGCTGGCCGAAGTGATAGATCCCGTTACCGGCACCCCCCTGCCCGACGGACAGGAGGGCGAACTGGTCATCACCACCCTGCGCCGCCGCACCATGCCGCTCATACGCTACCGTACCGGCGATCTGGCGCGGCTGCTTGCCGGTGCATGCCCCTGCGGCAGCCCGCTGAGACGCATCAGCCCCGGCAGGGGCAGAACCGGCGAAGGAATCACACTGCCGGACGGCGGCAGCCTGTACCCTGCCGATCTGGACAACATTCTTCTGCCCCTTGCCGGGCTGCATGATTTTGAAGCATGCTGGCAGCCGTGGGCCGGTACCCCGCTGCAAATCACGCTGTACCCCGCGCCGGCAGCCGGTACGGACCGGACGCTGCGGCAGCAGGCAGAAAAAGCGCTGGCGGATTCACCCCTGCCTGCGGCTCTGACACGCCACGGCGGGACAACGTTCCATGTCGCCCGCACCGCACCGCAGGCGGGTTTCGGCAAACGCCGTATCCGCGTCATTCCACAGGGCACGCCACCTCTCAACTCCGGAGAATCATACCATGAACAGCTTCCTTGATTCTGTATGCGCACTTCTTGAACAGGGCGAAGATGTGGTCATTGTGACCATTGCCATGCAGTCCGGTTCCACCCCGCGGGAAAGCGGTGCCAAAATGGCCGTGCGACGTGACGGCAGCATACTGGGCACCGTGGGCGGCGGTCTGATGGAGGCGGGCTGCATGGAACTGGGACGCGAAATGCTCACCGGCAGATTCGCCTCTTCCGCAGCGGAGTCCGGTCCGGAACTGGCCGTCATCAGGCATTTTGACCTGAGCAATGAAGAAGCTGCCAAGGCCGCCATGGTCTGCGGCGGCCGGCTGACCGTGGTGGCTGAACACATACAGGCAGGCAGGCGCGGGGCCGAGGTGCTGTGCGCCGCACGCGACAGCCTGCTGCAGGGCAAAGCCTGCGGGCTGGAAACAACCATGGAGCGGCTGGAACACACCGCAGCCGCCACGCGCGAGGCCTGCTTTGCCGTCACCGGCCGCAAGACACCTGACTGCGGTCATGCAGCGCCTGCCGCAGCGTCTGCCACGCTGGACTGCGACGGAAAAACATGCCGGTTTACGGAATGGCTGCAGCCCTCACCGCGCATGATCATTTTCGGAGCAGGTCATGTGGCACTGCCTACGGCGGCCATGGCCTCCATGACGGGGTTTGCCGTGACCGTGCTGGACGACCGCGAAGAATTTGCCAGTCCGCAGCGGTTTCCTCAGGCCCGCACCGTGGTGCTGCCGGATTTCGGTCAGGCATTTGCACAGCTGACCATCACTCCGCAGTGCTACGTGGTCATCATGACCAGAGGACACCTGCACGACAAAACCGTGCTGGAACAGGCGCTGAAGACTCCCGCTTGCTATGTGGGCATGATCGGCAGCAGACGCAAACGCGACGCGCTGTATGATCAGCTGCGCAGCGAAGGGGTTGATGAAAGCTCCATCGCGCGCTGCCACTGCCCCATCGGCCTGGAAATCGGGGCACGCACTCCCGAAGAAATCGCCGTGAGCATCATGGCGGAAATCATCGCCTGCCGTGCCGCCGGCAACGGAGACGGAGCAAGCTGATGCCCCGCAGTTTATCCACCCCCGGCCTGCGTCAGCAGGATAACAGCGCGTGCCGGGGGCCCAAACCGGCCCCGCCTCCGGCGCTGTGTCTTCCCGCATGGCCGCCGCAGGACATCACAGGCCCGTTGCCGCGCATCGGCGGTATTATTCTGGCCGCAGGAGAATCATCACGCATGGGGCGGTGCAAAGCCATACTGCCCCTCGGCGGCAGCACCGTTCTGGAGCAGACGGCGCTGGCGCTGGCAGCGGCCGTCACAGGCCCCGTGGTTGTCGTCTGCGGTCATCACGGCGATGCTGTCCGCGCCGAAGCCCGCCGCTGCGGTCTGACCGCCGTGACCAACCCGCATCCGGAAAACGGCATGTTTTCCTCTGTACAGTGCGGCATACAGGCCATTGTCTCTCACGTTGACGCGGCCTTTATTCTGCCCGTTGACACCCCGCTGGTACGCGCGTCCACCTGCATGCTGCTTGCGGCCTCCTTTGTCCGGCAGGGGCACGCCGTCACGCTGCCTGTGGCATCGCCGCACCGCAGCCGCACGGGGCATCCGCCGCTGCTGCGCGCTGATGTGTTGCGCAGCGTACTGCGGCATGACGGCAAAGACGGACTGCGGGCCGTCATCCGGGCATTTGCAGACCTCGGCATGAACACCACGGTGCCCGTTGCCGATGAAGGCTGCCTGCGCGACATGGACACGCCCGAAGCATACAGGCTGGCCGTTGCGGCCTTCAGACGCAGGCACATCCCCACGGCAGGCGAAGTGCTGGCGCTGCTTGATATTGCCGCAACGCCGCCCCATGTGCGCGCACACGGGGTACGCGTGGGACAGGCGGCCGCTCTGTTCGCCTGCCGGATGGTCAGCTGCGCCTCTCCGTCCGTTGAATCTCTGCCCGATGCCGGTCTTGCCCTTGCATCCGGTACCCTGCACGATATATTGAAGGGCTACAGGCAGCACGAAAAAGCCGGCGGAGCCATGCTGCGCCGGTACGGATTTGACGCCGCAGCGCGCATAGTGGCGGCCCACAGGGATACGGACCCCGCGCGGGTGCGCATACCCGGTGAACGCGAACTGGTCATGCTGGCGGATAAATACATACGGGGCACGACGCTGATTCCCATGGAAGAACGCTTTGACCAACGCATAAGAGAGTGGAACCGCGACCCGCAGGCGGTACGCGATATTTCGGCCCGCAAACACCGCGCAATGACGCTGCGGCGTCTGCTGGACGCCGCTCTGGGGCAGGACAGCTACCGGTTGCTGCAACAGGAGCTTGCATGAACGGCCGTATCGCGCTGTTCCGCCATGCGGCCACCTCCGGCAGCGGAGGACGCGCCATCGGCAGGACGCCCGTGCAGCTTTCGGCGGAAGGTCTGACTCAGGCGCAGGGCATAGCCGCGGCGTTCGGCATAGAACAGCTGCCCGACCCTGAAGAAGCCTGCCGGTGCGGAGCGCAGGCTGCTCAGGCCGCCTGCGGAGCCGTGCACGCCGATGCCCCCCCGCGCCCGCCGCGCATAGCCGCACTGTACTGCAGCCCCGCCATCAGGGCCCGTCAGACGCTGGCCCCCCTTTCAGGCGGGCTGGAAAGCAGTGAAGTCACCGTGCTGGCCGATCTGGACGAAATCAATCTGGGCCGGTGGGAGGGTATGCCCTTTGCCGCCATCGAGCATCTGTACCCCCGCGAATACGAAGAACGCGGCCGCAACATGGCCGGATTCCGCCCGCCGCAGGGTGAAAGCTTTGCCGATGTCCAGATCCGCATGCGCAAATCTCTGGCGCTCATGAGCGCAGGTCCCTTTCCCGCCGTGGCGGTGACACACGCAGGGTGGCTGCGCACGCTGCTCTGCCATCTTACAGACACCCCGCTTGACGATCTTTTCTCCTTTTATCCTTCATACGCGTGTGCCGCAGTGGTCGAACTGAACACCGGCATCCCCAGACTGCTGGGGCACAACCTGCGCGCCCACGAGGCCGCGGCCCTGCTGGGCACCCCCGTACCTTTCTGACGCGCAACAGGCACACCGCCGCCACATCTCCGTCACACGGCACAGGCACAACGGAACATCCCCCTTTTGCACCGGAGGACGCCTGATGGCCGCGCATGTCCGGCATCAGGACGTCCCCGTGTCCGGCCTACGGCAACGGAGAACGCAGTTGTCCCGCAGATACGCTGTATACATGATTCCGCCGCACGGCAGCCCGCTGGAAGAATTCGGCCGCCGCTGGCTGGGCCGGACGCCTTCCGCGGTACCCGACACAATGCCGTCCCATCCGGCACTGCGGGATTCATTCTGCGGGCATAAAACAGAAAACCTGATTGCCGGAACACGCCGGCGCGGGTTCCACGCCACCATACGGGCCCCGTTCGAGGCTGCACCGCGCATCACACCGGCGCAGCTTTCCGCCGCACTGGAAGAATTCTGCACAACACAGCCGCCGGTCTGCGGCCCGCCGCTGCGGCTGGCCTGTCTGGGAGCACAGGTGGCGCTGGTGCCGGAACGCCCCTGCAAAGCCATCAGCAGACTGGCCGATGCCTGCCTGCGTTTTTTTGAACCGCTGCGTGCACCGCTCAGCCCCGCAGACATGGAACGTCACCGCATGAAGCCTCTCACAGAAAGACAGGAAAGATTGCTGATGCGGTTCGGCTATCCTTTTGTGCTTGAAGATTACCGCTTTTACATGGCCCTCACGGGCAGAATCCGCGACCCCGCATGCAGACGCGCACTGTGCGAAAAACTGGCGCCCCTCGTCGCTCCTTTTCTGCCCGGCGCACTGCACATCGGCGAACTGTGCCTTTTCCGTCAGGAAAACCGTGTTTCTCCGTTCATATTGCAAAAACGCATTCCCCTTACCGGCCGGCAAAGCCCTGCACGCAGATACCGGGCCCGCCTGTAGCCACGCCACCGCCCGTGCCGTTCTGATAACCGCGCCGTTCTGTTGAACCGCATGGCCGCCCGTGTTACGGTACCGACATCCTGAAAAAGTGAACAGGCACGGAGGACTATGCGAACTGAACATGACGCGCTGGGCAGCAGGGAACTGCCCGCAGATGCGCTGTACGGCATACACACGCTGCGTGCCGCAGAAAATTTTCCCGTAAGCCCCTACCGCCTTGCCCCCCCGCTCATCCGTGCTCTTGCTCAGGTCAAGCTGGCCTGCGCGCGCACCAACGCCCGTCTGGGGTATCTGGACAACCGGCTGGCAGAAGCCATCGAAACCGCCTGCCTGGAAATCATCGGCGGCAGCCATCAGGACAGCTTCATCACAGACCCGTTTCAGGGCGGGGCCGGCACCTCGGCCAACATGAACATGAACGAGGTGGTGGCCAACCGCGCCTGCCAGCTGCTCGGAGGCGTTCCCGGACAGCATTCGCTGGTCAGCCCCCTGAATCATGTCAACATGCACCAGTCCACCAATGACGTTTTTCCCACCGCACTGCGCGTGGCCATGCTGCACGAACTGACTGCGCTGGAAAAAGAGACCGCCGCCCTGCAGGCGCAGCTGCAGCAGCTTGAAGCCGCACATCAGGACACGCTGCGTCTGGGCCGGACCCAGCTGCAGGACGCTGTTCCCATGACGTTCGGCATGACATTCGGGGCATGGGCAGAAGCAGTGGCCCGCGACAGATGGCGGGTTTTCAAATCCAGAGAACGCATACGACAGGTCAGTCTGGGCGGCACGGCCATCGGCACCGGTCTGGGAGCCCCCCGCGACTACATACTGAAAGCTGCAGACACCCTGCGCAGCGTTACGGGACTCAAACTTTCCAGAGCGGAAAATCTGGTGGATGCCACCCAGAACACCGACCAGCTGGTCGAGGTTTCCGCCATTCTCAAGGCACTGGCAGCCAATCTGCTTAAAATCAGCACGGATCTGCGGCTGCTGGGCAGCGGCCCCTGTGCCGGACTGGGCGAGCTGAAACTGCCCGCCATGCAGGCCGGTTCCACCATCATGCCCGGCAAAGTGAACCCTGTAATCGCCGAAGCCGTTTCACAGGCTGCGCTGCGGGTGCTGGCCAACGACGGTCTTGCCGCGCACGCTTCGGCCATGGGCACGCTGGAACTGAACCAGTTCATGCCGCTGCTGGCACACACCCTGCTTGAGTCGCTGCACCTGATGCGCAGCAGCGTGACGCTGCTCAACAACCGCTGCATGCAGGGCCTTGAGCCGCAGGCGGAACAGGCACAAAGCCATGTGGGACGTTCCGCCGCACTGGCGGCGGTGCTGGTGCCGCTGGCCGGCCACACTGCCGTGGAGCAGATGCTGCACACGGCCCGGACCACCGGCACTCCGTTTGCCCGGGTGGCGGCGCAGGCTCTCTGCGTGCCGGAAGACAACATCCGCAGCCTGCTGGCACCGGAGCGTATGCGCAAGCTGGGCTTCACACCGCAGGACCTGCCGCAGCAATGCTCCGGCCGCACAGGACACACGGTACCGGACAAGGCTCTGCCGGACGAATCCAACAACGGAGAATGATCCATGTATGTAGGCATCCATACGGCAAGCCTGCCGTTTGTCTTTGCAGAAGCCCGCAGGCGCATCATCATGCACGCCGCACTTTACTCCAACTTCGCCCGTTCACCGCGTCACATCGAAGCCCTGAGCACCGCACTCACCAAGCCCGGCTTCCGCAAGCTGCATGCCATCACTCTGCCGTTTGACCCCAAAAGGGGCTGGATGGAAGAATTCATGCATGTCCTGCGGCCCGATTATTCTCTGGCGCAGATGGAGCATGAGTTCAACAGCTCGCGCGACTTTCTTGTCCGGCTTGCCGCACGCCATGACGGACTGGTGGAACTGTACGAAACCCGTGCCATGCCCTGCATGCCCGTCATCATCGTGGATGATAAAATCCTGTTCGGACATTATGCCCACAGCCCCGTACCGGCCCCGCAGGGTTACTGGTTCAGCGTTACCGCGCCTGTGGAGGATATGCTCGACTGGCTGCGCCATGGCCGGATACCCGAAGACGCCACCCCCACGCAGAAGGCTTCACTGCGTTTTGTGGCCGACTGCGACTACGCCATGCGCAATGCCAAGCGGCTTTTTTTGTAGCTGCGCGGGCGTTCCGGCAACTTTTTTCAGGAAAAGGCAAAAAAAGGCTTGCAATGATATGCCGCTTTGCTTAAACAATGTCTCCGCGACGCCGAGATAGCTCAGTTGGTAGAGCAGGGGACTGAAAATCCCCGTGTCGGGAGTTCAATTCTCTCTCTCGGCACCACGAGTGCCAGGGCGGCTACAGAAATGTAGCCGCCTTTTTTTATTCTTTCGCCCACATCTGCGGTCTGCAGCAAACACAAAGCCCCCTTGCGGCGCATCGCCGCACACAATTCCGCACCGAAGACCTCAAGCCCTCCTGTGCCGCAAAAAGACACCGGAAAACCGCCGACGACCTTTCGCGCCCGCCGCTCACTGCTGCAGACAGTGCTGCAAAAATCTGAAAGGCATAATCTATACAAAGCCGCTGAAAGCCTCTTGCCTTGCTGCAAAAAAAGCATATCATCAACATGTTACCCGTCAGACAGGCCCACCGGCCCCGCCCTCCGGTGGAAGCCCTCATTCACTGCCCGCCGTCCCGTTTCCAGCGGCGGCAAACACGTTCCGGCCCGGATCTCCATCAGACAACCGGCGCTGGCGGCACAGAATCACGCATGTGGCGCAGCACCGGCAGCAAAACTGACGGCTTCGCGGGACGGTTCTTCTGCCACAAGGAAAAACAACAGATATGGAAAACCATTACGCAGCACTTCTGCCCGCTATGGAAGGTGGCTATCTTGTCCGGTTCGCGGAGTGTCCACGGGCTTTTACATACGGGGAGGACCTTGCTGACGCACTTGAAAACGCAGCCGATGTACTTGCTCTTGAGGCTCAGGTCCGGGCTGAGGAACAACGCGAAATGCCCCCTGCCGCCTCCTTCGAAGAGGTTGTGGCATTTGCCGCTGCAAGTATGCAAGAAGACGGTATAGACCGCTCACGGGACTTTCTGGTGAGAGCGGTACCGGTTTGCGGAGCCCCTGCATAAAGGCGTTCCCCCTTCCTGCCGGCCATACGGAGCAGCAGAAAACCGGAGCCAGCAGGCCCGCAGAATGGCCGGTACGTTTTACAGGGCCGGTCTGCAGCAAACACAAAGCCCCCTTGCGGGGGCTTTTCTGCAACGGTCCGCCACCGCAATCAGATAAACAGCAGCAGGCTGAGCGCCATAACAGCCATACCGGCCACAACACCGGCAATGGAAAGATGATGCTCGCCGTATTCCTTTGCCGTAGGCAGCAGTTCATCCAGCGAAATGAACACCATTATACCTGCAACACCCGCAAACAGCACGCCGAAGACCGTATCTGAAAAAAACGGCATCAGCAGCAGATAGCCCACCAGCGCGCCCACAGGCTCTGAAAGCCCCGACAGAAACGACAGCCTGAACGCCAGCCTGCGGTCACCGGTGGCATAAAAGACGGGTATGGAGACAGCAATGCCTTCCGGTATGTTGTGAATGGCAATGGCCACGGCAATGGCCACACCCAGCTGGGGATCGGTCAGGGCCGCTGTAAACGTTGCCAGCCCTTCGGGAAAGTTGTGAATACCGATGGCAAGGGCAGTGAAGATTCCCATGCGGTACAGCTTTTTAAAACGCGCTGCCTCACATTGGTCGTCCATGGCCTCAACTTTCTGCACCTCGTGGGGGTTTTCTTCCGACGGCACAAAATAGTCGATAAGCGCAATGAACCCGATGCCCCCGAAAAACGAAGCCACAGTTGCCCACGCACCGGCCACATTGCCCAGAGATGCCGTCAGGGCATCCTGCGCTTTGGACAGAATTTCCACAAAAGAAACGTACAGCATGACACCCGCCGAAAACCCCAGTGCCACAGACAGCACCTTTGTATTGGTTTTCTGGGTAAAAAACGCCAGAGCGCTGCCGATGCCGGTACACAGACCGGCAAACAGCGTCAGGCCGAAGGCGAACAGAATATCTTGGGTAGCAAACATTTTCAGCTCCTGGCACAGGTAGAGATATCAGTCTGAAACAATACCAGATATGCGCCTCAGAGCAAGAATAAACACACTACATCACGGGCGGGAGTTCTGCGGGGCAAGGACAGGTGCCGTGCGGTGCGCCACAACACGGTCGGTCCCTATCTGTGCCAGCGCAGGCCACAGCGCTCCTTCAAGCAGCAGGGCACCGGGGGCGCTCAGGTGATTTGTATCCCTGTACAGCGGCACACCGCCGCGTACAGCCAGATAGCGGTCACCGGACAGAAAGAGAGCGCGTGTGCGGACAACCTGCACTCCCGCTGCCGCCTGCCCATCGAGAAACCGCTCGACAACGGCACGCCCTTTATCGGCTGCAGCGGCTGCGGTTGACTCAAATTCACCGGCATTGCTGGGCCGCAGCGGCCTCTGCAATTCATCCAGCGCAGAAAAGGCGTGGCCGGGCACATCCTCCACCAGCCACACGGTACAGCCCATGGCGCGCAGGTCTGCCGTCAGCTGCCCGACCGAGGCAAACACCGCACCGGCGGTTCTGTCCGGCGGCACGGGGCTGCCGTCCTGCAACATGCGCGCTGCAAGATAGCCCTGCCAGCGGGCAGCCAGAATCACATGGCGCACACCCGTGGCGCGCACCACCTCCAGCATTTTTCTGTTAAACTGCACTGCGGCGTCGTACTGTTCGCCCAGCTGCACATTCAGCGAGGGTATGGTGTTGGAATGGGTGGCCATCAGCCCGTGCAGACCGTACCGCTGTGCCAGACGGACAAACAGCGGATACAGGTGCTCCGCATGGCTGTCACCCCACACGATAAAGTCCGGGTGTCCGCTGCCTCCGCCCAGCGGCGTCATGGCGGCAACAGTCAGTTTTTCCGGCTGCACATCGGTATTTTTAAATGCCCGCAGCGTTTCCATCTGCCGTCCCTGTGCTGTGAGCCGCTGCGGCAGCCCCTTGGTGGCAAAGCCGGTTATGCCCGCGGCCACCAGCAGCAGCAACACGGGAACAAACACCTGTACCGGACGCCAGCCGGACAGCAGGCGCTCGCTGTGTCGTGCCGGCTGCTCCACATAACGCCATGAAAGCCACGAAAGCACCACGCAGAACATCAGCATGACCGCCGTACGCTGCGGTGTGAGCGGCCCTCCCAGCATCACACCGAAAACAAGCACAGGCCAGTGCC
The DNA here is from genome assembly GCF_000482745.1 of Oleidesulfovibrio alaskensis DSM 16109. Classification (NCBI taxonomy): domain Bacteria; kingdom Pseudomonadati; phylum Thermodesulfobacteriota; class Desulfovibrionia; order Desulfovibrionales; family Desulfovibrionaceae; genus Oleidesulfovibrio; species Oleidesulfovibrio alaskensis. The sequence continues at coordinate 14,970 of NZ_KI519494.1, read as the reverse complement.
ACAGATACAGTGAATAGGAAATACGGCCAGTAAACCGCATGGCAGAAAGCGACAGAAGTCTGTTCACCAGCGTGCGGCTGTCATGTGCTCCCCAGATGACAGCACATGTGCCCGCCACAGGCAGCAGCGTCACCCAGCCGGGATGCATGGCGGGGGTGGCGTACACCATGCCGGAGCCTATGAGCGCCGCCCCGCCCAGCGAAACGGCCTGACGCAGCGCCAAGCTGCCGCGTCCTGCATGAACCGCCCCCGTATGCAGTGCCAGCAAGGCCCCTGCCAGCAGCTCCCACGCTCTGAACGGCAGCAGATAGAACGCCGCGTCCGGCGCTGTACGTCCCGTGACGAGCATGGCGGTCAGCGAGCAGGCCGCAAGCCCCCCCAGAACCGCAGCCCGGAAGCGGACGCTGCGCGCACGCAGCATGACAAGCAGCACGGGCAGACAGAAGTAGAATTGTTCTTCCACACCCAGCGACCAGGTATGCAGCAGCGGCTTCGCTTTTGCTGCCAAGTCAAAATAACCGGTGTGCAGAAAAAAATGGATATTGGAAACGCCCAGCGCTGCATACGCCGCATCCTGCGAAAACTGCCGGAATTCCTTGAGGCTGAGAATAAGCATGCCGGCAGCAAAACAGCACGCCAGCACCACGGCAAACAAAGGAAAAATACGCAGCACGCGCTTTTTGTAAAAACCGGAAAAGGTGAAAGTGTTGTTCTGCACGGCGGGCAGGATAATGCCGGTAATCAGAAATCCGGAGATCACAAAAAAAACATCCACCCCCAGAAATCCCCCGGCCAACGCCCCCACCTCAAAATGATACAAAAGAACAGCAGCCACAGCCACGGCCCGCAGACCGTCGATATCCGCTCTGTAGCGCAAGCCCCCCTCCCTGAGCTGAAAATCCCCTTGGCAACCGGAGTGATTGCGGCGTTTTTCTTACTTTTTTTGCAAAGTATTTGCAACAGCAGCTAAAAGCATCAAATTGCAGAGCACGAATACACACAAAAACAAATACAGCGGTACGCAATTAAAAAGTTCAATCACTATATCGCAAATGCAAAACAGGATATTTAATAAAAAATACATATAGGACAAAAACAAAAATATACACACAGAAGCGATACAGCATCGAATTAACGAGCATCAAGTTTTCAAAAAAATATTCCTACTGCCATAAAAATCACATTGCATCATAAAAAATACAAACAATATAGCAATATGGCAAATTCATACATCCTGCCAATTAGAACAACGATACAGAAAAATCTGCTCCTGCGTTTCAATTATGGAACTAGCGTTTCAATAATGACACACAAAAATCAATAGCATGCAAATTGAATCATATGAAGCACCTGTCATGTTTCTTTTATGGAACACACAAACCATGAATACATATCCACACATTCCGCTCGAGCTCATACCATTGCATACATAATATAACAGTACGCATCATACGCAATAAATACACAGTACAGTTCCTTGATATCTTATATATAGTGGCATGCTTCATGCTTGGAAAGCGCCTGCTGCAAACCTTTGGACGGCAGCACACAGCAAACGCTGGGCCTGTGAAAGGCTCTCCATTCCACACATACTATATGAAAGATATGCAGGCGCCTGTTGCAGCGCCTGTCCCCCGCCGGCGCACTGTGCCTGCGGCAATCATCAGGGGCAGACATGGCGTTAAGTGCAAAAAATAAAATTGTACTGAGTGTGTTATCTTTTTTCGCACTGGTCATCATCGCAATGGCCGCAGTTTCATACCAGCGCTTCAGCGAATCATCGAACAAAGCCCAGCATATCAAGCTGGAAACAGTGGCCACGGCCGTGGGCAAAGCTGTTTCGGAAAAAACCGATACATACTTCAACGCGCTGGAGCTTGCAGCGAGAATGCTTGCGCCGGTGTTAAGCCCTCATACCCCCGATGACATGGAGTACAGGCTTTCAGTGCTGCACGCCCTGATGCTGCAGACAAACGTGAGCGAAGCTTATTACGGCCTGCGCGACGGGCTGACCTACACGGCCAAGGGGCAGATACGCAACTTCAACGCAAAAGATCTGGGCCGCGAATGGTATGTAAGAATTTTCAACGGTGAAAAAAGAATCATCACAACGCCCTACACATCCTCCATCGGCGAACTGGTCATGGCCGCCGGTGTTCCCATAACAAAAGACGGGGCAGTGGCCGGCACGCTGTGCGCCAATCTGGCCATGAATGAAATCACAAGCTTCACCCGGCAGGTGCTGGATTTTAAAAATGTCCTGCTCATAAGGCGCGACGGCTTCATCATGGCGGCTCCCGACGAAAAGGACATCGGCAAAAGTCTGTGGGATGTCATTCCCGACCTGAAGAGATATCAGGGCACCACCGGAACCAGCCGGCTGTCGTTCACGCATGGCGGCCAGACGTATGAAGGAAGCCTGTACTACATAGACAGTCTCAACTGGAAAGTGCTGGCCTTTGAAAGCACTGCGGCCATTGAAAAAGACTCAAAAGAAAATCTGTACCTCACCATAGGCATGGCGGTAACGGCACTGCTTCTTTCTGTGCTTATGGTCAACCTGCTGGCTTCATTTCTCATATTCCGTCCGCTTGGCAGGGGCGTGGCATTTGCCGCCGCTGTTTCAGAAGGCAGGCTGGATGAAACGCTGGACATCAACCGCAGCGACGAAGTGGGTGTTCTTGCCGAGGCACTGCGCACCATGGTGGCACGGCTGAAAGAAATGATAACCGAAACGGAACAGAAAGAGCGCGCCGCCACGCAGGAGGCAGAACGCGCCCGCAAAGCTACCGAACAGGCCGAAGAAGCCCGCAGGGAAGCCCTGCAGGCCACAAGGCGCGGTATTCTGCAGGCCACATCGCAGATAGAGGGAGTGGTAAAACGCATTGCCACCAACACGGAAGAACTGTCAGCACAGGCGCGCCAGATCAGCAGTGCTTCAGATATCCAGAAGGCGCGCATGACAGAAACCGCAGCCGCCATGGAGCAGATGAACGCATCGGTCATGGAGGTTGCACGCAATTCCGGAGAGGCTGCCTCCAATGCTTCCGCCGCCCACCGCGAAGCCGGACGCAGCGCCGAACTGGTGGACAAAGTGGCCGCAGCGGTCAACTTTCTGCACAAGGAAACGCAGGTGATGACCACGGACCTGACAGAGCTTGGGGCACAGGCTGACGGCATCGGCATGATAATGGACGTCATAAACGACATAGCCGACCAGACAAACCTGCTGGCGCTTAATGCCGCCATAGAAGCCGCCCGCGCGGGCGACGCCGGAAGAGGCTTTGCCGTGGTGGCCGATGAAGTCCGCAAACTGGCCGAAAAAACCATCGGGGCCACCAAAGAGGTGGGTGACAAGATTCACGCCATCCAGAACTCTTCCAGAAAAAGTATCCGCTCCATGGAATCCGCTTCGGATGCAGTGGAAGACGCCGCAACACTGGCCGGAGAATCCGGCGAAGCCATCAAGCGGATTCTCGCCTATGCCGAGGCCAACGCCACGCAGGTGCAGTCCATCGCCACAGCGGCGGAAGAACAGTCCGCAGCGTCGGAACAGATAAATCAGGCTGTGGACGAGGTGGCGCACATTACTGCAGAAACGACGCAGAGCATGGCCGAATCCACTGCGGCTCTGGAAGAGCTTGCCAAAATGTCCGGCGAGCTGCAGGTTATCGTGGAAAATCTGAAAAAATCATAACCGCGCCACACAGCAGATAACAGGCCGGAGGACGTTTGCCCTCCGGCCTGTTTTGTATGCAGGGTCATACTGTAAAATTATTACCTGTACCCGCACCGGCGGCGTATGCAGCATGCGGGTACGGCAGTGCCGTAAAAACTGCTTTACATGTTTCTTTTTTTATAACGGGGGGGTATATTGCAGCAACGTGGATAAAGGTCGCTCTGTACAGCGGGGGGCCCGCAACCTGCAAATGCCGGTATACCAACGGCAACGCGAGGAAAAACAACCATGGACACCAGAGAGATTGTGCAGATTCCGTGCAGCGCAGACACTCTTGCCGTCTGGAAAGCGTTTCTGAGCGCCCTCAGCGACAGTAACATGAGCGTCTTTGCCGTGTTTGACCACAAACAGAACGCGGAAGACGCCGGTCTGACCATGCCGGAGACAAAAGTAGTGGTGTTCGGCAACCCTGCTGCGGGCACACCGCTTATGAATCAGGCCCCCACACTGGCGCTGGAACTGCCGCTGAAGGTTCTTGTGCGCGAGACGCGTTCCGGCTGTGAAATAGTCTACACGCCGTTTTCCGTCACTGCGGCACGCCACGGGCTTTCCGCCGGTCATGCAGCCCCGCACACCCCGAATGCCCCGAATGCTCAGGATACTACGGCCATCGCCCAAGCCATTGATGCCGTAGACCGGCTGCTTGCCGGTCTGGTACAACAGGCGTGCGGCTCCGCCATAACCAGATAACTACGGATTGATACGATGAACAGAATACCCTTGCTCTGCCTGACATTGCTGGTGGTTCTGCTGGGAGGCTGCGCAGCCGCGCAGCCGGAAGGACACCGGACAGAAAGTTCCGGCTATGCCGACGCCGGACATACAGCCCGCACCGCGCTGGACTGGGAAGGAATTTACGCGGGGGTCATCCCCTGTGCCAGCTGCCCCGGCATCGAAATGCGCGTAACACTGGCAGCAAACGGAACCTATTCATGGTGGCAGCAATATCAGGAAGAAGAAGACCCCGGCACCATGATAGAAGGCACCTTCCGCTGGGTTGACGGCTTCCGTGTGGAACTGGATGCCGCCGCGGATCACCAGATGTTCTTTGTTGGCGAAAATCAGCTTTTTCTGCTGGACCGCGAAGGCAACAGGGTGCAGGGAGTCCTTGCCCCCCACTACATACTGAAAAAATCACAGTACCCGTAATACCCCGTGCGCCCCGCCTCCACGCGACGGCGGGGCGCACATACCGCTCCGTTGCGCTCCGCGTACGCGGCAAAAACCGGTACAATCAGCAGCCTGAAGCCAGCGCGTCTGCGATAAGCGCGCGTGCCTGCGCAAAGGGCAGCTCACGACCGCGCCAGATGCGGAATTGTTCCGCCCCCTGTGCGACAAACATGTCCAGCCCGTTCAACACCCGCCAGCCTGCCGCCTGTGCCGATGCCAGAAAAAACGTCTGTGCAGGATTGTATATAAGATCATAGGCCAGCCCCGCGGGCCGGGAGCTGAAAAATGCCGGATCAAGCGGCGTCTGCGCCTGCCGGTCTCCGGCCATGCCCAGCGGTGTGGTGTTTACCACAAGATCCGCATCCACGGCATGGCGTTCCTCCCACGCCACACAGCGCACCCCGAAACGCTCTGCCAGAATACGGGCGCGGTCGCCGTTGCGGTTGGTCACTGTCACATTGCACATGCCCCGCGCAGTCAGCGCGGCCAGCACGGCATTGGCCGCCCCGCCGGCTCCCAGCACCAGCGCGGCAGCATGCGCCGTACCGCACAAATCCAGCGGATGCAGAAAGCCGTACACATCCGTATTATCGCCGGTCAGTTTTCCATCATCATAAAAAAGCGTGTTCACCGCGCCGGCAGCCTGCGCACGAGGGGTCACCGCGTCCAGCAGCGGCATGACCGCCTGCTTATGCGGTATGGTCACACTGAGCCCGGATACAGGAAGCATACGTGCACAGCAGATGAATTCCGCCAGTTTTTCAGACGCCACGGGAAAAGCCATATAGGCGGCCTGCTCGCCCAGCAGTTCAAAGCCCCAATTATGCAGCAAGGGGCTCATGGAATGGCCCAGAGGATATCCGATGATGCCGTAAAGCTGCCGTGGAATACGCGGAGTTGTCATAGGGGTTCCTGAAAACAGACCGGCGCGGCCGGGCCTGTGCGGTAGACGGTTGCTGAACGAAAAAAGGCTGCCCCTGTGACATGGGGCAGCCTCCGGCATATAGCAAAGAACTGCGGCTCCGGCCGGAAGGCCGCAAACGCCGCAGGCACGGCTGCGCCATGCGTCAGATGACTTTATTCAGGGCGTATTCGATGATGCCTTCTGCCCCTGCGTCTTTCAGCTCGGGAATCAGGTCGCGCACCACGCCTTCATCCACCACGATTTCAACCGCCACCCATTTGCCGTCGCGCAGGCTGGCCACCGTAGGTGAATTGAGGCTGGGCAGCTTGTCCAGCACTGCATCAAGTTTGCCCGTGGGCACGTTCATCTTAAGCCCCACCAGCGATTCGGCCCGCAATGCGCCCTGCAGCAGCAGGTCCAGCTGTTCGATTTTCTGCCGCTTGGCCGGGTCTTCCCATGCCTGCCGGTTGGCAATAAGCACAGTGTTCGTCAGCAGCACTTCAGCAATAACCCGCAACCCGTGCGCTTTTATGGTGGTGCCTGTCTCGGTCACCTCCACAATGGCGTCGGCAAGCCCTTCGACAACCTTGGCCTCTGTGGCTCCCCATGAATAAAACACATTGACGGGGATACCCGCATCTTCAAAATAGCGTCTGGTCACGCCCAGCAGTTCGGTGGCAATACGTTTGCCTGCCAGATCCTCGGGGCGCTGGTACGGAGCATCTCCTGCCACGGCCAGCACCCAGCTTGCGGGGCGGTTGGACGTTTTAGAGTAGACAAGATCCGAAACCACCACGACGTCCGAGCCCTGTTCCAGCAGCCAGTCCTTGCCGGTCAGCCCCACGTCAAGAATGCCTTCCTCGATATATCCGGGAATCTCCTGCACACGGCACAGACGCGCCGTGATCTCGGGGTCGTTGATTTCGGGAAAGTAGTTTCTGTGATGCTGGCGTATCTTCCAGCCGGATTTGGCAAACAGATTGATGGTGGACTGTTCCAGAGAGCCTTTGGGCAGGCCGAGCTTGATGATATGTGTATCTGCAGACATTATTTATATACCTCTTCAGGGTCGAACACCAAGGGCGAGCATACGGAAATCTCGCCATCCTTCAGTTCACGGAAAAAACAGCTTTTGTACCCTTTATGGCAGGCCGCGCCGCCTATCTGGTCCACGAGCAGCAGAATGGTGTCGCTGTCGCAGTCAAGACGCACGGCCCTGATATGCTGGGTATGTCCCGAAGTTCCGCCTTTATGCCACAGCGAACCACGGCTGCGGCTGAAGTAATGGGCTTCACCGGTGGTAAGCGTCCGGTGCCATGCTTCCTCGTTCATCCATGCCATCATCAGCACTTCGCCGCTTACGGCGTCCTGTGCGATGGCGGGAACAAGGCCGCCCGTTTTTTCAAAGTCGGGAACAAAATCGGGAAGGTCTGCGGTCATTCCATGTGATCCTCTTGGTTATGCGCATGGCGGATTTCCGCGGCGCGTGTCCGGACACAGAAGGTGCGGCCGCGTACACCACGCGGCCGGAGCAGGTTCAGAATCTCTGGCTCTGAATCGCCCGAAATACCGTTTTTGTATACAATGTGCAACCCGCAGCAACGCACTATATGCCTGACGCATGCAGGTGCATTCCGGCAAGATGCTCTATTTCTTCACTCAGCGCCAGCGCCTGACGCACGGTACCGGCCCAGCACACCAGTCCGTGCCGCTCCATGTACACCGCTTCGTGCGTCCGCGCAGCCTCACCCGCTGCCTGTGCCAGTTCCTGAGAGCCCGGTGCATGCGCGGGAACGGATGTCATGCGCCTGCGTATCAGGTCCGACTCGTACACCGGAATACGCAGCAGTTCGTCCGCTGCCACGCGGATGCCCAGCGCCAGCAGGCAGGGCGGATGCGTGTGCACCACCGCCTGCGCCTGCGGCTGGCTGCGGTAGATGGCCAGATGCATGGCCGTCTCCGAAGAAGGTACGCCTCCCGCCAGCCGTTCGCCGGAATCTATACGTACCAGCGCCGTATCTTCGGCATGCAGATCGCCCTTTACAGAGCCGGTACAGGTCACAAGACAGGTGTCGCTGTCAATGCGCAGACTGATGTTGCCGTTAAAACCGGAAAGCAGTCCGCGCTCCCACGCGGTACGGCAGGCATGCCGCAGCACGGCGGCTGCCCCCTGCGGCGCGGCATGCGACGCTGCGCCGCCAGTACCGCTGCGCTGGTCAAAACTTGTTTTGATATCAATGACAGGCGTACCGTCCAGCGCTTCCAGCGGGGCGACTTTCAGCCTGCCGTCTTCCACTGCCGTCAGGCGTACCTCGTGCAGCCCCACAGGGTTGGGCCGTGCAGGCGAACGGGTATTGAACACCCCGCGCCGCGGACGACCGGTATCGCCTCTCGGATGAACGGAAAGAACCGACCTGTCGGCCTCGTGCAGCCATGTGAGCAGCGTCAGCCCCTGCCCCGCCCGCAGCGAATCAAGTCCGGCGCGGTACTCTTCATGGATGTCCACCCATGCCTCCACGCCGCCTTCATCCCCCTGTTTGGGGCAATCGCCGATATCTTTAAGAGAAGAACGGACAACACCTATAAAGCGCAGTTCTGCCGTCATGGGGCAAGCCTCCTGTATGACGCATCTTAACCGGAAAAATGATCAAACCCGCCGCCGGTAACCGGTACGCCGTTCAGCATGACAACCGGCTCGCCGTGTACCGTGCCCAGCACCCGCACGGGCTCCCCGTCGCATGCCGCGGCCTCAATGACATCGGCCACGGCTTCGGGCGCACAGGTGCCCAGCAGTGCATAATCTTCTCCGCCGCAGAACGCATGCACGGCGGCATCAGTACCCTGCTCTGCGGCCCAGCGGCGCACATCTGGATGCAGTGAAGCATCGGGCAGAACCAGCGAGGCACCGCAGGTGCCTTCACCGGCAGCAAAAAGACGCGGCAGGTCACGGGCCAGTCCGTCGGAAAGATCCATCAACGTGATGCGTGACTGCGGCCGTGCCCCCTGCAAAGCAGCAAGACGCTGCCCGCTGCGCACCAGCGGCACCGGCCTCAGATGAGCCGCCACAGCATGCGGATACTCGCCGGCAGCCTCCGCCCCCATGGCTTCCAGCGCCATCAGGCCGGTGCGGGCCAGTCCGGCTTCGCCCGCCAGAAAAACGGCATCGCCGGGTCTGCACCCTGTGCGCCGCAAAAAAGGCGCATCGCCGCAGGGGCCGCCCCACACCGTCACACACAGGCCGAACGTACCCGCACGGGTCAGGTCGCCTCCGGTCAGTGCCATGCCGTGACTGCGGGCCAGCTGCGCCATGCCGTCAAACAAGCTGTCCCAGAACGCCCCGGTAAGCCGGTGCGGCCCCGGCTGCTTTTCCGGCACCATAAGCCCCATGCTGAATCCCAGCGGCCGGGCGCCCGCGGCGGCAATATCGCTGATATTCACAGCCAGCGCCTTGTGCCCTATGTCCGCTGCGGAAAAATAGCTCAGCCGGAAATGGGTGTCCTGCATGAACAGGTCTGTACTCAGCGTCATACGCGGCGGACATGCCAGTTCGCAGCAATCATCGCCTCTGCCCCGCAGCATATGCGGGTGCTCGTTACAGAAGTGCCTGTCAATACAGGCAAGAAACGCATCTTCGGAAGTCATGGTGCTCATATGCGCATCCGTGTGGGTTCCGGTGAATTTTGCGGCGGCCGCGGCAGCGGGCCGTTATCATTCCAGAGTAAGATACTGGGCCATAATGACCTTGAGACCGAATCCCGGAAAATTGACGCGGTACTTGTCGGGCGGCACATGCTGAATAATTTTGCCCCTGCCGAAAATCTTGTGCGTGCAATACCCCGAAGCCGGTCTGCCGCCGTTGCCCAGCGCGCCGCCGCCCTGTTCCGCCTGCCGGCCACCGCCGGACGCAGGGCCGGACGTGCGCGCGGCAGAAACAGTAACCGGACGGGCATCCTGCCTGCGGGTAAGCGTGCCGGTAAAGTTTTCGCGCCAGTCTTCATAAAGATGGGCGGGCAGGTCACGCACAAAGGGGCTGGGATTGGCCGGTGTATTGCCGCCTCCGCTGCGGTCGTAGATGGTGGCAGGCACAAACAGCGCCAGATAATCACGGGCCCGCGTGCACGCCACATACATAAGCCGCCGCTCTTCCTCAAAGTCCTCTGCCTTGTTCAGGGCATGGCGCGAGGGAAAACGGTCTTCCACCAGATCAATGAGCAGCACCGCCGACCATTCCAGCCCCTTGGCGGAATGCACGGTGGACAACGTGACCGCGCTGATGTCTTCACCTTTGTCCGTTGCGGGGTCCTCCAGACACAGGTCCGAAAGCATCAGATCCACATCGTTGTACGATGCCGCAATCTGGACAAGCTGTTCCAGCCCGTGCTGTCTGCGGGGGTAGTCGTCAGGATAGTTGGCTTCGAGCCGCGGCTGGTAATGTTCAATAACGGCCTGCGTCAGACCGGCCGGAGTAAGCGGCTTTGCCCGCAGTGCATCCAGCATGTCCAGATCGTGCTGCAGGTCGGGAAACCGTGCACAGGCCTTTTTCAAAACACTTCTGTCCGCTTTCTGGGCCGCATCGTACAGCTTCAGGCAGGTTTTTGCCCCTATGCCCTTTACCAGCGAAGCCATCCGCTGAAACGCCGGCAGATCCAGCGGGTTGACCACCAGCCGTATGTAGGAAAGAACGTCCTTGACATGAGCGGCGTCAGAATAACGAACCCCGCCGTACTTCTTGAACTTGACGCCCAGCTTTCCCAGCTGCATCTCCACATGGTAGGACTGGTATCCGGCGCGGAACAGCACGGCGATTTCATCCGGCGGGTATGTACGCAGCAGCTCGGTTATTTTTGATGTGACCATGGACGCCTGAGTCAGGTCTGAAAGCGGGCGCAGCACATGAGGGGTAGGACCTCCTTCGCGCCGGGTGAACAGCTTTTTGCGGAACGCCTGCGGCGCATCGTCAAGAATGGCGTTGGTCAGATCAAGCACAGGCTGTACCGAACGGTAATTCTCTTCCAGCTTGATGATACGCGTTCCGGGAAACATGTCAGGAAAATCAAGAATATTCTGCACATTGGCACCGCGGAACGCATAGATGGACTGCGCGTCGTCGCCCACAGCCATCACGTTGTTGTGGCCGCTGCCCAGCAAACGCACCAACCGCGCCTGTACCAGGTTGGTGTCCTGAAATTCGTCCACCATGATATATCTGAACCGGTCGCGGTAGTACGCCAGCAGGTCGGCATCGGACTGCAGCAGCCTTTCCAGCTCAAACAGCAGGTCATCATAATCCATAAGCGCATGTCTGCGCTTGAACGCCCTGTAGGTGTCGCTGATGCGCGTAAGATCGCCCGCGTAGGATGCCAGGTGAAAGGCTTCGCGCCGCAGGACATCCTCCACCGTCAGTTCCTTGTTGCGCGCTTTGGACAGCAGCCCCATGACGGTCTGCGTTTTGGGAAAACTCCGGTCCCCTTTGCCCAGTCCCAGCGTATCCTTGCAGTGTTTCAGCGCACCGGCGGCATCGGCGGAATCCATGACGGACAGATCGCCTTCGTACCCCTGCGGTTTGTGCATGCGCAGAATGGAATAGGCAAAGGCATGGAACGTACCTCCCTGCACTCCGCCCACCATGCCCGCGGACTGGCCCAGCAGCTGGGCCGCTCTGTGCTGCATTTCCTGTGCGGCCTTGCGGGTGAACGTAAGCAGAAGAATATTGGACGCGGCAATGCCCTGCTGCACCATATTTGCCAGCCGGTACACCACTGTGCGGGTTTTGCCGCTGCCTGCTCCGGCTATGACCAGCATGGGGCCTTCGAGGGTGGTGGCGGCTTCGTACTGAGCCGCGTTCAGTTCTTTTTTATAATCAATCATATATATGGTATCGTTACTTGTTGCCGGGCGGGTGGATAAGCCCCGTCGCCGCGGGGCGGCCTGATTGTGCGACAGGGGCCAGACCGAAATGCTCCAGCACCAGCCTGCCCGTATGACGCATTATCTGCGGTGCCGCGTGCATCGAATCGTAAAAAAAAGCTCCGTCCGCAGTGTGCGTACCCGTTCTGCCGAAAAAGCCGAAAACTTCCGTCCTGTCGAACTTGGCCTTGAGATCAAAGCCGTCATGCGGTTCGCAGACAATATCCGGCGCCCTGTCACGCAAGGGACCGCTGTACAGGCTGTCGGCCGTGTGCACCGCCTTGATGACCGGCTGACCGTTGTATGTGAGCCGCAACAATCCTTCAGTGACGGCCTGCATGGTCTGTCCGGCCTGCGCGGGGGTCAGCCTGCCCCTGCCGAACCGCTGTGCCGTATGCAGATAGATACGGCCCGGGTCCAGCGCAAACGCTCTGGTCTCCGGCAGAATACCCGTGGCGTCCAGCTCTGCCGTCGCACCGTCATGATGCTGTGTATACAGGTACCCGTTTTGCCGCAGCCATGCGTTAATGTCCACCTCTGTGATCAGACGTGTGAACCCGTGATCTGCCAGCGCCATCAGGCGCCCCGGAACAGGCAGGGCGTCGTACAGTTCCAGCACGCGGCCGATCAGTGCGTCCCACTCCTGCAGCAAAACCATGCAGGCTTCATGCTGCGGGTGGTCAGGCTCAGTCACCGCATCGTAAAAGAAATGAAAAAGGCGGTCTGTTTCTGTGAGCACTATGGTGAACACATCCCAGCCGAGGTCCGGCCACAAAAGCTCCAGAGCGTATCTGCGCGACTGCAGTGTGGCACGCAGCTGCGCAAGCAGATACGGCAGGTCAGCAGCACCGCGGGTGGTATCCGCCTCCAGCAGGTATCCGGCCTCGCGCAGCCGGTGCGCAAGAAAAGGCGGATGCACGGCACGGGATAGTTCCGGTGCCACAAATCCAGCCACCGTCATGGCACCTTTGACCGGACGCACCGGATACGTGTTGGGCAGGTTCACCAGTCTGCTTGCATAACCGGCATCACCCAACCGGTCAAAAATTGTGGGAACAGCCACCTGAGAAAAATCCGCAAGTGCCATCTGATAGCTGGCTGGACTGATGCGGGTGAATCCGAAAATTCCGTGATCTTCCGGCCCGCAGCCGGTATAAAAAGACGTCCAGTTGACAGGAGACAGTTCCGGCAGCTCGGCCCGCACTGTGCCGCACTCCGGTGCAAGCGCAAGGCGCGAAAGGTGCGGAAAGCGGCCGGTGGCGCACAGTTTGACAGCCATGGACAAAGACAGTCCGTCCAGTCCCAGAATAACCATGCGCCGCCGGTGAGAAACCTTGTGCAGGTCTGTTTGCGTTTTCTGCGACATGGCGAAGGTGTACCAGAACATGCGCCGGCAAGCCAGCATCGGCCACCACCAAGGAAGGGCCGGAAGCGGAACCGGGCACAGCCGTGGAAACCTGCCTCGTTTTACGGTATGCTCGACAGGTGCCGCCATGGCGCACACAACCACCTGTCAGACTGCCGTATGCTGACAACAGTGTTGCAGGAGGGAACACATGGCCAAGTATGACTGTGAAATGTTCGGTTTTTTCTCGTACAGCCCGGAACTGAGCTACAACGAACTGTATGCGCTGGAAGAAGCTTTCCGCAGTACGCTGCATGATGCGCTGGCCGCACACGGAGCTGACTATATGCAATATGAACCGGAAGGTGACGCGCTGCGCGTACAGTGTGTATTTGCCGGATGCGAAGAAGAAGTCTTTCATGCCGTGTGCGATACTGTGGTACGGAGTATGTCGGGCCATGTGCACGGCAGACTGCTTTTTGTGAATAAAAATCTGCAGGAGCTGCTTGTATACCGGCTGCAGCACACAGGCTGGTCCGAAGCCGCCGTGTCTCTGCTCGGGCTTGACAGCATCTGAACCCGGCACCCGCCCGAAACTGGCAACGCTTCCCCGCGCGCCGCCCTGCATGGCATACCAACACCGGCTTTTCCCTTCCAGCGGACAGTCACGGCATTACATCGGGCACAACCTGTCTGTACCTGCACAAAGGTAAACAGCCCGAATGCAGGCCCGCCGTACTGTCATATGGCAACCGGATACAACACGGGCATGCGCACACATCTCCTGCCGTCACTGCCTGTCCAAACTTTCCCGCGACCGGCAGGCATACCGTACTGCGCCTCTATATACTCAAGGTCAAATTCCACCGGAACAAGCAGATACCGTTCTGCGCAAAGTCACGGGCATTGCTTCCGGCAAAATCATCACAGAACAATCCCTGCTGCCAGCGCGCGCCCCCCTCAAAACTATGCCGGAGCATCGCCCGGGAAGCGCTCAATCCGGCGCAGCCCCGCACATACCACTTGGCCTGATCGTACGGCGACACCGGAGCTGCATGCCCAAACGCCGGACAGCGACTACACAGCCACGCGTAATCCCCCAAAATTCTATGTGAAACAGCAAAGGCGACTACAGCAAAAGCCATAGCCGCCTTTCTTGCGTGGTACCCGAGGCCGGACTTGAACCGGCACAGCTCGTAAGCCGAGGGATTTTAAATCCCTTGTGTCTACCACTTCCACCACTCGGGCATGTGGCGGTTTCTCTAGTATGACATACGCTTTCCGTCAAGCTGTCCTCGCAGCCGTGCGCCCGAAGCAGTCGGGCTGACCGATGCAGGACGGGCGCAACGGGGGATGCAAGGGAAGTCTTTCCCCTTGCCCGCCGGAGGCGTATTTAGGGTTGCTTAATATCTGCCTCCGGCGGGCAGGGAGATGATCTCCCTGCACCCGCAATGCGCGGCGTTGGCAGGCGGCAAAGAAAAGGCTCCGGCGCGGCGGGCTGTGTTTGCTCTGCAAATTACGTCATGGCTTGCCGAATGCCCATCAATAATCGCCCGATGAGCTGGTCCATAAAGCATCGTTGCACGGAAGGCTCCCTAAGGGCCAACGTATGCCGCAGCCGTACGCCCGAAGCAGTGGAGCTGACCGGCGCAGGACGGGCGCAACGGGGGATGCAAGGGGAATCAATCCCTTTGCCCGCCGGAGGCGTATTTAGGGTTGCTCAGTAACTGCCTCCGGCGGGCAGGGAGATGATCTCCCTGCACCCACGATGCGCGGCGTTGGCGGGCGGCAGAGAAATGGCTCCGGCGCGGCGAGCTGTGTTTGCTCTCCCGAATCACCTCATGGCTTGCCGAACCTACATAAACCGCCCAATGAGCTGGTCCATAAAGCAGCGTTGCACGGAAG